>CANOBK010000008.1 GCA_947564265.1 uncultured Caryophanales bacterium
TATTTCTCAAATTCTGTCTTGTTAAGACAAATTCATAATCAACTTCACTACTATCTTTTTTCACATCATAAATTGTATTCCCATTTCCCTCGATATGTTTAATTAAAGCAGTTGGATCTACGTTATATCCACGATAAGAAGCAGTACTATATCTTGCAGCACCAGTAACTAATCTTCTTCCATCTACAGAAGTTGTATCAATTGTACCAGTCCAATTCCATCTTGGATCACGATTATTTGGGAAATTATCCTCTAATTCAATTTCACGATAGATATATTGAACGCCATGACTACAAATATCTTTACTAGAATCACAAGATACTGGATCTTTATCTAATATATAATTTTGATATAGTCCATAAATACAATCAATATCTACATTCCATTGATTCCAAGAACCAAAATTTCTTAAATCAACATCAATATTTTCGTACTTATCACCTTTTGCAGTAAATCTTTGAATAGTTGTATCAGTATTGCTAGGATTATAATATGGCCAATCCCGATAATCATTAATTGTTGGCGCTAATAAACTGGTATAGTACTTATATCCACCATTATAGTATTCTAGACATAGTTTATCATTTTTATCATCAAGTTCACAATTCATTGTCTTCTTTTGATAAATGGTACCTACACCTAACTGTTGATTCGTTGTATTAGAAACATAAGATTGTGTCAAATGCACCACTTGCGTTCTTGTAGTTGTATATTCCTTCCAAGTATAACTTAACATATCTTGAGTTACTGAATATTGCCCTGCATCTTGAGTGACAGAGGAAATGAACCTCGTCTGGTCACCTGAAGTTGAATTCGTTACCATCACATTCGTGATTGGTTGTTGATTTTTTCCAAAATTTACTTGCTTATCTAAATAATTATCATAGACACCCGTTTGAATTTCTTCATCCTTATAATCGCTTTCTGTATAGCCTTGAATACTAGCAACAACTTTACTATATTCATCTTTAACCTGTTTTACTTCTTCATAATATAGTTTTTCAGAATTTGCAGCACAGTCATCAGTTGTTACTAAGATTTCAGTACATCTTACTTCTGATTTACCTTTCTTCGGATTACATCCATCATCAAAATTCATAGCAGCTCCATGTTCTGTATAGCATGTTGCACTTCTTTTACCAGTCCTCTTACAACCAGAATTATTATTAATTACACAACAACTAGAAATAATTCCTCCCTTGATACCAGCAGATCCACCCATAAATTTTCCTTTTTCGCTACACTCTTGTGGGCAAGAAGAAGCATTTTCCCCAAAATAGGTAACAACTGGAACAATTCCTTTTTGCTTGTTAGAAATAGATAATAACCCTAAACCGTTGGTATCTGTATAACTGACTGTTTTTACATCTTGATTTCCATAAACTTCATCATAGCAACTTTCAATACAAGATTGGGAATACTTTCCTCCATCACAAGTTTGAACGCAAGCATCAAAGTCTTCATTTGGCCCAGCACAATTAATGGCATGATCATGATTTCTACCGTTACAAACTGCATAATATACACAAAGTGATTTTTTTTCAGGTACTTTTATTTGTACTGGATGACAAGTTCTAGTCAATGTAATAATGGTTGTATAAGAAAATCCTCCACCAGCATTGACCGCCTTTGGATCATCATAAGAAACAGTCATTTCTTCACTACACTCTACCCTCCAATACTTATATTTTAAGGAAGACTCTAAATACTTATTGGTAATACTGGCTCTATAAGTATTCTTTGTATTTCCTCCTGTAGTGGTTTTTAATCCATCTCCACCACTTACGAACTCACATTTTCGAATGTTACTACCACTACTTGTGTTGTTGGGAATACTACTTTTACCACGAATCATATCTTGTACTTGAGCAATCGTTAGCATAATAGTTTCTCTACTAGGAATATTCTCTCCGTAATTAATAACATCTTTATAACAAGAAGGAATCATTCCTTTGGCAATTGGATCCGTACTAAATTCATTTTTTAAGGTGTCACACATATTTCTTCCATCATCATAGGTATATTTAATTACTGGGTTAGAAATGTACATAGGGGCAGCACCTCTATATTCTGCCACAAATTCAGAACTACAAAATTCAGAGTTCCCATTAACATAGAATAAAAAATCAAATCTTTCGCCAAACGCTAAATCTATGGATGAACCAAAATGTTCTGTGTAAGTTCCTGGGTTCCCCGAATCATCAAATTGATATTGTGTCATTCCATTTTCTTCATAAGTACTATAATTTAATTTTCGAAACATAAAAACGCCCGGATTCTCTTCCAAAACTTTAAATGTAATGCGGTATCTTCCTCCACCAATCTCAGTCATGACAATATTCTCTGTATCTGTAATATCCCCAATTTTAGAATCTAATCCTCTGGCATAATAATCACATAATTTTAATTTCCAAGCACCATCCTCCTGGACTAATGCACCACTTTCCAAAGCCTCATCAAAGGAGACAGAGTATCCACTTTCACAGTAATCAGAAATACGATTTCCATTAGAATCCTCTGCAATGACTGAATCATCTGACCGTTTTGTCTGCACACCTTCTTTAAACTGTACACAACTAAGAGCAATATTATCATAAGACAATTGCGTCAGATTTTCCTCTGTCACCTTTTCTGCACCCTTTAAATTCTGATAAGTATCTTCTGATTTTTTACGCCATTTGGCTTTATAAATTCTTTTATCTACACTAATATAATCAGGAAACTGATAGTTAGCAATTCCTGCTGCTTTAACATCTATTGCTTGAAAAGAGAACAATAAAGCTAGGACAGAGAAAATACATAATAAATATATACTTTTTTTCATAATTCACACCTCTATTCTAAGTTAAGCATATCATAATTTTTGTTTTTTTGAACTCCATATTTATCAATTTTTTCATCAGTACGTATCCTTCTTGCATCAATTTTAAAAGTTGTTTTTCCCTCTGCACCAAAAAATCTTGTACAAGTAACTAGAGAAATTAGAAAATCTTTTTCATTTACATCTACTTTATAGTCATAAATACTATTCTTTTTAACATCATTGATATATTTTTTCGTTTCTTCTTCATCACTAATAGGATATCCTTCTTCATCATCTTGTTTATAAAAGCCAATGGCATAAATTTTATAAAGTTCATTTTTTCCATTTTGAGTATATTGAATATATAAATTTTCTTTTGCAAAATCATAATATACAAAACTTAAAAGTTGTTCAAATCGTACATGACCCTCTTCTTTAATTAAAGGTTTGTTAGAAACATTTCGGATGTTATGTCCAAAAACGGCAAGACGATTTTCACCTTCCACATACATACTGGAAATCCACAAATAATCCTTGAGTCCCTGGTATACTAAATTTGTTTCATACACCACAGGATAATCAATATCAGTTCCTTGAACATTCACCCATCCAATAGTTTCACTATCTTCAATAATGGTAGATTTCATTTGTTCTACTCTCGATTCTGGAGAATAATAATCCTGACCTTTCGAATTAGATCTAATTACTATAATAGCTCCAATGACAAATAGAATAATCACTACTGGAATTATTTCTCTTTTACTAATTTTTTTTCGCATCTTATCTTTTTTTTTCATACATTACCTCTTTTACTTAATATAATATGGATTGGAATAGGTTCCCTTTCCACTCGCAATCTTTAAATTTCCTTTTAAATATAAAACCACTTTGACTGTATTTTCACCAAACACATCTTGATCTAACGTAAAGGCAAGTCCATTTCCTGTATTAACGAAAGTAATATCATTGTTCAGACTATAATCTAACAATAAGAAGTTAGAGTCATTCATATCACCTAAAGCATTATAAGTAGAAAACAAATCATAACTAGTAGGAAGAGATAGCATTGCCTTTACTTTTGTTTTCTTCCACTGATCACATGGTAGTTCAATATCAATTTCTGGAATTTCATATTCATGGTTTACAATTGATTTATCACTTAAATGAAGTAAAAGTTCTTCATTTAAAGTATGTCCAACATTCCCAACTACTGTAGGATCAAACTTACGTTCCGTAATAGAATCTGCATACCCTATCAAAAATTCCTCTCTAGTCTCTGGATTCTTCATATTACTAGACATAATCATTTTTACATTTCCATCTTTATCAGTATCAATTTTTCTAAATAAGTAACCTGAATAAGAAAAATATTCTCCATCTAAACGATCCTTAAGTTGTTCATTCTCTTTGGCATATTCATAATCATTTAATTTATATGGATCTGTGAATAACCCTGTACCACTCATAATATAAACATCTGTATTTAAATTTATTACTGGGCGAACAGCACCATAAGTTCTAGCACTCCATGCTGTAAAACCTTTCGTTTCCGTACAATCTGCAATATTAATCATTTCACTGTTAACTCGATCTAGTAACCAATAAATCTGACTTGTATTTAGATAAGATCCTCTTACATTTCCATCACTCAGTACTAAATCTCGGATAGATAGTAGTCCAACTGGACTTTGAAAAGTTTCACCATTACATTCATTAGGCAAATCTTCCAAACTATAAATTGTATTGTTACTACACCAAGAAGCGTTTTTTACAATATATTTTTCTGAATTCTTTAAATGTGAGTAAAAGTAATCATTCAACCAATGATAAACATTAGAATCTGTAAACTTTTCTTCTACTCCAAATATGACATTGGAACTTGAATTTGCTAAAACTAGTCTTACTGAATTATCAGGGTTTACATTTACAATCCTCCAAAGCATTCCAGAAAATTGAACAAAGTTTTTTACTTCATCCCCATTATAATAATTTGTCTCATCTGTATTTCTAGTAACAAAAGAATATAATTTATCAACTACTTGAACCTTCCTCGTCACTTTTGTCTCATTATAAAGTTTATCATGAGCAGTATAGGTTACTTTATATAACCCAGGCTTGTTCGTATCTACCTTTGAGGTATCTATATTTACCTTTTTAACATCCATCTTACCATCTGTATCATCTTTGACCGATTTTACTCCAAGATCTTTATATTCAGTTCCATAATCTACAATTACTGTATTATCTCCATTAAGTTCAATCTCAGGACCTTTTCTATCAACCTTTGACTTAAAAGAATTACATTCTAAATTTACAAAGTATTCATATTCCTCTTCTTCATTTTGATAAACGCGTACCCAACTATCTGTATCACAAAGCTTTTTACTTCCTGGTATATATAAAGTATCTACTTTCCCTGCATCATATAAATCTTGTAACGACACTTCTCTCGTTTCTCCTACTGGTGGTAAATATCTAGAATACGTATCATAGTAACTTTTTGCCCCTTCTAGCAACATCTTTTCTTGGTGATTAAATTGATAATATCTAGAAAAGAAAAACTTCCATGATAAGGTTCCTACTAGAATAAAGAAAATACCAATTCCTAAGAGAGTTGCTAATTTTTTCATTTTCTTTGAATTCATTCTATTCATCATCTACCTTTAATTTATAAATATATTGATAGGTTCGAACGGTAAACCGTAATTCTATTTTTGTCGCTTCTTTCACTTCTACTGGAACTGATAAATAAAGTATTTTTCCTCGATAGCTTTTTTCAATCATAAATTCTGGTGTTATCTCTTTTTCTATTCCATTTACTGTATATCGAAGTTTTCCATATTTTTTAATAAATTTAATAAACTCTTCTGTAGAATCACTACCAAAGTCTCCCCTTAGTCTTAGTACTGTATTTCCATTTTTCCCTACTAATGTTCCTTCATAAATCGGACAATTGTGTACATAGCATTTTTCATAGGTATATGTTATAGAATCCGCTAATACATAGTCATTCAAACTAAATATTTTCTTTTCTTCTAGATTGATTGGAACTTCTAAAGTCTCTGTTAATTTCTTTATATCTTTATCCACAAATTTACTTAAATCACGCACTTTAATTTTTACTTTAATTGTTTTGGCATCCTTTGTCATCAAATCTTGGTAAGTTAATAAAAAATTACTTTTATTCGAAGGTTTATCAATCTCATAAATTAATAAATAATTCTCTGTTTCTTTTCTTCCAATACTTTTTCCTTCATAGGTTCTACCAATATCATTAAAATAATTATTAAATCTTAAATCTGGTTCATAGAAATCATTATCTACAAATAAATGAAACTTTGTCATATCAAAATCTCTTTCCTGATTTAATAAGTTTTCTACTTTAAAGTCCAGAATTACATAGTATTTATCTTCTTTAGAAATGATATTTCCAGCATAATCTTTATCTGTTAAATAAGTATTTTCTATCGTTAAACGATAATTGTTAGATTTAAAAGTTTCATTCATTCCATAAACTTTATGATATACATAAACATAGTTATAAACGACAAAAACAAGAACTAGGACTACTACAATCGTAATTGCTGATAAAGCAAATTTGTGTTCCATAAAGAAATATTTGAATAAACGAAATTTATTTCTAAATTGTCGAATAAAAATATCCTTATCAAAAGCTACTTCTACTTCGACTTCTTCTCTATCTTCTTCATTCGTTTCCAAGAATTCCTTATCTTCATTAAATCCGAATTTTTTTAGGTCTAATCCAACAGAGCGAACTAGTAATAATAGGATACTGACCGCATAAGGGAGAACTGTAACCAATGTAACATACATTAAGTTACGGGAAGCTTCCATACTATAACCAGAATATACACCTGATGAGAAATAGTATCTCATGTATAGGAATACAATTAAAGTTAATAGATTGGAAACTGTCATATAGATATAAAAGGCATATGGTTTATTTTTATATTTTAAAAGATATGCTAAGACGGCGGAGATAAAAACAATCAAAAATAGTGCTAAAAGTGCCCAGATATTTGAATAATTCGAGATTGAATCTAACGCGCTATTATAAATCGCAGTATTGGCATAATCTCTTAAAAAGCCATACATTGAAATATCTTTATAAGCGATAAAAATAACAAGAGCGAGTAATAGAACATTGATTTTCTTAAAATTTCTAATTAAAAACGCATACGGTTTTCTAAGTACCACAAGCTATCCCTCCTATTATCTATTCTTTAACAGTATAGCATATTTTGATGCAAAGAGAAAGATAATTTACTTCTTTTTCACTAAAACACGAGAATCTTCATTGACAAGTCTAGTTTTAAAGTGATAAATTTGATAATAGAAAAAAGGAAATGAGAGGTACGATATGAAGAAGTTAGGATGGATGATACTCGTACTTGGATTAATTGGTTGTATCACAACCGGTTGTACGAAGAGCTATATGGTAGAAATTTCGTATGAAGAGTATCAAAAGTTATTAGAAAATAAAGAAACATTTGTCTTAGAGGTCATGAAAAATGATTGCTCTGCTTGTAAAGGAATTCGACCAAAACTAAAAAAGATATCTGGAGAATATAAGGTAGAAATTAAATATATCGATATCAGTAAATTAAAAGAAGAACAAATCGATACTTTAGAAGTTTCTGCAACACCAACCATTATTTTTTACACAAATGGTGAAGAAGAAACTACTTCCGCTAGAATTGAAGGAAACCTATCAGAGAAAAAGATTATCGAAAAGTTTCAAGCTAGTGGTTTTATTAAATAAACAGTTCTACAACATCACTTTCTATTGATGTTGTTTTTTTATCCATGAAAAAACACTAACTTATGATAGTTAGTGTATCTATCTTTCTAAATAATCTTTTCCTTTATGAGGTTCTTCTTTTAGCAAAGTTCTATAATTCTGTTGTCTTAATACTTCATAAGTACAAATAGCAACACAGTTCGATAAATTAAGTGCTCTTACATTGGCTGTCATCGGAATTCTCATACAATGCTCTAAATCTTCTTGTAGAATTTCTTTTGGAATTCCAGTTGACTCTTTTCCAAAGATTAAATAAATTTCTTTTTCTTGGTCACTATAATCAAAGCTTGTATGGGGTTTATGACCATAGCGAGTAAAATAATAGTAATCCCCTCTATTTTTTTGTTTAAATTCTTCCCAATTAGGATATATGGTATATTCTAGTTTGTCTATATAGTTAACACCACTTCTTTTTAAGTGGGCATCATCTATTTTAAAACCTAATGGTTCAATTAAATGGAGTTTACTACCTGTTGCTACACAGGTACGCATAATGTTTCCTGTATTTTGAGGAATTTCTGGTTGATATAAAACAATATGGATCATTAATTTTCTACCTGCTCTACTGGATTACGATCTAAGAATTCTTGAACAACCTTACTAGAATAATTTTCTCCTACTGGAACTTCTAAAATCTCTGCTACTTTTCCGTCTTTAAATGCAATAATAGAAGGATACTTTTTTAATGAACTATTATAAAATTTATTAAATTCTTTAAAGAATTCTTTTGTATTTTTTTCTTTTTCTAAGTTTAAGTAAGTGATTTCTTCTTCCAGTTTATTATTTTTAATAATCTGATTAAAGTCAATTTCAAATGTACGACAGTCAGAATCACTAACAGCCCCAACATAAATTAAGGCATTTGGGTATTCTCGTACATAGTTATAAATCTCATTTTGATTAATTTCTTGTTGAATCGTTTCACTGATTACTGGAATTTTCAACTTGTAGTTTTGTTTTCCTAAGTATAAATTTCGAAGAAATAATACGATCAAGACTGTTACTGCAAAAAGTACAAACAGCTTCACATAATTAGAGAAAAGATTTATTTCCTCTGTTTTTGGTTCTTTTTTCTTTTTAAACATAAAATCACCTATCCTTATTATTATTTTAACATAAATTTTAAAATATCTAAACTACTTTGTCAGTTTTTTTACAATCGATAAGATTTCATCTTTTGTCTCATTTAAGAATTCAAAGCGAAAATGAGTAATTCCCATTGACTGATATTTTTTTTGTTCCTGTTCAATTGGGGTATGATAAAAAATATGGGTAAGTTCCTTTGATTGCATCATGGGATAGACTGCCCCATTTCTGTCTTTTAGGGAATATATTTTTCCCGTTTTACATAAGTTACAAGCCCCTTGTTCTTTTTTTAATACTAAGGATAGTGGGCAATATTTGGTAACCATCACTTCGATATGTCCATATAAAATCATTTCAATTTCAGAAAATTTTATTTGTTTTTTCAAAAGGTGATCAATCTGTTCTTTCGAACATTCTACTGATAAGGTAATCCTCTTTACGTCATGTTCTTGTAGAAACTCTATCATTGAATGATTTGCCACATTTAAATAATAATCACTTACGATTTCATTGTTTGATGCATACGAGTAGACCGATCCAAGTTCTCCAATTAATAAGCGTTCTTCAGAAAAAGAAGGATGATTTTTCATCACACGATCTAGTCGGTAATAAATAGGAAGTTCCTTTTTAAACTCTTGATATAAAGAAAAATCAGGCGTGTAAAATTCTTCAATCCCTGCTTCTCTACAAGCAAGTAGTTGTTCTTTATTTCGAACAAGTGCAGTATAAGTAATCTTTGATGAAACAGATTCTTCTAGTATTTTAGGAAATTGATAGGACTTTTCTACTACTTGGTTTGATGCCTCGTTTTCCCTCATCGAAGTAAGTTCTTCTAATATTTCTCTTCGAAGACCGTTTAATAAGGGAATCGGAAGAAACAAATTATCATCCATATCTACTGTTATCTTTGAAACGATAAATGGTGTATTTCCCGTTTTTCTCAGTTGAGAAATTACCCTTTCTTCTGTCGTAGGACTATTAGTCGCAAGAGATAAAAACTCTCCCTCTTTTTGAACTACATGAAAGGAATCTGTAACAGTCAAGATAAAATGATCAGGATAATGTGCTACTACTTTCATTTCAATCGGAATCTTCTTTTCAGGATATTGTTCTAAAATTTCTAAAAGCTTTTTATCTAAAGTCTTCATAACGGTATCTCCCACTTTTGCAGAAACTTTAGAATCAACAAAAATATGTTCCCCTTTCGATGCTGAACGAATCAGTTTCGAAGAGGCATTATATAGGTAATTGACTATCATTCCTGTTTCTGATTCTAAGAAACGAATTCCATCTTCTTGCGTAAGCTCTTCTGTTAAAGAAATCTCAATTTTTGATTCTGTTACTGAGACTACTCTTCCAATTGGGTAGCCAATATGATTAGGGCTTTTTATATTCATTAAATTAGGAAAAGTAGAAGAGAATAAAAATCCATCCGTAAATTCACGATTAAACAGTACTAATAAATTTTTCTTTTCCTCTTCCGTTAATAAATATGGTTGATTTTTTTCATATCCATCGATTAATTTTCGATAAAGAGAAACGATAAAGCCAATCGTTGCGGGAGACTTCATTCTTCCTTCAATTTTAAAACTCGTAACTTTCGATTCCATCAACTCTTTTATGTGATGCATACTGTTTAATTCTCTTGGACTCAGTAAATAATTTCCCTCCGTCGAAACTTTTCTTTCATCCTCCAATAACTGAAAAGGCAGTCTACAGATTCCAGCACAAGCTCCTCGATTGCCACTTCTTGATAGTAGGAGACTACTAAATAAACACTGTCCAGAATAACACACGCAAAGTGCCCCATGAATAAAACATTCAATCTCCATTGTCGTATCAAGAGAATTAATTTCTTTTAGACTTAATTCTCGTGCGACTACCACTCTTTTTACCCCTAATTCTTCTAAAAGTTTTAATCCTTCCCTATTATGATTGTGTAATTGTGTCGATGCATGTATTTCTAAATTCGGAAATTTTTTTCTAAGAATTCGGATTAGTCCAAGATCTTGAACGATAATCGCATCTACAAAATGGTGATGTAAAAAAGAAACATACTGAATGACTTCTTCTAATTCTTCCTCATAAATCATGGTGTTTACAGTTACATAAATTTTTACTCCATATAAATGGCAATAGCGAATCGCACGTACCATTTCCTCTTCATCAAAATTAGAAGCAAATTTACGGGCACCGAACTTTTTTCCACCTAAGTAAACTGCATCAGCTCCTTGATGAACTGCTTGCTTTAATGTCTCAAGGTCTCCTGCTGGTGCTAGTAGTTCCTTTTTCATAGCCTTCACCTCAATTGCCTCAATTATACCACAAAGGTTTCCAAAACGTGATACAATATTATTAGAAAGAAGGATACTTATGAAAAAAGAAAAATGGATTTTATGTTTAATTTTTATTCTGATTCTTTGTATTAGTATTTTCTTATTTTCTTATGGAAGTGATTTCTATTGGCATTTAAAAGCTGGGGAGTATATTTCCACCCATCATAGAATTCCATTTACAGATATTTTTTCATGGTATGCTTCTAGTAATCACCTTTCTTGGATTTCTCATGAATGGTTATTTGAAGTTTTGATTTATCACTTTTTTCACATTGGAAAACAATTCGGTGTCTTTCTCTATGTCCTTTTATCTTTTATTTTTATTTCCATCATTCTGTGGAAACAAAATGAGAAAAATTTTTTCAGACACCCATTTGAAACGATTATTTGGAGTGTGATTGGAATGTTAGTCTTCGCAAATAAAGCACTTCCAAGGCCGCATTTAATGAGCTATCTTTTTTTTACACTTACGATTTATTTTGCCTACGATACTATACAAAATCAAAATAGCAAAAAGATTTATCTTGCCCCACTTATTTCCCTTCTTTGGAGTAATATTCATGGAGGAAGTAGTAACTTAAGTTATCTTATCTATGGTGCCTTTTTCTTTTTCAGTGTTCTTCCATTTACTAAAGGAAAATTCAAGAATCAACCAATGTCAAAGAAACAACAAAAGAAATATCTCTACGCTTTTTTTACTTCCATTCTATTTATTTGTATAAATCCTCATGGAATTCAAATGCTACTTTATCCCTATATCAATATGACTTATAAGGTCATGCTAAATTGTATTGAAGAATGGCAGGTTCTATCTATTACTAGTATTGATGGTATTTTCTATTTATTTTTTATTCTCATAGTATTTTTTAAAGTCTTTCATTCAAAAAAAGAACGTCAAGTACTTGATCTTCTTCTTTTATTTGTATTTGCTATTTTAGGAGTCAAATCTACTAGATTTATGCCCTATTTCTATCTTGTCTGTACTTTTATTCTTCCAAAATACTGGAAAGATTCTAATATTAAGGTTCAATTATTTCCTATCTTAATATTTCTTATTTTTCTCATTCCAAGCTTTTATTTAACACTTTATCAAAAACCTGAATTTTCTCTCGTTTCAGAAGAAATGATTGGATATTTAAAAAAAGGAAAAATAACCCTTTATAATTCCTATGAGCTTGGTGGTTATTTGATTTATCAAGATATTCCTGTATTTATCGATGGAAGAGCTGACCTTTATATTGATACTATTTTATGTGATGTTTGTGAAATTGAGCAAGGGAAAAATCCTAGTCTGTTAGACAATTATCCATTTGATACTTTCTTAGTACAGAATCATTCCAAAGTAGAGTCTTACTTGAAAGAAAATTCAAAGTACCAATTAAAATTAAAAGATAGAAAAAATTCTTTATATATTTTAAAATAAGTTCAACTTATAAATTAATCGGTATAATAATAATTGGAATACTTAGAAATAGGTACTATTCTCCTTTACTTTGAAAAGTGAAAGGAGGTGACATTATGAAGATGAGAGAAACATATCTTTTCACTATCATAATACTCCTTATTATTATGATTTTAATCATATTAATAAAAATAGTACCAACTGTATAAGTCGGTACTGTACCCATTTAGTGGAATAGTACCTAGTACTACAAACTAGGTATTCCTTTTTTATTAAATGAAGACTCCTTCATCTACTTATATTATACTGTACTATTATTAAAATATCTACTTTTATTTTCTAAATATTTTAAAGACCTATAAAACAATCGGTATAATGTAAGTGGAATACTTAGAAATAGGTACTATTCTCCTTTACTTTAAAAAGTGAAAGGAGGTGACATTATGAAGATGAGAGAAACATATCTTTTCACTATCATAATACTCCTTATTATTATGATTTTAATCATATTAATAAAAATAGTACCAACTGCATAAGTCGGTACTTGAACATTTTTTGGAATAGTACCTAACGATCAAACTAGGTATTCCTTTTTTATTAAATGAAGAATCCTTCATCTACTTATATTATACTGTACTATTATTAAAATATCTACTTTTTTTAAATATTTTCATAACTTGTAAAACAATCGGTATAATGATAAATGGAATACTTAGAAATAGGTACTATTCTCCTTTACTTTAAAAAGTGAAAGGAGGTGACATTATGAAGATGAGAGAAACATATCTTTTCACTATCATAATACTCCTTATTATTATGATTTTAATCATATTAATAAAAATAGTACCAACTGTATAAGTCGGTACTAAACCAAAAATATTTTAGAATAGTACCTAGCACTACAAACTAGGTATTCCTTTTTTTATTGAATGAAGAATCCTTCATCTACTTATATTATACTGTATCCTAATAAAAATATCTACTTTTTTTTAATTTGTATATACTTGATCTTGAGAAGGTAAGGTTTCTACATACTGATAATTTTCTAAAATATATTCTTTAAAGATCGGATCGTTTTGTAGTTCTTTTTTTTCTTCAAAATAATCACGATCTAAAATAAAAATACATTTTTCTTTTTTACATGTTTTTTCTATCTGATTCAAATACTGTTCCTTGTTACTTCCTAAATTTCCCTGATTAATTAAATCATGAAAACTAGGAATTTCTGAAAGTTGTAAACGAATTAAGTAAGCGTTTGACATGAACAAATAAACATGGGCTTCTGTTTCTTTTTGCTTTACGTAATTTGTAATATTCAAAAAGTAAGAGTCAAAGCCTGGATTTACTCTTCGATAACGAACAAAAGAATCGATTTTCGTATAGGTAAAAGGAAAGTCCTTTAAAAACACAACGAGAAAACTAACTATCAATAGTCTCTTGGTAATCACCAAATATTCCCTTTTCTTACAGGTCGAAAAAAAATAATAAAGAACAGGAAGTAACCCCATAAATACATGATTACTATCTATAATTGGGAAAGCCATCAACTGAAAAAAAAGCAAATAGAGAATTTTAGAATCTTTGGTTAATAGAAACTTTCTTCCTAAAAGAAAAAGAATTAGAAGTTCAATTAATAAAAACGGAATAGAACAAGAAAAATTATCTAAAAAACTACCAAGTCCTAAATAACAAAAATCAATATAATTGAATAAATTTTTTTGGTATAAAAGGATTCCAAAAAAAACAAGACAAGGAAGTAAAAAGGAAACTAGTATTTCTTTTTTCTTTTTATTTGTAAAAAGTGCGATGATTAGGAAAGCAATTCCAATATTTTGTTTTGTCATGAAAATAAAACTAAGAAGAAGACCTAAAAGCCAAGGATGATATTTCCAATCTTTCTCCTCTAACATTAAAATACAAATACATAAAAAAGCGACGAAAGTATTATAATTAAAGAGAATTGGTAAAATACCTAAAAAAAGAAGTAAATAAAAAGAGGAAGTTCCTATCTTTCTATAAATTAAAAGAAAAAAGAATCCAAATAATACACTATTGATTAAAGAGAAAAAGAAAATATGATTTTTAAAAAGAGAAAGAAAAATAGCAATTAAAAAGTTATAGAATGGACCAACTACCATATTAAAATCTTTATAAGGAATCATTCCATTTGCCATATTGTAAGAAAAACCATAGTTCCATATTTCATCTCTGGTTAAGCTTGTCATAAAATACGAAATGACCAAAAGGAAAAAAACAGAGGCCATATAAATAAAAAAATCATGTTTCTTTATCTTCATAATATTTCCTACCTTCTATTAAGAAGTATAACATATTTTTATAGTCCTAATTTTACTAAAATCACATCTTCCCCTATTTTGGTAATACTTTTCCAAGGAATTTCTGTATCTTCTCCTCTACTTAAAAACGAAAAAAAATTTTTACTAGGTTCGATAATTAAAGAAGCTATTGTTCCTGTTGCTTCATCAACTTTTACATCGATAATATTTCCAACATTTCTTCCATCAATTACATTGACAATATCTTTTCTTTGTAAATCAGACAGTAACATAGAGACCACCTAATAAAATATATGTTAAAAAACGAAAAAAAGAAGGAAACACTAGTTTGGTTGTTTCTCTTCCTCTAATACATTTTTTAAGGCTTTTGCTAGTTGATCAGCACAAGAAGTTCCTTTATTTCCACAAAGATTACCTTCGCACATTGAAATAATTTCTTCGATGTTCCATCCATCTAATATCTTTGAAATCATCTTCAAATTTCCTGGACAACCACCCTCGAAGTGAATATTAAAAACTTTTCCTTCTTTTACTTCAAATGTAATATTTCTAGAACAAACGCCTGTAGGTATCACACTATGTTTCATCTTCTTACCCCCTTTTTCAATTCTAATAAATCAACGGAACCTCCAAGATAATAATTCAATTGTTCATAATCGATTGGATCATTCCCATAATTCCAATAATTTTCTACTTTTTCTGTAAAAGAATCAAACTCCTGCATCGTTGTTGGTAAATCAGAAAAATATGCCGTTTCTAGTTTCAATGTTTTTTTCAACACATACGTTTTTCCTGAATCGACAACATCTAAAAGAGGACGATAACTACAATAAATTCTTCCTTTTTTTATTTTCCCTCCAGAAAAAGCACAGGTCGTATTAAATTCGCTTTTATACTCACGAATCGATGGATAAAAGAAAACTTGTTTACCTGGAAAATGACGGAAAGATGTACTCTCTAAGTACTCTGAATGTAAAATAGTTTCCAACGTTTTAATAGAACAGTTCGGATACTCTTTCATTATCCTTCTTAAAAAGGGAGTACTCCCAAGTTCTAATCTTTTTTCTCGATAATACTTTTTCAGATTTTCCCTCAAAACTAAATCTTCAATTTGATTCATTTCTTCTAATGTATATTCTTCTATTGTTTTCAACTAAACCACCTATATTCATCTTAACACCTTTTTCAAACTTTTAATAGCATTTTTTTCTAATCTTGAAATTTGTGCTTGACTGATACCAAGTTCACTGGCAATTTCCATCTGTGTTTTTCCAATAATATATCTTTGATCAATGATATATCGTTCTCGTTCATCTAAATCATGAATGGCATCATCTAACGCAATATTAATATCAATGTCTTTTTTCTTTAACCTTTGATCCTCAATCTGATCACAAAGATAAATCGTATCTCCTCCATCGTTATAGATTGGTTCAAAGATACTCATCGGACTTCTCATAGAATCTAACGACATTACGATATCGACTGGATCTTCATGAAGGGCTTCGGCAATTTCATCAATTGTTGCTTCTCTTCCCTTTTCGGATGTAATTCTCTCCTTCTCTTTCATTGCATTATAAGCTAGATCTTTAATAGAACGACTCACTCGAATACTATTATTATCTCTTAAATACCTCTTAATTTCTCCTAGAATCATAGGAACCGCATAAGTTGATAATTTCACTCCATGACTAAGATCAAAATTATCAATTGCTTTAATTAATCCAAAACTTCCAATTTGAAACAAATCATCCATATTCTCATCTCGATGATGAAATCTTTTTAGGATACTGAGAACTAATTTTAAATTTCCTTCAATTAATTCTTTTCTAGCATTTAAATCTCCCTCCTTCATTCGAAGAAATAATTTTTCTGTTTCTTCACTACTAAGGACCTTCATATTCGCTGTATTCACACCACTAATCTCAACTTTGTGGCGTGCCATAAAAAAATCTCCTTTCGTATTCATATTGAAACGAAAAGGAAATTTTTATTCAACATCGTAATTTGTAATTGTAGTAACTCCATTAAAGTATTTAATATTAGCATTACACCAGTCAATAGATGGCTCTTCTCCAGCCCCAAAGACTTTTGTCAGATTTACAACTAAAATATCATCAATATAAGCAGTAGCAGTATCACTGCTTGCGACTCCTACCTGCACAAATACTTCTGCATCTTGTGGAACAACAGCAATAGCTCCCCCTCTTTCAAAATCACTTGTCACTCTCGACGTATAGTAACTTCCTTCTACCGAAGGAATCGCTGTCCCATACTGACCTCCTGTAGGTTTTTGAGAATTATAAGCTAGAGAAACTGTAACGCCACCACTAATACTTTTAATATAAACGTAATAGCCAACATAGATTTTATCTCCAGGAGATACATCAGGAATTCTTTGCCACTGCCACCCTCTTGGTGAAACAAATAAACTTTTACTTCCAGAGTGGAAAGTGGAAGAATCCGTTACATTTCCCAACTGATTATTTGTTGTATATAAGTCTGTCGTCCAAGAAGCACCATCATTTTCAAAACTACCATTCGATATTAAATTATAAAGTTGTAGACTATCTCCATTCACACCACTTACTTGTTCTTTTACCATATCTGCTAAATCTAATGTATTTTTATTATTGGTAGATAAAACGGAAAGAATTAAAACTAAAACTAATGCAACAATCGTCGCTGAAGCATATAACAAAACCGAAACAGCAAACCCTCGATTATCTACTTTCTTCATTTTATCACCCTATCTATTCTATCTTTATTATAAAAAAATTAACTAGAAAAAGCAAGTTTCGTTAGGGTTAAATCCTAGTTCCATGCTTCATTTTTCGTATTTTCTCTTTCTCTTCTTTAGAAACACGATTCGATTCTATTATTTTTTGTAATGCTTTTTGATAAGTCCAATCTGATAAATGATTCTTTTTTAAATAAGAAAGTGTTTTCTTTTTATCCTTTACATAAAGGACTGAGATCAACCATGCGATTGCCATTTTTACATAGTAGTCCTCTAAAGAAATAGAGTCAATCACTTTTAATACTTGATCAATATAAGGTTCTATTAAAAAATAATCCATTAGCATAACAATAACAAAACGAACTTCGAATTCATGATTAGAGCCAATATATTTTTGTAGATAATTCCAAACTAAGGGTAATTCCTTTTCCATCAGGTGAAAACTAGAAACACAGGTATCACAGATTGCCCAATTATCAATTTTAGGAATAAAGGAATCTAAATATAGAAATTTTTCTTCTAAAGACATTTTGGATTGAGCGATGAGTAGACCTTCAATCATTGTCTCTTCATAGAATCGATTTGGAGCATGATCTAAGTAAAACCGATAATCTTCCTTTAATAAATCTTTTACAATCTTTCGGACGACTGGTACTCTTACTCCTAAAATATGATCAATTCCAGGACATAGATTCGACTGGAATTTTTGATATTCTAAATCCTGGTTTTCTAATAGTTTTTGATATACTTGTTCTACAATATTTGTCATCTAAATATTAACCTCTTAACTTTTCTTTCGATTTCTGAATAACGGGAGACTTCTCTAAATAATCATCTAAATATTGAGTCCACTCTGGTGCGGTTACCTCGTCAAAATAATGATACAAAAAATCAATCATCGCTTGATATCTAATACTAGCTTCTTTCTTTCCTGATTCTGTAAGCATTAAATCCTTATATTTCAATAAGACTTCAAAAATAAAACGAACAGTACTGGAAGTCGGTATCATATGATATTCGTAACTCTCATCGTTAACTGGAAAATCCTCTCTAAGAAAGAAGGGACGATTAATTTTTAATCCATATTGGGATACTCTTAAAATTCCTATTGACCCTAAAGCATCACACATATCTGCATCAGATACAATTCTTCCTTCCATACTAGTTGCTCGAATTCCCTTTAAAGATTTACTATATCCAATACAATGAAGTGCCTCACAAACTTTCTGTTCTTTCTCTATCTCAATACCTACATCTCGCATAATTCTCCTAGCATTGGTTAGATTTCTTTCACTTTCTTCGCCAAATAACTTATAATCATCCACATCATGAAGTAAGGCAATCAAAGAGACAACCTCTACATCTACTGAAACTTCCTGTTGAGCGAATTTTAAAGACAAAGCAAGTACCCGATCGATATGATCCATTCCATGCCCTGATTGATCACCATTCAATAGTTCATGTACTCGTTTTTTTACTATTTCAATCATTCTTATCCCTCAAAACAATTTTATCACAAATCAAAGGAAGCAGCATAGGAAAAATAACTCGCTAGGTATTCCTCTTCTGAAATCAATTTTTTTCCAACAAGAAAATAATGCTGGTACCCTTTTCTCATAAAAACTGGGGAGGAAATGATTTTTTCCTTTCGAAATGAATATGGATTAAGGTAGCGCTCCAATAAAAATTTTTCATATAAATAATTTCCCTTCTTTTGTTCCTCCCAAAGTCTAAAGAATAAAGAGAAAAATAAAAAGATCCAAAAAACAGATTGATAAAATAAGACAATAATAAATAAAAGAATGAAGTAGAAAAATAGACTACTGTAAAAGGTAATTTTTAAGGCATAATAATAAGAGAAAATGAAACTTAGAATTAGAAATAATAGTTTTCCACCATCTAGTGGATAAATGGGTAATAGATTAAAGAAAAGTAATACTTTACTAGAGGATAGTAAAAAAGTATAATCGATTTCTCGTAAATACTTACTCATTAAGTAGGTAAATATCAATTGAAAGATAGGTCCCATTATTAAAACAAAGAATTCTTGAATATTCGAAACATTAACATCTACTTCAAAGTAACTACATCCTCCATAAGGATAGAGTACGATTTTATCTACTTTCCAATGAAAAAAATAAGCAGTCAAATAGTGACCTAATTCATGAACGAAAATTAAGGAAGTAAATAAAACCATTCTTCGAAAGTTTCCACTAAGAGCCGCTAGAGCCAAAAAAATATAAAATAAGGGATGAATGGATATTTTAAGAAATGTAGTCTTGATAACTTACAAAAGCTCCTTCTTTTTGAAAATATAAATCAATTTCTTTTTCTTTTGCTTCTCCTAAAAGACTTCCCTTTTCAATATAGTCATATAATTTTAAATCAGTAGGCGTAATCCCAACATACCAGGCATCGACTCCATTCACTTGCTGAATAATTAGTGTTTCCCCGTACCCTTCTTGATTTCCCATAAATACCACTAAGCCACTTTCTAACGCAGGCATCAAATAACCTTTTCCTACAGAAACCCGAACCCCATTTTTAATTTCCTTTTTGTCTTGGTATACAAATGATTCTTGAAACACCATTTGCTCTTTTGGAAGCTTTTTAGAAATTTCTTCTGGAAATAAATTCCCAAAATATTTTTGATACCATTCTTGAAAGGAGACAAAAGAAAAGTTCTTACCGAAAATCGTTTGATAGACATCTTTCTTCGTATTTGGATTCATTTTAACCATACAAAGAACCGTCAGTAATAAAATACCCGAAAGTAAAACACGATTACAAAAGCCAAGGAAAAAAGAACGAAATTGATTCGTTTCTTTTTCCTTGTTCTTTCCCTTTTGCTTATTTAAATACTTTGCTACTGATTTATATTCTTCCATAAAGTCCACCTACTAATTTATACTAACCTTTTCTTTCAATTAGACCAAAAAGTAAAGAAAAAAGAAAGGTAACCATCAGATTAAATGGAATGGATGTTACCAGTAGCCAAAATAATTTTGATAATAGGACTGGTTTTTGTAACAAAAAATATAGGATTTCTCCATAAAGATAATATCCAAGAAGAAAACATCCCATAAAAACTAAGAGATTGCTTCTAGAAAGTTTTTTTGTAAAAAGATTAATAGTGACAGAATAAAATAATACCAGATAAGAAAAATCTAAAAAAAAGTTTCTTTTAAAAAAGAGAAAGGCCAAGAAAACTTGAATTCCTGCCTTTAAAAGAAAGAAATCAAAATTCTTTTCCTTTCGATAGGAAAAAAGAGCGAAAACAAAGGCAAAACATGGGTAACACCAGGTTCCCACTAAGAATTTTGCAAATACACTATCTAAAAAGTATCCTAAAAAAATCATATTTTCCCTACTTTCTCAGAACAAATACATAGCCTAATTGATAAAAATCAACAGCGGAATCTACTTTGACTACTAAAGAAATTCCAAGTGCATCGGTCGTAACCTCTGAAACAGTTCCAACAATAATCCCACTGGGAAATAAATTTCCTAACCCATTTGTAACGACGGTACTTCCTAGTTCTAGTCCCTCTACTTCTTGAATGCTAGTCACTAGAAAAGTATGAGATGAGGAATCATATCCATCTAGAACACCATGATATTCTTGATTATTGGATACAATGGATACTGCTACTTTCATTGGATTCATCGTATCTGTTAGTAACCGAACGAGACTTGATTTTTGATAAACCTCTTCTACTTTCCCAATTAATCCATTCTCTGTGACTACTGCCATATTAGGAGAGATTCCATCTTTTTTTCCACAATCAATAATTAAGGTATCTTCCCATGCAGATTCACGGTAAATTACAGAAGAAGGGATAATCTCATAATCTGTTAATGATTCTTTAAAGTTTAAAAGGTTTCGAAGTTGTTCATTTTCTTTTCGGAGAGAAACAATCAAATCTCGATCATATCTCTCTAATTTAACGGCGTCACGTGTAAAAAATTTCCCAACTGATACACCAAAATCTTGAAAAATCCCTCTCCATGGTAACGAAAAAGAAAAAATACCAAATAAGGCAAAACCTCCAATTAG
Organism: uncultured Caryophanales bacterium; assembly: GCA_947564265.1. Classification (GTDB taxonomy): domain Bacteria; phylum Bacillota_I; class Bacilli_A; order RF39; family UBA660; genus Alloscybalousia. Next base: position 21,544 of record CANOBK010000008.1, read on the forward strand.
GATAAACCAAAGAATTCCATACTTTTTATTTTTCTTGTAAAGACTTTTTTTTCTCTTTCTCATAATAAGCTCCTATAAATCTAATATTTTTCCATCTTCATAAAAACTGTAATACGTAGAGTTCCCTATAATCACATGGTCTACTACTGGAATCGCATTGACTTTTCCCAATTCTACTAGTGCTTCTGTTAATCGAATATCTTCCCTACTTGGAGAAATATTTCCACTTGGATGATTATGTACACAAACAATCGAGCTTGCACTATTTAAGTAGGCATATTTAAAAATTTCTCGTGGATGAACCACACTACGATTAATTGTCCCCATGAATAACAATCTCCTTTCAATTACCTCAGAGCGAGGATTTAGATATAGACAATAAAAATATTCTTGTTTTTTTTCATAAAATACATATCTCATATATTGATAGATATCCTCTGCTGTTCTTAGAGAAAATTTATCTTGGTGATCTACTTGTAAATATAGTCTCTTTCCAAGTTCAAAAGCACTTAGAATTTCTATCGCTTTCGCAGTTCCAATTCCCTTTATTTCCAAAAGTTGCTTCAGTGATAGATTTAAAAGGTCTGTTGAATTGGGATAACGTTTTAAAATTTCTAAAGCAACTTCTCGTGCGGAAACTCCTTTTGATCCTTTTTGAATTAGGATGGCAAATAACTCTTCTAAGGAAAGAGTTTGTACTCCTTCATTAATTGCTCGTTCCCTCGGTCTACTAGAAACTGGAATATCTTTAATTCTCAAAACATCACTTCCTATTGATTTAACACGAACTCTTCATAAGAGGACAAAATTGTTGATAATACAGAATTCATTTCTTCTCTTGTTTTCGTACTTTTTAATAAAATATCATACTGAGATAGTTCATTTACAAATTCTTCACTCTCTACTTTTTTTGATTGAATAGAAAGTGTAATTCCCTGTTTTTGATACTCCTCTTCAATCTTCTTTGCATTTTCTTCTAAAGTAGTCATCCCAACATAAATATAATTTTTCCCCTTCTCTTCTACTGAAATATGGGTAAGAGAAAGATTTTTTGTTTCCTCGTCTATCGGTGTATATTCTAAAAAGTAAACTTGATTCGTATCTTGAAAGGTACTATTCGTTGATCCTTGAGACTCAAAGAGAAAAGTGGCACATAAATAGCCTAAGAGCAAAGAACAAATGACAGAAATGATAAAATTCAATTTCATATTTAATCACCTATTATAACGATAGCAAAAATCACTTGAAAATTTTGTCGAAAATTAAAAAAGAAATCATCTTTCTCTTAAATTGTACCGAAAAAATACTCTGATCATCCAAAATATAAAAAAGACTTTATTCATTTCAAAAGGATGTATAACAATGGTAAACAAAATGTAAAAAAATGCCAAAGTAATTGACCCAGAAAAAGTAAATCATATATAATAAAGTTAATGATAGAAGATAATTTTATCAAATAAAATAGAGGAGGATAAAATATGGATTATTCATTTAGTAGTAGTGCCGTTCGTCAAGTTGCAAACGATGTTCGTAATACTGACGCTACTAACATTGAACAAGGAGCAACAAATGTACAAAATATTGGAAATTCAGTACAAAGTGCTTGGCAAGGAACTGATGCAAACGCATACGTTGATGCCATCAATGCTTATGTACCAGAAATTCAAAAACTAGCTGCTACACTTAACGTAATAGCTGATACATTGGATCAAACTGCTAATTTAATGGACGAAAGAGAACAAGAACGTCGTCAGAGAGCTACGACAGAGTTAAGTTCTAACTAGAAAGGAGATAAAAAAATGCAAAATGGATTAAAATATTCAATCGCGGATGCCCAAGCGAATGCACAAATGTTAAGACAATATGCTACTCAAATGGAATCTGATTTACAATCATCTAAACAAAGAATTGAAGCTCTTTGTGCAAATGAAGAGTTCAGAACAGTAGCTGCCTCTTTGGCTTTCTTTGAAAAAATTGATCAAGCTGCCGCTAATTTTCCAAAATTTATTGAAGCAATTAGAAAATTCGCTGATTTCTTAGATCAATATGTTGCACAAAACTACCAAGAAACAGATACTTCTGCAAGACAATTACAAAGTCAAATGGAAGCAAGTTTATCAGATTTACAAAACTCTGGAAATCTTGGAGCATAAACAACAACCAAAAAGACGAATCCAATCGATTCGTCTTTTTTTGTGCCTTTTTATCATATCTCTTCTACTAACTATTTCCTATATTGCCAGAGTCTGAAAGCTTCGCAAGTTCTGCATTCAATTTCTCAGAAACTTCCTTCTCAATCGTAGTATCTGTTTCCTTATACGAGGTTAATGTATCCGTCATAAATTGTGAATAATTTTCAATTTCCTTCACAAACCTTGGAAATTCACTTTGAAACTTAGAATATCTTTCTAATAAACTTGTAGAGGCTTCTCCCAAAAGAAGAGATTCTCCTTGTAATTTTTCCATCTCAGCGGTCACTGTTTCTAGTATTTCTTGTGCAGAAAGAGAAATATCCTTTAAGGAAGTTCCAATCTCTTCAACACCAGAACGTAATAGTGTTTGTTGATCTTCATTCATAGTTTTAAATTGAAGTTGTCGCATCAATCTGCGCTACTAATTGGTCTAAGATGCGATTGATTTTTTCAACTTCTGCCTCCTTCCTGTTAATACTTTCACGAACACCATGATTTTCATGAGTTTCCATTTCTCCAGTTTCTTCATTCATTTTTTCATAAGTCAACTGACCATATAGACTTGCAATTTCTGCTTTTAATGCTTCTCTTTCTCTTCGTTTCGCATTATGTTCATTTACTAAATTAATGAGCGTTACGACACGATCCAAATGTCCTTGAAGCTCTGTTAATTTATCCTGTTCTCTACCAACAGCGGAATCAAAGTTATCAAAAGATGATCCTTTCCAAATGGTACTTAGAGTACTTTGCGCACTGGATAGATTTCCTTGTAGTTCTGATACCTTCGCAATAAATTCCTCTGCCATACTAGGAGTTAAATTTAATCCTTCAAAATTTTCATTCATTTAAAACCCTCCTACTCTATTTTTGTATCTTCTATTTTCGCAATATTTTCTAGCATTTGTTTATTCCAGTCCTCATATCCAGAACATACTTGAGTTAGGAAATCTACGATACTGCGAAAACTATCATCGAATTCTAAAAATTTCCGATAATCATTTGAGAATTTATCATAAATATTTTTAGAAGCCAAACTGTACCAAGTACTATTTTCCTCTTCTCCGATTATATCCATTTGTCCCTTCGCAGAATCTAAGATTTCTCTTACCTCTACTAATTTTTTCGATAACTGATCTTTTTTCATTTGAAGTTCAGATGTTTTAATTTCTTCTTTTTCCATGAAAACACCCCCTAATATACTGAAATATCCTTAGAAGCCATATCGTTTTCTAAACATTCTTTCGCTTGACAGCTTTTCTCTAAATAAGTACTATAATCATCCAATGTTCTGTTTACTTGATTTAATGCTGTCATATATTTTTCTTTTAATAATTGATAATAACTACTTTCATCACTACCAATCCAAGCATGACTTGTTTCAATTGACTCTAAAAGGGAATCAATTTCTAAATAGCGCATATGTAAATCATTACTTAGTTCATTCATCGCTCCTGATAATGCATAGAGACTTTCAAACGTCATTTTCACTTTTCTCATAATGTCTCCTCCTCATCTTCTTCTACATTGACTTCCTTTTTCGTACTTGTTTCTTCTTTTGTTTTGTTATCTACTCCTTGTAACGATTGAAATACCAATGTTTCTTCACGTACGATTGGATGAAACTCTAGTTGATAATCTAATCTCACTTTACTATTTGGAATTTCAAAATCCAAATGATTATAAGAACCAATATTCATACCTCCCATTACTGAATTGGTAGAAGAACTAGTTGTCGCTGTACTAGATCCTGTTGCTAAAAAGTTATCTAAGCTTAAGTAATTGTCCTGACATTCTTGAACAAAGTTCGAAATATTTAGAATTGATCCTTTCGCAGCATTCATCTCTGACTCTACTCTTTTAGCAAGTCCTGCGATGTTATGAGTTGGAAAAGAACGCATTTGTTGGAATAGAGAAGAAGAAACATATTGAGAAGCTAAAGTAGAAGATTTATCTACCAATTGTGGTTTCATAAAATCTACTTGTTTTTCTTCTAGTCTTTCTAAATCTAATTCAATAAAACCTCTTCCCATATTCACACCCTACCTACGGTTGTTTTAATGGAATCACTTAGAGTCGTTGTATTGGTAGAAATATCCTCCACCATTTGACCATACTCTCCAATGATTTTCCCAACCATTCTCATATTTTTTTCTTCTTTTGCCACTCGACTCATAAAAACCAAATAGTCTTGTTGATTTCCTGTCCAGTGTTCTTCCAACGTTTGAATTACTTGATACATTCGATCCATCAACAGGTCGTATTCTTTGCCTTTTTCTTTGATTTTTTCACCAATTGCTTGGACTTCCTTCATTTTTTCAATTAAATTCATAAAACCCTCCTATATCAAGATTACAATTGATCCATTACTTAGGTCTGAATCTTTTAAATAGACATTACTATCATATTTTGTCCCATTTATTTTGTTATACAGTTTTTCGTTTCCTCGTACTACATAACCTCCAGAGGTTAACTCTGAAATGGCATTTGTTAATAAGACAATGATGTTACTAATTTTTTTATTGATTGGTAAAAATACGTTATATTTGCGTTCAATCGAAGGAACTTCCAAAACAATTAATATCTTATTGTGCATTATGTTCCTCCTCTCTTACTGCTTCTTTTTCTAGAACTTTAATTAATTTTGGACTTCCTTTTCTAATTAAGAATCCAAAACTATCATTAATCTCTTCTCTCATTTCTTTTGTTGTTTTATTTAACCGAATTGCCATCTGATTAGAAACTCCTGAACCAATCCAAAGTCCATCATCACCAGAAATGTATTCTCGGTACCATGCTTCATAAGCAACCTTTTTAAATCCATCTGCGGTATCTACGAAAATAAAGGCATACTTTTTAATCATTGTAGCACTCTTTAATAAGAATGAGAAATTCTTTTTCTTGGTAGGATTTAGACTTTCATAGAATTTACTAAATCCAACAATCGTACAAACAACCTGTTTCATATTTTGAACTTCTCCATCTGTATTTGGTTTACTATTAATGATGTTAAATTTTGATACGATATCTTCTTCTAGAAACTGATAGATTTCATCTACTTTTTCATTGAAATACATGGAATTTTTAAAGCTTTCTTTTGAAAAATTATGATTAATATCAACTACTACAGATAGTGTTTCCCCAAGCTCTAATAGTAAATCGGTAAATCCGCATAAAAATTTTTCCGTAACAGAAATATCCAGTGATGCAACTAAACTGATAAAATTTTTCTTCATATCCATGGATTCAATACTTAATTCCTCAGTAGAAACACCAATTGGCATACTATTTAGTCCTCGAATCGATTCTTTTAAGAAATCAACCGTTACTACTTGTGGAAGGACTGGAATTGTACGTGCTCTTTGTTCCATTTTAGATTCTAATACTTCAATCGTACTTTTTACAGTTTGAGAAATGGTATCACTAATGTATGCTGTTTGAAATTCATAGACATCCTCTAATCTTACTAAACCACGACCTGCTACCTTCGATGGGAAAATTCCATTCGTTCTTCCCACTAATCCTGTATATTCCGAATTATCATTTAATTGAAGTACGAATTTTTGTCCTATATTTTGTAGTAATTTATAACGAATCGTATTGACATTTGTTGCTGAAATAACAAAAATAACTCCATATTTTAAACCCTCGCGAGTTAACTGAATTAAATCTTCTTCTAATACAGGATAAAGTTCCAAAAAGGCTGCAAAGTTATTAATTATTACTACGATATTGGGAACACTCTTTCCACTATCTTTACAATAAGTTTGATAATCACCATTATATTCTGTAAATAAATCTTTTCTATGTTCAATTTCTTCACGAACCATTTTAAATAGATTGGTAATTTTTTCTTTGTCATAAGTTGTAGCAACATCGCCAACTTGTGGTGCCTTAGCAAACATCTTTAATGTCTCTGCCCCTAAATCTAAGATGTAGATATTTACTTCTTCCACTGTATAAGTCGTAATCATAGAGTATATAGCGGTACTCAGTAAATTTTCTTTTCCACTTCCCGTAATTCCATAAATTGCAGTATGACCACTTTCTGTTAATGGAAGCGTTAAAAGTCCTTGTCTTTGATTATTTGGATCATCAAATTCCCCCACTACTGGGTTAATGACAAAATTTTGTTTTTGATATCCATATTTTTTCTTTAAATCTCCGATGTAGATCACATCAGGAATTCGATCTAGCCATAATTGTCTTACATGGACATTTTCCTTTTCGGCAATTCCGATTAAATATTTGACAATATTTGGTAATTGTTCTCCCACATCAGCCGTTTTTTCTTGTTTTTGAGAATCTGTGATTGTTTTAATTACCGTTCCTACACGATCGACAAACATCACTGAATCATCCACTTTACGTTTTAGTTTTTCCGCAGGATAGTACTTCGCACCACACCATGCTGATTGACCTAAGGCAAAGTATTCGTTATAACCAACTTGTAAATAGAAGCGCCCCGTTTCTTTTAACATCGCAGCATCTGGTCTTTTAATCATATCCATACTGTCTGCCTTTTCTTGTACTTTTAAGCAGACTTTAAACTTGGCGTTGGACCAAATCTGATCATTAACAACTCCGCTTGGCTTCTGGGTAGCAAGAATTAAATGAACTCCTAAACTACGTCCGATACGTGCGGTCGAGATTAATTGGGACATGAATTCTGGTTGTTGTTGTTTTAATTCGGCAAACTCATCGGAAATGATAAATAAATGAGACATTGGTTCTTTTACTAGTCCTTGACGATATAATTTTTGATATTTATAAATATCAATCGTACTTTCATCTAATGCTTCTCTTGCCTCATTAAACATTCTTTGTCTTCTTCGAAGTTCACTTTGAATGGATGCAAGACTTCGGTTCATTTCTACGGTATCAAGGTTTGTAATCGTTCCTGCCAAGTGTGGCAAACGAATTCCTGTTTCTCTGTTTTCAAAGGCTCCTGCTAGTCCACCACCTTTGTAGTCAATTAGCACAAACTGAACTTCATCTGGATGATAATTTACCGCCATGGATAAAACATAAGTAATGATAAATTCTGATTTTCCACTACCAGTAGAACCGGCGATTAATCCATGAGGTCCATGTTGTCTTTCGTGTAAATCTAGTTTGAATAATTCTCCTCCCGCATAAACACCAATCGGTGCACTAAGATTAGCCGTTGGATCATTCGTTTTCCAAACATTTGCAGAATTTAATTGTTCTACCATTCCTACTCCATACATTTCTAGGAAGGTAATCATTCCAGGTAAATTAGAGTTTTCATCTTCTGCCATAATTGGAATATTGGCTAATTTCATACTACAATGTTCTAGACTAATCGATGGATTATGATCAATTGTAAATTGTTTTTGCTTAGTGGAAATTAATTCATTTTCTACAAGACCCGAAGTTTTTTCTAAAATATCTAGGAATGTTTCACATTCTTTTGGAAGTTGAGAGATGAGATCAGTCAAAATCATTAAAGAGAAGCCTAAATTTACAGAAGACGTTAAAACTTCATGAATGATTCCTAAGTTTTTTACTGATTTATAGCTATCTGTCAAAATCAAGTAGTAAGGTGGGAAATTACGATAATCGACGCTCTTACTTCCAGAGTCTGCCATACTACTCTTTCTTTCTTCTATAATAGACTGTAAATAAGCATCAATCGTTTTCATTTCATCTGTATTGGTAGCAAAAAAGTGAATTTCTTTATTATTATCCCAACAGTGTGGTAATACTTTCGCAAAGTTATAATCTTCTTCTTTAGCATGTTCCATTAAAAATACAATTTTTAAGTTATTATAACCATGAAAAGTGATTAATTGTAAAATCATATTAGAAAGGAAAATCTTTCTTTCAGAATCAATTCCCATGACCGCTACAATGTTTTTTTGGGCTAAGTTCATTCCGACAGGAACATTGATTAATTCTCTCGATTTATAAACTACTTTGTTTACTTCAGCTAATAAATTATCTTCATCTAAAGAGAATCCTTGTTCAGGGGCTTTTACATCGATTTCTGCTGGAACGATACCAAGTCCTAAACGAATTGAAAGGAAATCGTTATCTCCTGTACGTCGTTCCCACAAGACACGTTTTCGATTCATAATGATATTTTCGCACATATCTAATGGTAAATAAATTTCATTTAATATCTGCGTTTGTTTTTTCATTTCTGCATCAATTTGTTGTTCAATATCAAATAAATATTTACGATATTTACTTTGACGCAATTGTTCTCTTTTTTCTTTCTGTTTTCTTTGATATTTTCTAGACATTATTGGTAATAGTAAAGTACCAAACATCATCGTAAAACACATGATCAAGGACGGAATGGCTGTTGCTTTACTACGAGTACCATCGATCAGTCCCATGACTGCTGTATATCCTGATAGGATAGAAGTACATGCCATTGTAAGCATAGGTCCTACCGTAAAAATCCAAGGAGCTTTTCCCTGTTCTTGTTTCGTAGGAGGTCCATCTATTTTAATTTCCTTCTTTTCGATAGAACTTCTAAGTCTAGGAGATTGATAAAAATAATCTTCTTCTTTATATAATTCGAGTTCTGATAAGTCCATAGGTTCTGACTCATCGATGATATTCTCTGGTTCTGGACTTCTCAGTTTTAAATTTCCCTCATGAATGAAATATTGATTTTTAGGATTTTGAATTGATAAGAAAGATCCCATATAAACTAACTTTAGTCCGTAAATGAAAATAATATCTCCAATTTTTAAACGAACATTCGCACTAGGGGCTGTCTCACTATTTAGATAAACCCCATTACCCGTTGCCTGTAAAATCATCGTTTCTCCATCAAAGAGAAATTTTGCTTGAATACTGCGAACTAATGGATTTTTCATGACAATATGATTCGTATCTGCTTGTCCAATTGTAATTTCGTTTTTCGATAAAATATCATAATTAAGGATAGAGTCGTCGCAGAAAGAGGAAGTATACAGGATAATTTTTTCGTCTTCTAAATTTAAAAAGTACAATTCTCCATTTTGTAGGGCAATTTGATCATAGTTTTCTGTTCCTTCTAAATTAATCAAGGAAACATCCTTATTCTTTTTCATAATCCAGGTATTATCTTCTGCGATTACATTTACTAGTTCTTTCGATTTTCCTCTTTTGTCAGTATAAAAAACCCAGTAGTTTCCATCTACTAGTTCAGGCAAAATAAAATATTCTAGTTTTTTCTCCCGAATAATGGTGATCCTCATAGCCCAACTCCTATTATCTTTATAAACATATTATACCAAGAAATGCCAGTATAAAACAATAGAATCGAAAATATTTCAATGATTTTTTTAAAGAGAGATTTTCTAATCATAGAAAAAGGATACCAAGTATCCCAAATTTATTACATTATTCTATTTACTAAGTTTTACTGTTGGTCTATGCTATCAATAATATTCTGTACCATGTTACCAGCTGTTGCAGCTAAATTATCCCCAGTTACAGAACCTATACCAGTACCAACAGCGGTTTGGGCAGGTGTATTTAGAATCTTATCATTTAAAGGTGCACTAAATACCGGCTGTAAGGTAGGTCCATCTATCGTAGGCAAACTGCTAGTTTGATTACTTATCCCATTTCCAGAGTTGTTTAAACTTGGTAACGGAGAAACTACCGTTGATTGAGTTGATTGAAGTGTTGGTAAAGGCCCTGGAGTCTGAGTAATTGCCACTCCACTATTTCCAGAAGGAATAGGATTCATAGTACTAATTCCAGCACCTGCTGTACTTGTATTAACTCCGGAAACGTTTAAGTCTGAGAATAACCACGAAGATTGCGTGCTTGTAGCCCCACTATTTCCAGAAGAAACAGAATTAGGGATACTGATACTAGCACTTGTAGTATTTGTCCCAACATTTGTACTAGTTCCAGAGATACTTAAGTTTGGTAACTTAGGGGAATCTGTTACCGGATTTAGTTGAAGGGCTGGTAAGGATCCAGGCTCCTGAGTGATTGTCACTCCACTATTTCCGGATGGTTGAGACGGAATCTGAACTTGTGACGTAATAGAACTAGTATCTCCTATATTGATTGTTTCATTTTGAGAAAAAGATGGTTGTTTAATGGCGTTCACTCCATTTCCTGCCGCATTAACTGCTCCCGTTACTTGTAGTTGTCCTAAAGACTGAGCACCCTTACTAGCCGCATTTACAGAACCAGATGCCTGTATCTGAGTAGATATTGAAGGATCTAGATATTTTAGTCCTGCACCTACTATATTCGCTGTATCAGTTGCTACTTCTGACTTTCCAGAAGGATTCAACGCACTTCTTTCACTTAAATTTGCCACATTTTGTTCTGCAAGGTCTGCTAATTCTTTTTGCATTTGTTCTCTTGTTAATCCTGTCTTTGCTGCTGTAGTATTTGAACTAGCTTCTACTTTTGGTGCACTTACGATGCCATCTGCTGTAGTAAATCCCATAGTGGTACCATTTTTTACGATTTGGAGACTTCCATCTTCACGTGTAATGTATTCTAATTCACCATCTTCAAAGTATTGTTTTAAAATTTTATCCTCACTAATAAAATTTCCTTGGTTAGCATTTGATGCCGTATTGGCTATTTTTGTATAATCTAATCCCTGACTGTTAATCGCACCCAAAGATTGTAATTGCTCAATAGAACTTGCTAAATTTGCCTCAATTTTTGCCTTTGTTTCCTCGTCTGTCTCCGTATAATTTTGCACCACATATTCTGCTAAAAATTTTGAAAATCTAAGAATTGCTTCGGAATATTTTGGAACGATAGCGTTTAACTCATCAATATTAGCAAAGTATTCGCTACTCGCTACTACTGTTTTAAATGTTTCACTTTCTCGTAATGACGTAATGTATTTATACATTTCCGTACATACTTCATTTAACTGTGCCGATGCATTATTTAAATCTGAGCCACTAGAGATAATCCCTTCAATACTTAATTTTTTTTCTTCATTCATTTTCTGTTCCCCTATCTAAGCGTAATACTGTTGCTATTCTAATTTGAAGAAACTACGCCATTCATAATATTTGCTTAAACGTAATAAAAAGATATCTCAAGAACATAACTTTTACATCACACTTTGCCTTCTAAAATTAGGCAAACCAAAAAAATCAAAATTAGGAGTCATTTTTCTAAAAAAGGATTCCAATCTTTTGATTATTTATTTTAGTACAATTCGCTTTGTACTGCTGTTGTTGTTTGTGCCTGAGTTTCTTGATATTGATTACTTGTTGATTGTAGTACATCCATTGCTCCTAAATAACTATCTTCTAGTTTTTTGATAGAAGGACTATATTCCGTAATTTTTTGAATATATTCTACTGCATCTGTACCTTCCCATACTGTTTGTAAGTTATTTGCAATATTATTTACTTTAATCAGTACATCTTCTATTACAGCTGCATCTGTTCGTACCTTTTGAATTGCCTCCTCAATATTACTATAATCTAAACTATAATCTGCCATGTTTACACGCTCCTATCTTTATAATTTAAGAATATCATAAAACAAATCATTGTGCAAAGAAAAATACACAATTTGTCAAATCATTGTCAAAAAAAGTTATCTTCCGTAAAAGATAACTTCTAAAAATCATATTTTTTATTTTATAGTACATCTGAGAATCTATTATATTCTCCGTTACCAGAGTAGTAATATACGTTTCCTTCCATGTTTCGAACACCACCTAAGGCATCGTTTACTGCTTCTGTTGCCTGAGCGAGCTTTTCTTGTCCCCAAGCTGTATTATAGTATTTTCCACCAGGTTCATAGGCAATATGCGTTTCTCCCCATGGGAAGTATCCTTTTTCTAAAACCTCTGTCACAGAATTTCCATAACCATCTGCCTCTAATCGATTTAGTACTGTACAAGTAACTCCTAACATATCATCCTTAGAGTTTCCTGCTTCTCCAGCGACTTGAGCGCATAATAAATTATAATCACTTTGTGAAATGGTACCAGGTGCTTTCGTATACTGACTATCTGGAACGATGGTATATTTTTGGTTGTCTGTCGTAATCGTTCCTGTAGAAGATTTAATTCCAGCTGTTGCCTGACTCTTTGTATGAATATCTCCTGTATATCCACGTGCTAAATATTCTTCAGGAATTCCATTGGTAGTTGTAGAACTGCTTGAAACTGCAGGAGGTTCTGGAATAGTCGTTGTTGTTTCTGGGGTAGAAGCAACTCCTGATCCTACAGTTGCCGCTACACCTGCAGCGCTTGCTACCGTTTCCGCTGTACCAGAGCCCGTTGTTGGAGCATTTCCAATACCATCTTGTGTTGTATATCCAAGAACAGAACCATTCTTTACAATTTGTACACTTCCATCTGGACGTGTAATAAACTCTAATTCTCCATCCTCAAAAGCAGATTTACGAATTTTTGAACTGTCAATAAAGTCTCCTGCTAAAGCTCCTGAGGCAGTAGAAGAAATTTTACTGTAATCTACAGAGCCACTGCCTTCCGCAAGTCCAAGAGCAGAAAGTTGTGCAATTGACTCTGCTAAATTACTTTCAATTTTTGCCTTTGTTTCCTCATCTGTCTCTGTATAATTTTGTAAAACATAGTTTGACAAAAACTGTGAAAACTTCAAAATTGCCTCTTCATATTTTGGAACAATTGCGTTTAACTCATCAATATTAGCAAAGTATTCATTACTCGCTACTACCGTTTTAAATGTTTCACTTTCTCTTAAAGCTGTAATTACTGAATACATTTGAGAACAAGTATCTGACAACTGTCCTGATGCATTATTAAGATCAGAACTACTTGACATTAAGCCTTCAATACTTAAAGATTTTTCTCCGTTCATTCAATTTCCTCCTTATTGTGTGTCAGTATATGATATCAACATAACTTCACTTATTATTTTATATAAATAAAGAATAACATAAAAAAACGAAATATACAAAAAAAATTACACAATTTGTCAAATAAATTTTTATTACATCAAAGAAAAATAGTAAAATTTCAACTTTTTATTAACATCCTTAATACCTTTTCTGTTTGATTTCTTAATTGATCATTCTCAATTATCAATGAAATATGCTTTAAATAAAAGAAGTTTCCTAAAGCAAGAGTACAAGAAAGAATGATCAGGTAAGAAATTTCAAATAAATTTAGTTGTCCTTCCCAATCAATGATTAAGGTTGTTTCGTAATCTCCATTTCTTTCAGTGACAAATAAAGAGTCGTAAATTTTTTTTATGATCTGAGATTCATCCTCACTTTTTATTAATTTTTTTTGGTATTTTTCTAGAAAATGGTTTCGTTTTTTACTAGTATTAATTCCTTTAGAACTACTCTTTTTCATTATTGTAATTCCTTTTTTTATTATTTTTTTTAATTTTGAAAAATCACAGCCTAACTCAGTAATTCCATAAAATATTTTACTATGAAGCAAAAAGCTATAATTCATAGGAATCAATTCGTTATCGAAGTACAATTTGTTTTTTCCGCAGAAGGGACATAGACATTGTCCCTTTCTATTAGCGGAGGTAATTTGGTCTACATAAAAAACATTTAAACAAGAGTAACAAGCAGCTACGTTATTAGAATCCATCTGGTCCACCATCGCTTTTTTTTCTTTTAGTCCATAAATTTCATGAATGATTTCTGAAAGATTATAATCACTAATTGGTAAAGAAGTATCTGGAACTAACAACAATCTCTCAATAATTTGAGAAATATGATTATTTTTCACATTCTTAGTCACGGATATATAATATAGAACAATGCACATTTCTTCTTCTGAAAGCGTAGATATCGGAAGAGATTCAATTTTTTTATAAATTTGTAAATAGTTTTTTGGCATTGTTAAAAAGAATTGAATGTCTAAAAACAATTCTGGTAACATTCTAACTTCTAATTCTGTATATTTCTCTAACCACCAGTATTTCATGTAGAATCCCCCTGCATTTTTATTATTTAGTTATTTTTCTTCGTTTTGAATTTTTTACCAATGATTGTTCCTAATTGAACTTTTACTTCAATCCCTTGATTTGAATATTTTAAAATTAAAGGATCCATTTCAACTTGATTTTTTTCTAGAAACAGGACAATGGTACTTCCGCCAAACTCAAAATATCCTTTCTCTTCTCCTCTTTGAAATTTCTTTACTGAATGGTTGACTATTTTTCCTACCATTAAGGCTCCAACCTCTACCCAAGCTACTGTTTTAAAATGATCTGTTTCTAAAATGGATACTTGTCTGCTATTTTCTTGAAATACTTTGTAATGCTCATAAACAATCGGAGATACAGTATGAAGCCTTCCTGGAATAAAATAGGTATTTTTTACCTTACCAGAATCAAAGAAAGAATACCGATGATAATCATCTACAGAAAGGCGAAAAACAAGGCAAAGTCCTCCCTGATATTTTTTAGAAAGTTCCTCATCTTGAAGGATGGAATCAACACTATACTGACTGTGTTTCACAGAAAAAATCAAATTTTGATCAATTGGATAGACCATTAATCTACTATCACAAATAGAAATAAAATCAGAAGGTTCTATCGAAATTGGCCTCCTACTAGGAATGATTTTTCTAGTAAAAAAATCATTAAAGCTCTGATAATCCTTTTTTTCATATTCTTCTAATAGAATGTGATTTTTTTGAACAAATGATTTTATTTTATGCTTAGAAAGTTTACTATTATTGTATTTTCCATAGATTTTAGAAATCAAGGGTCTCGTAATTACTTTCAGAAACACTCTTCCTATCGCTGTCTGATATAAAAAAGAAAGACTTTTCTGATTATACTGAGGTACCTCGATTTCTTTATTTTTCTGATAATCAAAAATACGCATTAGAAATAAAGTAGAAGTAAGGTGACAGCTATAACAATTGCTAGGAAAGTAAATAGATATAGAACATTTCCTGTTAATTTTTTTATTTTAAAGTTGTAAGTAAATAGAAAGGCAACCAGCAAAATAACAGATGTCATAATTCCCTCAAAAATATCTGGTTCTAAAATAAAAGACAAGATATAAACAATTGGAAAGATAAACGATGTTGTTGTTACAGGAAGTCCGCTATAATATTTAACAGGTCCACTTAAATGGAAAGATAATGCCTCTACATTGAAGAAACCTAAACGAATCACTCCACCTAAAGCTAACATGGTGTAAATCACGTTATGGTACCATTCTTCGTATCCCATACAGTGAAAAATTACAATAGGAAAAATAACGAAATTAACAATATCCGATAAAGAATCAATTTCTACCCCAAACATCTTTTCTTTCTTATTTCTTTTACACTTTCTCGCAATTGGTCCATCGAAAATATCACAAATTCCCGCTGCTAATAAGCAGAGGAATGCATATAAAATTTCTCCACTAAATGCAAGATTTATTCCAAAAATACTAAAACATACACCTAGGTATGTTAAAATTACAGATTTATTATAGTAACCAATAAACATAAAATCACTCTCTTTATACCATTTATTATATCATAGACTCCTTTATTTTCCAAAAGAAAATGAAAGGGATTAATTCCTTTCACTTGGAACATTTAGAATAAAATTTTCTGCATCTACAACTGTACCCTCTTCATCTAGAATTCGAATAATAATATTATTTTTCTTTCCAGGAACTAGCGTATCGATTTTGTAATAATGACGATTGGTTGAAACAATATTCCCCTCTTCATCTAAAAAATCCAAATATTCTAGCGTATCTATATCCTGCATCACAATACTTTCCGTTGAAGCAAAAAACTGAGCCTGATACCTTTCACCAGTATGAAAATAAATATAAAGACTATTTGTATCTTCCCGATAAGGATTGTAAATTAAAAGAGGATTTTCAATGGAATAGGAATTTATTAATAATGATTTAATTTTTTTGTTTATAATCTCTGTATAATTTTCAGTCTCTACCGTTAAGTCTTCTGGCATATGTACCACTTTTACTTGGCTCCCAATTCGGTAATCATCTTCTAAAGAGATATTATTCTCTACCCATTCTAAATCCGTTTCATGTGAATTAATATAATCTTGATAAGATTTTTTTCCGAGTTTGTAAACTTGTTGAGTTGCTAAGATTAGTATTAAAAATAAAACGGCATATTTTACTATTTGCTTTAACATATATTTATTCATAAATTCACCACTACTTTTAGTATATACTATTTTTTATTTTTTTTCTATTTATTTGTATTAGAATAATATTCTCTTTCAGAAAGCTCTTTCGCTATTTGTTCTAAAGAGCCATTCTCATTGATAAAATCACTCGAATTAAGATAAGTTTCTAGATCAAATAATAATTCCTTTATTGTTCCATATTTTTGATAAGAAAATCCATAACGACTTAGTGTTTCAATTTGATAGTCTGATAAAAACATTCCATTTTTTCTTTTTTCTGAAACATAAAGTCGTAAATTATTAGGAATTATTTTTTCAATATCAAAGTCTTTTTCCATTTTGATTCCTCCTATCAGAAAAGAAAGGGATTTCTAGAAATTTCTTCTAGAAACCCCATCGAATTAAAATAATCTTAAGATGTCATTAAAGGTAATGTAAACCATTAATATCATTAATAGGAGAAAACCAATCGTATGAATTTTATTTTCTGTTTCTGGTTTTACTGGACTTCCCTTAATTTTCTCAATTATTAAGAATAAGATTCTACCACCATCAAATGCTGGAAATGGAATTAAATTAATGAATCCAACATTGATACTTAATAGTGCGATTAGATAAAGGATATTCGCAAATCCTGCTTTGGCTTGTGTTCCAACAATATTATAAATACCAACAGGACCAGAAAATTGATTCACTGAGACGCTTCCCGTAAATAAGCTTTCTAGCGTTACAAACATCTGTCTAAAAAGAGAACCTGTTTTAACAAATGCATACTCGATTGCTGCTCCTAATCCTTGCTTTCTTTCATTATTGATTAAGACCCCAATTCGATAAACTTCTTGACCTTCTACTTCTTCTTTGATTGGTTCAACATCAAAGGTATATTCTTTTCCATCTCTTTGTATCTTAAATTCTACTGGTTTATCTTTATCAACAATTTGTAAGAATAAGGAAATATCATCAGAAGTTTTTACTTTACGGTTATTGATAACAAGAACTTTATCTCCATTCTGTAATCCTGCAATTTCTGCTGGATTATCTTTTACTACTTCAGCAATAATTGGTTTTGAGCTAGATGATCCATAAACAAGACCGATTACAAAAAGAATTAAAACTGCAAAAATAAAGTTAAATCCTGCACCAAAAAACATAACTAAAAATCTTTGCCAAGCCTTTTTCGCATAAAGTTTTCTGTTTTCTGGAACCTTTTTATCATCGTCGACTTCTTCTCCTGCTAAGGAAACAAAACCTCCAATAGGAATCGCACGAATACAATATTCAGTTTCCCCATTTTTCCCCTTTTTAGAGAATAACTTTGGTCCCATTCCAATTGAAAATTCATATACATAAATTCCACATAATTTTGCAAATAAAAAATGTCCTGATTCATGCACTAATACAATAATTCCTAATACAAGGATAAAATAGATAATATTTAATAACATAGTTAGCCTCCTATATCAGTGACATAAATAATGTCGCTGTAATTACCACAAAGATAATACTGTCAAAGCGATCTAAAACTCCTCCATGCCCTGGGATTAGATTCGAGAAATCTTTTTCATCATAATGCCTTTTAATTGCTGAAAATACTAAGTCACCCAATTGTCCCATTAAAGATAAGGTCATTGTAATAATCAATAAATTAATGATATCAATTGATGAATTAATCACCGTTAAGTAAAATACACTTGCGATAAATACACCCATAACGGTTCCACCAATCAATCCCTCGATTGTTTTATATGGGGAAATCACTTCTACTAATTTATGCTTTCCAACTAGCAGTCCTGTAAACAAAGAAAAAGTATCCGTCATCGTAGTAATTAATAAAAAGTATAAAATATAATTCAAAGAGTAATTTCTTGTTAAGATAATCAAATTAAAAGATAACCCTAAGAATAGCACACTCCCCATTAGGAACATCGCATCTTCTAAATTATATTTCTTTTCATCTGCCAAAATGATAATTGGAATGAAAAAGATAATTAAAAGTAGACTAAGAACACGATAATCTAGAATAATCTTAAATTCTGTAGAATTCCAATTATTTAAGATAATAAAAAGCAAACAAGCATAAGATAAAATTTTTAATGTTAGTGGTACTTGTTCCTCTTTCTTCTTTTTCTTAAATCTAACATTCCATAATTCTCTAAATCCTAACATTCCTATTAAGGCCATTAGTACTGCAAAATATTCTCCTCCTAAAAATAATAATGGTAAGAAAATAATTAAAATAAGGGCAGCTCCTAACGCTCTTTTTTTCATAAGCAACCTCCTAGTTTCACAAATATTCTAAATTCAATTATAATACACTTTTCAAAGAACTACAATCTGTTTTCCCAAAATAATTTTTTTGAATTCTTGAAATAATTTTATTAATACTAGGAACACTAAAAATGGTGATATCTATGAATTACTTAAATATTTTCTTCTTCTTTTCTATTCTAGGGCATTTTATTGAAAGTACATTTGTGAAAAACTATACTAGTGGTATCCTTTATGGATATTGGACTCCCATTTATGGAATTGGAGTAGTTATTATTCTTTTATTCAATCAGGGATTAAAAAAAAGAGTGAAGACAACTTGGAAACGATACGTCGCTCTATTTTTTCTTTCGGCCATTACACTTGCGACAATGGAATATGTTGGTGGTTATTTTATCGAAAAATTATTCCATCAAGTTTTTTGGAATTATCAAGATCATAAAGCCAATATCGGAAGATACACTTCTATCGAAATGAGTCTCGTTTGGGGAGTCAGTAGTATTTTCGTTGCTTTAATCATCGATCCAATCGCAAAAAAGTATAGTAAAAAAATCCCAAATTTTATTTCTTATTTTCTTTTAATTCTGCTTATTATTGACTGTTTAATGACGATTAATAATAAGATTATTTCTTTTTTAATAAAATAAAAAAAGAATCTCTAAAGATTCTAAAAACTATCAATATTGATTTTTATTTTTTTGTTATCTTTTATATAACTACTTGCTTGAACTAAAGTTCTTACAGCATTGGCAATTTTACCACCTTTACCAATTACTCTTCCCATGTCATCTTCACTGACTAAAACTTGGATAAGGACAGTATTTTCTTCATCGCTTTCAAATTCTTTTACAGATACTTCTTCTGTATTTACTACTAAGGATTTTACAAGAAATTCTGTTAACTCAATCAAATTCATGCTTATTTTCCTTGTTTCTTATCAGCATGCTTTTTCATAATTCCAGCTTTGCTGAATAAATTTCTTACAGTATCTGATGGTTGTGCTCCAAGATCTAACCATTTTAAAGCGACTTCTTCATTAATTTTTGTTTCTTTTGCAATTGGATCATAAGTTCCAACCAATTCAAGATATTTTCCATCTCTTTTTACTCTAGAATCGCTTGCTACAATACGATAGCTTGGTCTTTTTTTGGCACCCATACGAGTAAGTCTAATTTTTACTGCCATGTTTCTCTCCTCCATTTCTTTTATTAATACCATTATAATGCTTCTTTTTAACACTGTCAAGTATTTTTTATTAACAGTATATTTTTATTGATAATTATAATTTTTAAATTATTTATTTTATTTTTTCTATTTGCATGAATGTATAGGTACCATCGCCATTATCTTGATAAGTATATTGATAGATACTTGCCTGACTTTCATATTGATTCCAATCGATTTTCCCAAAATTAATCATATAATCATATGAATCTATAAATTCTTTTTTTCCAAGCAATTTTGTTCTGTTATAGTCCTGATAATAATAGGCAGTATTCTCATCACTTGTTCCATATTCACCAGTCAAACCAAAAATTACCATTTGATCTATATATATTTTATTTCCCTTCTGTACAGCCTTTGAGAGTTTTGTAAGAGTTAATGGATTGCACATATCTCCGCCACATTCCCATCCAACAGTGTAATTCCCATCCTCTCCCAAATAGAAATAGTGACAATTTTGTTCATTGATAATTTCAAATGATGTTTCTTTTCCAAAAATACGATTCTTTGTTTCAATAATTTTCTCTTTTGTATACTTTGGATTAGTATGCATATCCCTTTCTTTGTTTAGATTCATAACTACAATAAAATTTTTTTCTAGATTACTAAAATCATCTGGAACTATTTTTCCGCTACCATAATGAGAAAACAAGCTACTCCCACAATCCATTGGATCATAAAGCATATTGTAAAGTTCCTCTGCCATTTCCATAGAAATTTCAATTTCATCCTCTTCTGGCTCATAAATATTTTCATCCGATGTTGGTTTAGGGCCTTCTGATGAAACAGGCTTATTTGTAGATATTGGATCTTTATTTTGATTTTCTGAATTGTTTTCTAATAAGAAATTATCTACTAAAATAAATCCCAGAAATCCTATTAATATTATTGATAATACTACAATCGCAATTTTTATATTTTTTTCTATTTTACGACCCATTTTTACACCCCACCTATTATGTCCTCATTTTAGCATTACATTAATCTAAATACAATATAAAATAGCAAACTCACAGGGAAAAATCTTATAATTACATCGAACATGTAGAAAAGGACCAAAGTTTAAACAAAAGTCCTATTTATTTAATTTTCTCCATTTGTATAAATTTATAGGTATTATCACCATTATCTTCATAAGTAAAACGATAGATACTTACTTGATCTTCATATTTTTTCCAATCAATTTCGTTATATTTATCTATGTACTCATCGGAATCTTTATAATCTTTTGTTTCTAAGAGAACTGTTCGTTCTGGATTTTGATAATAATAGGATGTCATTCCTTCATCATTCGTATGATTTTCACTTTTTTCAAATATTACTTGTTGATCTATATAAATTTTATTTCCCTTTTGTACGGTTTTTATAAAATCTGTTATTTCTTGGTAAGTACACATACCACCGCTACAATAACGATTTAAATCATAAGTACCATCTTCTAGTTTAAAAAAATATTTACATTCTTTACTATTAATAATCTCAAATGTCGTATCACTACCCAAAAGACGATTTTTAGTTTCCATAATTTCTTCTTGTGTAAATATATGGTCTTCCATTCTTTTAGCTATATTTAACGATATAATGTATGTCTTATCTTCATTAGTTAATTCATCTGCTGTTACCTTGCTGTATTTATAATATTTTGAAAATCTTTCTCCACAATCTTCCCAATCATAAAATGTATTATAAATTTTTTCTGCAAGATCTATAGGAATTTCTATTTCATCCTCTTCTGGCTCATGAATATTTTCATCCGATGTTGGTTTAGGTTCTTCTGATGAAACAGGCTTATTTGTAGATATTGGATTTTTATTTTGATTTCCTGAATTGTTTTCTAATAAGAAATTATCTACTAGAATAAATCCCAGGAATCCTATTAATATTATTGATAATACTACAATCGCAATTTTTATGCTTTTTTCTGTTTTACGACTCATTTTTACACCCGCCTATTATGTTTTCATTGTAGCACTAAAATTAATAGGATACAACAAAAAATAAAGTACCGTAACGATACTTTATTCATCTAGATATTCTTCTTGGATTTCGTTATCAATTTGTTGTTCTGCTTGTTCTAATTCTATTTCTGTTTGATCATCTTCGATATCTTCCCATGGATCTTCTTCTTCATCG
The DNA here is from genome assembly GCA_947564265.1 of uncultured Caryophanales bacterium. Lineage (GTDB taxonomy): Bacteria > Bacillota_I > Bacilli_A > RF39 > UBA660 > Alloscybalousia. Next base: position 43,442 of record CANOBK010000008.1, read on the forward strand.
TAACTAATTTTTACTTTTGTATCTCCAACAAGTTCAATTCCTAATTGTTTTTCAACAGTAAACTCGATTTTCCCATCGATGATTTCTGCTCTTGTACAAGTTGGTTGTTTTAAGCTACGAATGACTACTTCTTCATTAGAAAGTGATGATTCATTTTTCTTTGGTACTGTCACATTTTCATTGTATTGAACACTTTTCTTTACTACCTCTGTCTTACTATCATCCATGCATGAATACCAGATGTTAACATCATAACTACCAGTAATTCCTACTTTATCCCCGTTCTTCTTTCCAGAAAAGTTATGATTGATAATCCAAGCACCAAGGATAGTTGTAGGCATAATTTCTGGAGTTATCACATCTGTCGTTACAAATGTTTTTCTCCCTTTTCCAATAACTGCTTTTGTAACAATTTCTCTCGTATTTGCCATAATATCCCTCCTCTAATTTAATGTATGCAAAAGAATCCTTTTGTTGATAGAAAGAAAAAAACAATTCTTTTTTTCGAATTGTCTTCATTAAAATATAAATAGTTCTTCAATCGATTCTTTAATAAAGGAAAAGGAATCATTCAATTCTTTTTGTATATCAACAAAATCTTGGTATAAAGGAATTTCTTCTAATTGTTCTTGTAAGGAAGAAAGTTCTTTTTCTATGGAGTCAATTTCTAATCCTTGACTCACCATTTGTACTGCTTTTTTCTGTAGTTTTTTTATTTCTTCAATTAATTTTGGAATTTTAGGGTGCGATTTCATTTTATTTTCTAATTCAAGATAAGTTTGATAAGAAGGAGAATCTTTGACGATTTTAACAATTTCTTCTACTTTGTCTAAAATTTCTTTATTCAACTAGTTCTCCGTCTAAACTCCAAGTTTTCGCATCCGTTACTTTGACTGAAACAATTTTTCCAATTAAAGAATCGTCTCCATTGAAATTAATTAATTTGTTTGTATCTGTATAACCAAATAATTCTGTTTTTCCATTTTCATTATGGCCATCAACCAAAACTGGAACCGTTTGACCAATTAGTTTTTGATTATTTTCTAAGAAATAGCGGTTTACAATATCATTTAAACGATACAGTCTTTTTTCTTTTTCTCTTAATGGTGTCTTATCTTCTAATCTGCAAGCCGCTGTATTTTCCCTCTGTGAATAGATGAATGTAAAGGCATTGTCATATTTACAGTGTTCCACTAAATCTAGAGTGTCTTGAAAATCTTCCTCTGTTTCCCCAGGAAACCCTACAATAATATCTGTTGAGATACTGACGTTTGGTATTTTTTCTTTAATTTTATCAAAGAGTAACAGATACTCTTCTTTTGTATAGCGTCTTCCCATTAACTTTAAGATTCGGCTACTACCAGATTGTACTGGTAGATGAATCGATGGCATAATATTTGGATATTTCGCGATAACATCAATCATTTGATCTGTAAAATCCCATGGGTGACTCGTCATGAAACGAACTCTTGGAATCTTCGTTTTCGCAACATCTTCTAAAAGATTTTCCATACAATACTTACTATCTGTATCTTTTCCATAAGCATTTACATTTTGACCTAGAAGAGTTACTTCTTGATATCCTTCTTTTACTAATTGCTCTACCTCTTTTAGAATATCTTCCTTCTTACGACTTCTTTGTTTTCCTCTTGTATAAGGAACAATACAATAGGTACAAAACTTATCACACCCATACATAATATTGACAAAAGCTTTATGATGACTCGCTCTTTTAACAGGCATTCCTTCAATTAAATTTCCTTCGACACTAAGTACTTCAATTTCTTGTTTTTTGCTATCTAGGTGATTCTTTAAAATCGTAGGGAGTCTGTGTAAATTATGAGTTCCAAATACAAAATCTACTTGACGATATTTATGTAAAATTTCATCAATGACCCCTTCTTCTTGTGCCATACACCCACACAATCCGATGATTAGTTCTGGTCTAGATTCTTTTAAGTGTTTGAGTCTTCCAAGCATACCAAAGGCCTTATTATGCGCATTTTCACGAATAGAACAGGTATTTAAAATAATTAAATCTGAGGCTTCCATTTCTAGACTTTCTTCAAATCCTAGTTCTTCTAGCATTGCCTTAATATTTTCACTATCATGTTCATTCATTTGGCATCCATAGGTTTTTACATAATAGGTCTTACAAGATCCTATGTTCTTTAAATCATTGTTTAATTGATATTCTTCTATGGTAACTTTTTCTTTTTTTCTACTTCTTGCTTCTTGATAATTTGGTAATTTCATAAGAATCACCCTTTCTTTTCTTTATCATTATATCACTTGAATTTCTATCTGTAAATTTGAACTATTTTATCGTTTTGGATAAATAGATCCTAGTATTTTTACTTTTTGTTCTAACTGTTCTATAGAAAGATTTTGAATTTCAAAAGAAGATTTATAAAAAGAAAGTACTTCACGATTAAAACCATCGATATCTGCTGAATAGGCCGCTAAACAATAATCAATTACAGCGCTAACAATCTTACTAATTTCTCTTTCTGGCAAATTCCAGTGAATGCAATAGTTTAAAAAATCTTGATAGGCCTGTACCTGATGTTGTTCAAAGGATTTCATCAAAGACTTAGAATCTCCAATTTTTTGTCTCATCCAATGATATCCTTCAATAAATTCAGAAAAATTTCCACACGGAAAATTGAAGTATGAATTACTCCGTTCTATATTGCTAATTTGATAGTAGTATGCGACTTCCATATTTTCTACTACTCTCTTTGCGTCATGCATTGTCCAATAGTGAAAATAACAATCTTCTCTCATGTAATCAGGGAAACTCTTGTCTTCCAAAAATTCTGCACGATAAATTTTATTACAACAAGAAATAGGTTCTTTTTCCATAAAAGAATTTCTCTGCCATGAAAAGGGAATATATGGATTTAGTCGATTATAAAAAGGTGGTTCGATTCGATTTTTGCTTTTATTTCTGAAATCTCCTACTACAATATCTGGCTTTTTTCTTTTTTGGCACGCAGTTTCATATAAAGCCTGATAGAATCCCTCATCTATCATGTCATCGGCATCAAAAAATCCAATATATTCGCCCCTTGCTTCACGAATTCCCCTTGTTCTTGTATAACTTACTCCTATATTGGATGGATTTCTTAAAAGCCGAACTCTACTATCTTGAGATGCAATCTTTTGAGCAATTAAAAAACTATCATCGGTAGAGCAGTCATCGATGAAGAGAAATTCTGTCTTTTCAGAGGGATTGGAAAGTAATTGATTTAAAGAAGATTCTAAATATTTTTGTTTATTATAAATTGGTACTACAACACTTAGTTTTTCCATTTTTCTCACCTCTTCAAAATTTTCTATATTATATCATAGGATATTATTTTCTTCTTCGATTTGGATAATTATAAGAAAGACGATTTAATTTTTCTTTCAAATGTTCTAAAGAAGTTTTTGGATATTTTTCCTTATATAAATCATAATATTTTTCACTAATAATGTCTAAAGACTCTAAATTCATATGATGAACTCTTATACAATAATCAACTAACGCACCAATTAAGTCTAACTCACCATCAAAAGATAGATTCCAACTATCAATTGATTGAATATAACTAGAGAATGCTTGTTGCTGTGCTTTATGAAAAGAAGAAAGAAATTCTTCATTTCCAATCTTTTGTCGTAGCCATTCGTATCCTTCTATAAGATCATAAAAGTTTCCATTTGGAAGGTTATAATATGATAGATTTCTTCCATTATCCTTTGGACGATAATAGTAATCTGTTTTCCTGTTTTCTAAAACATTCTGAGCACTCCACATTGTCCAATAGTGAAAGTATAAATCTTCTTTCATATAATCAAGAAAATATTTTTCTTTTAAAAATGGACTATGATATATTTTATTACAGCATGAACAAGTTTCACTAGAAACAAATTTTCTTCGTTGAAGAGAAAAGTCAAAACCATCAACTAAAATAGGCATCGAAGGAAATATAATTTGAAGATTATTTACATCAATACACTGAAATCCACCAACTACAATGTCAGGTTTTATTTCTGTCGAAAAAGCGCTTTGGCACAATTTATCATAAAATCTATAATCTACTTTATCATCAGCATCAAAAAAGCCAATGTATTCTCCTTTTGCTTCCTGAATTCCTCTATTTCTTGTAGCACCAACACCACGATTTACTTTATTTTTCAAAAGTCTAATTCTAGCATCTTTCTTTGCAAATTCCTTCGCAATTGAAAAACTTTTATCCGTAGAATCATCATCAATTAATAGTAGTTCGGTCTCTTGACTGACTCCATTCAGCAAGCTATTTAATGAATCTTCTAAACAGTCTTCTTTATTATAAATTGGCACAATAATACTTAAATTTTCCACTATCCTATTCCCCCTGAAAAGATTTCTATTCTATTCCAAAAAAAATAACGCATTAAGCATTATTTTCTTTTAGTACGTTCTCAATGATACTATCCATACAAGTAAATTTCTGACTAGTTAATACTTCATCTTTAATTACATCAAAGTTATTTCTGATAAATAAAACTAATTTTTCCATTCTAGGAAGCAGAGATTTTTCTTCAAGATTGTCCATAATCATTTCTAAATTTGTAAGTTTTGAATATTTCCCGTATTTGTTACTTTTAATATAAGTATCATACAAATTTTTGAAAGATACGACATCGATATTATTAAATCTTTCATCTTCTAGAATTTTAACTGTTGTATAGATATAATGGTCATTGATTGACTTATCTAAAATTGTCTCTCCCTTATTATTCTTGATATTAGGAAGAAATTTCTTATTCTTCTTTAATTTTATTATGATTTCTACTACATTCACGTAATTAATAGAAACTAAGAAATGAGCAAATGTATTTCCCGCTAAATTTTGATGGTTTACATCCCAATCCTTATTTCCCATATGGTGAAGTACTAAATCATAATCACCATGTTTTAGTAATCGAACTAAAACACTATTACCTGCATCATCGCAAGTGTTAATATCCACAATTTTCTTTTTGAGCACCTTGTCAACTAAATCTGTATGTCCTTCTTTAATTAGTTCAAACACTAACGAAGGATCTTTTTCAACAGCCTCAATTGCTTTGGCTTCATCATAAAACATCTATAACACCTCTTATACACGGGATAGTTCACTATTATACTCGCTTTGTCCTCTTTTGTCAAATTATTTACCCCAAAGATTGAATAGAAATTGACAATATCCTTATAAACAGATAGAATATAAGACATTATAAAAAAGGGATGAGTGACGTGTTTCAAAAGGATAAAACTAAGTTAGAAGATATAAAAGATTTACAGGAAACGATTCACATGATGAGAAAAAAAGGATTATCTCAATTCTGTTATATGATGTCATTTTCTATTAGAATTTATTTAAAAAGTTTCATTGTCTTTGGACCTGAAACTGTAGTAACAGAGGATATCGCTTCTGCATGGAGAGAATATCTTACTATTAAGAAAAAAGAAAACAAGATTTTTAATTATTTGTTAAAGCGGAAAGAAGATATTGATTATTTCTCCTTTCCTGCCAATGAGTTCTTGTTGGATTTAGATGAATTAAGTGAACAGACAGATGAATACTTCGAAAAAGTTCTTGAGGATATTGAGGTTGCTTGTGATATGAGAGACAAATATCGGGCCAAAAGGATGCCAAAGGAATTTGATACATTGATTGAAAATGATGATTTTGTTCATGAATTAGTAGAGGGAACAATCAATATCAAAGATATTATTAAATTTTTAAGATTGCCAAAGAAATTTATAAAGTTTATGAAAAATGATAATTTTCGTATTTATGAATTGGAAGATGATGAAGAGAATCACCAATTTTTCTATGGTGTGAACTTTCAGGAAGATGAAAATGAAAAATTATCAGATATTAAATTAATGATTCCAGGTATTGTAGATTTTAAAACTGCTTTAATTAATGTTAGTGAATATCAAAAAGCATACCAACTCTATCAAAGATTAGGCAGAAATCTAAATGATCATGACATTCAAGAAATTCTAAATAGTGCCAAATACTGTGAAGAACGATTCGAAAAGGAATATATCAAAGAAAAAATTACTACTAAGTTATCGTAGTAATTTTATTTTTTTCTACTCTTTTCAGTTTCTTTCACAATATAGATTGGTCTATTTTTAGTCTCTAAATAGGTTTTAGACAAGTACTCTCCAATAATTCCTGTACAGAAAAGTTGTACTCCACCTACTAAGAACATAATACAAGCCATACTTGGCCATCCACCAACAGGGTCGCCCCAGATTAAGGTTTTCGTAATAATCACAATGATTAAAATTACTGCTATTAAACAAAAGAGCATTCCAACTAAAGCCGCAAAAACTAAAGGTGCTGTTGAAAAAGCAACGATACCCTCTAATGCATAAGAGAAAAGTTTTCTAAAATTAAAGTTGGTTTTCCCTGCTACTCTTTCTTCTAATTCAAAATCAATCCATTTCGTTTCAAAGCCAACAAAGCTAAATAATCCTTTCGAATATCGATTGTACTCCTTCATTGATAAAACAGCATCAACCATTTGACGAGTCATTAGGCGAAAATCGCGAGCACCTGGCACCATTTCTATTTTAGAAATTTTTCCAATTAGTTGATAAAACCATTTTGTAAATATTTTTCTAAAGAAAGAATATCCCTTTCGATTGGTACTCTTTGTCGCAACACAATCATATTCTTCTGTTTCTAAAATTTCAAACATTTCTTCTAATAAACTTGGCGGATCTTGTAAATCTGCATCCATCGTTGTCACATAGTCGCCAGTCGTTGCTTCAAGTCCTGCATACATGGCAGATTCTTTTCCAAAGTTTCTAGAAAAAGATAAATAGTGAACATTAGAATCTTGATCCGCTAATTTTCTTAACTCCTGTAATGTTTTATCTGTAGAACCATCATTTACAAACACGAATTCAAAAGTTGCCTTTTTTTTCATATTTTCAGCAATTTTACTTACTTCCTTATAAAAAAGTGGAATGGAAGCTTCCTCATTATGGCAAGGAACCACAATTGATATTTTTTTCATTTTATCCCTCCGCTGAAACTATCATATCATAAAATTAACAAATTGATAATATTTCTACTAGCGATTGACATATCAAAAAAAAATCTATTTTGTTAATCTTCCAATAAATTTCTTCCTCCTAATACTAACATAAACATAACATATCCAAAAAGAAACGTTATCAAACAACTAGCCATGGTAGAAATGAAAAATGAACTTACTCTAGAAAAAACTAGAAACATGATAGATTGAGCAAGAATACAGAAAAAACTAAAAAGTAGCATTTTCTTTGATAGATGTGGTGAAACCCGATAAGAAACACAATAAAGGATTATTGTAAATAAATAAGAGATGAGCCAGTAGATAAGAAAGATTTCAAATTTAGGTAAATTCTGAAAGGAACTAAAATTAGAAAATAAATACTGAAAGGCGATAAAAAATATTCCAAACGTAAAATATTGAAAAATTCCAGAGGAAAAAAATGATGCTTTGCCATTATTAATGTAATTTTCAATAGTCGATAGCATTTGATTATGGTTTCCTTGATAGGCTTTTGGTTGAAATTTCTTTATTTTCTTTAGATTCTTTTCAATATCTGAAACATCAGCACAAGGAAGAATGTAATTTTCTTTTCCAAGTTCTTCTATCACTTGAATTTGATGATCATTTGCATGTTCCTTATACTTAGATAGTCTTGGAACAGCGATTATTTTTTTTCCTCTCGATAATCCGTCAAAAATAGAACCTACGCCTCCATGAGTAATTAAACAACTGCACTTACCAATCAATTCTTCAAACTCATCTTTTGGTAAATAATCAAATATTTTCATTTTTTTACTAGAATATACAGTATAACCCGCTTGGACAATTACTTCTTCCCGAATGATTTTCTGGTCGATTAACCTTTCAATTTCAATCAGTAATCTATCAAAACTTTTATCTTGAGTTCCCAGTGTAACTAAAATCATAATTGCCTCCCTTAATAAATCCATCCTCCATAGACAGCTTTTGGATATAGTTTTAACATACTCTCCCATTGAACGATAAATAAGTCTGCAAAATGGTAAATTAATCTCCCTGTCACTGTTTTCGTATGAATATTAGCAAAAGATTCTATGTAAATAATTTTACTGCCAAATAGTTTTCCAATGCAACAGATAGGTCCTGCTGTATGAGCACCCGTTGTAATAATATATTTTGGTCGAAAGCGAATATAATAATATAAACTTTTAAAGCAGTTGGCTAACAACTTCCAGGGGTAAGTGAATGGATGATCCTTCGTCCCATAAAGTAAGTAATTTACTTTTCCAGCATATTTTTTTTCTAGATAAATTGCCGAAGGAGTGTATTCTGTAATAATACGAAAGTCATAGTTAGAAAATAATTGTTCTAATCGCATCATTTCTGTCAAATGACCTCCAGTACTGGAAATAAATAATACTTTCTTCATATTATCCCCTTTTCTTTAGAAGCTTCATCCAATCACCCTTTACTTGTTCTTTCGTATAATTAGAACTCATCTTTCTCGCTTCTTTTCCTAATTTTTTTCGTTTGGTTACACTATTCATTAGTTCTAAGACTTTGTTCGCCATCTGCTCAAAATCCCTATTTTCTATTAGATAACCATTCTGGTCATTTGTAATTAAGTCATTGGCCCCTTCCGCTGATGAAAAGGCAATACAAGGAATTCCATGGGACATCGCTTCAATTAGAACAATTCCAAAAGACTCTGTATAAGAAGTCATTAAATAAAGGGAAGATCGATGCAGAACCTCATCCACCTCTTCTCTACTCAAATATCCATGTAATTCTACAAAATCATTTAACTTGTATTGGTAGATTAAATCTACAATTTTATTTTTTTCGGAACCATCTCCCACTAAGCATAATTTCCATTCTGGCTTCTTTTCATGGATCATCCTAAATATTTCAATTAAATCAACAAACCCCTTTTCTCTAGAAAAACGTCCGACAGAAACTAAAGTATGTTCCTTTAAGGAAGAAGTTTCCTTAGGGATTGAATCAAGCATATTGGGGATATAAACACACTTACATTTTAAACCATTTTTTCGAAATTCTTTCTTATAAAAAGAACGGAGTGAATCAGATACTACAACCAATTTATCCAACTTCTTACAAGAAGAAACTAACGTTTTAATGTATTTTTCATCCTGATGATGATGGTTATGTTCCCACCCAATTTTATAGGCTTTACTATTCCCATATTCTCCTAACCAGTTATTAAATAAAGCTCTTGTTGAAATTACAATATTACTATCATTTTCTTTAATAGCCGCAATGGTTTTTCTTCTTCTAAGTAATAAAACGACAATTGCTTTATAAGTTTCCTTAATAAAAGTGATTGGTTTTATCTTTTTAATCGATTGTTTCCATTCTTCTCGATTTGGCTTATATTTTTCTATTAAATAACGAACCTCTACATTAGAGTCAATAGAAAAGGCAGGTTTTTCTGCTAAACGATAGGTAGAAATAATTTCTACTTTATAATCATGACAAAGTAGATTTGCCAAATTTACAACACATTTTTCGATACCACCATATCCTAAGTGAAGTGCCAAAATGCTTATCTTCTTCATGTTATCACCTTGTCCCTATTATATAATAAGTACAAGGAGAAAGTAAAGAAAAGCCATAAATTTCACATAATTTGGTTCACTTAGAATTCTTAGACGTAAGTCTTGGTTTCCAACATACAATCACAAATCCAATGATAATTTCTACAATACATTCGAAACATAAAAAATTCTTTACTTGTTTTTCATCTACGGAAGTATGTGGTGGCATAATCGGCTCGTTCAAAAGATCAAGGGTAATCACTTGTTCCTTTTCTTCAATTTTAAAGTTGATTTTAAGAGAATTCAAAATATAGTTTCGATTACTTTTTACTTCTTCTATATAGTATTCTCCTATCGGAATAGAGTCCAAGACAGCTTTTCCTTCTTGATTGGTTACAATTGTCGCTATTTGCTGTCCGTCCATTGTATAAACCGAAAAATAAGTATCGGAAATAGCGCTTCCTGTTAGCGAGTCCTTTTTATAAATGATGAGACTTCCTTTTTTTAGATAATTATAAATACAAAGAGATGGATTTAATTCTTCTGAACTTATTTCTACAAAATATTTCTTTTCATTTGTAATATAAGAGTCCAAAAAAGTAATTTCCAATACAGAATATTTACCAATTGGTAAAGAAAAATCAATTTTTCCCAGTGAATTTGTCCTTTTTTGTCCAACCATTTCCCCTTTCTTATAAAGAATTGTTCCATCGCCTAAAACAATATCCTCTTCAGCATATACAGAAAATTCAATATTTTCTAATGGTTGATATTCATAAGAAAACTGATCTTTTTCTACTCGAAAGACCTCTCCTTGTTTTTGAATTGTTAGAGTTCCCTTTTTAGGACGATTATAGACTTCTATCACAATCATTTGACCATAGTTTGAGTCTAATACCGTATTGGAATCCTTTGAGATTTGAAAAACAAATGGTTCTTCTAAAGAAAAATATCCATCAGGAGTTTCTATTTCTTCTAATTGATAATTTCCAATAGGTAATGGCTCAGCCGTTATAAAAAATCCTTGTTCATTCGTTGTAAAAACATCAACCATTTCTCCGTTAGGATAAGGTAATCTTTGTTTTACATATTCTAATGTATCTAAGTTTTTAATTCGAAAAGATGCTTTTTTAAGAATAATTTCCTTTCCTGTCTCTTGATCTTTTTTTATTACTTTCAGATATCGATTCATTGGTTCATTTTTAAAAATAAATTGGTATTCCTGATCTAATTCTGCTTTGATTGTTACCGTAAAATCTTCAATAAAACGATATCCATCTTTTCCACTAGTCTGATGAAAACGATAAGTACCATAAGGAAGCGTAATTTCAGTCTGTCCCAACAAGTCTGTTTTTATTTTATTGATTAATTGATTCTTAGAATTGTATATTTCAAATTCTGCTCCCACTTCTTCTTTTAATGAGGATCCTAATTCATAGAATTTTTGTAATTTTATTTTTCCTTGATAAACCGTATCTTCTCTTGTGATTATAACCTCTGGGCTATGCATACTAACCGTATATTCCTTTGGATCTACTTGATACCCTTCCCCACTTTTTATTTCTTTTATAAAGTAGGTTCCGTAGGGAATTCCTTCTACGACTACTGGTTGATCATCCTTTATTTCAATTATTTTTTTAAATTTATGATTTTTTGTATAAATTTCATAAGTCGTCCCCAAAAAAGAAGCATCTCCTTGAGGTATTGACTCTTGGGTATCCTTATCTATTTTTCTAAATATAATTTTTCCTGTCTCTACTTTTACCTTAAATTCTGTTGTTATTTTTGGAAAATTTCCTCGTACAATTAAGTTCTGAGTACTAGGACTCACATAAAGTAAAGTTTGTCTAGTTGTATCTTCTCTTGTTAATTGAAATGTAGCTGTTCCAACGTAATCCATTCTAATATTAATACTGTGATTACTTCCCTGTTGATAAGTAACTGGATCATTTGTAGTTACTGTAAAATCATCCATTACTTTATTCGAATCAAAAAAATATTGATTCATAAACGCATCAATTGAATGAGTTTTATTCGCAAATTCTGGTAACATCTTATGCTTCATTATTAATCTTTCTATTTCTTTCATTTCTTCTTCAAATTTTTCAACTTGGTTACCATTTAAGGTATCTGTAAAATAAATCGTACTACTTGGTTCTAACGTTTTCCAAATTAAAAATTGACTTGCTGCATACCAATTGGTGGATGTATGGTCTTTATACTCGTATCCATAATAGGCGATTAATTGAATCCGTTCCCAAACATCATTTGAAATTCCTGCATGAAAAGCATAATCATCTGTATAACTATCCATTTGTTGTCCTGGGTTTAGTTGAGCCCACAACTCAATACAATATGCTGCTTGATTGTCACTACTTCTTCTAAAAATTCTCATCTGTTCATATTTTCCTACTGTCTGTCCTGACCTAAACTTTTTTAAATAAGCACCTTCTACTAATTCTCCTTCATAAAAAGAATCACTTTGTGCATAAACGTTACTTGTCACTGTTACAAGTGCCACTACTACTAATGTTAAAAAATATTTTAAATATTTCATAAAACCCTCCTGTTCTAACTATCATTATTTATAAAAAAGGAGGACTCGTCCAAAAAAATTACAAATTCCTTAGAAAAATACGATATAATAAGTATTAGAAAGGAAATGTGAAAATAAATGATTCAAGTTATAAAAAATGGAACTGTCATCACGATGGATGAAAAAAGAAAGAAAAAGTATGAAAATTTAGATATTGTCATCACTGATGATACCATCACATCAATAGAAGAAAACTATCAAGGTCCTTATGACAAATTGATTGATGCTACCAATAAAATTGTACTTCCGGGGTTAGTTAATTGTCATACACATCTAGGTATGAGTATCTTCCGTGCTACCAATGATAATCTTACTTTACAAGATTGGTTAACAAAAAAAATTTGGCCAATTGAAGATCATATGACAGATGACGATGTTTACTACACTACTCTACTTTCTTGTATTGAAATGATTCAAACAGGAACTACTACATCAAATGATATGTATTTTGGAGTACAAGGAGCATTAAAAGCGATTAAAGAATCAAAAGTCCGTAGTGTTTTTTCTAGATGTTTAACAGGAAGAGATGAACATGCCCTCGAAAGAATCGAAGAGTTTAAACAATTAGTAAGAGAAAATCAAGGAAATGAACTTTTAGCTTTTACTGTAACACCTCACTCTATGTATACTTGTGATAAAGAATATTTAAAAAATTGTAAAGAAGTAGCAGAAGAATTTCATTTACCAATCCATATGCACTACTGTGAAAATCAATCAGAAGTAGAAGGAATTCAAAAGGAATATCAAAAGTCTCCTGCTGAGGCATTAAAAGAGCTTGGGTACCTAGAACATAAACTTATTTTAGCTCATGGTACTTTTATTACTGAAGAAGAACAAAAACTATTAGCAAAAGGGAATGTTTCGATTGCTACTAATCCAATTAGTAATTTAAATCTAGGATGTGGAATCGCCGATTTAGTTAGTTATCAGAGAAATGGTCTCAACGTTTGTCTTGGAACAGATGGTCAAGGAAGTGGAAACAACCTAAATATGTTTTATCATATGTCCATGGTAGATCAACTTCAAAAAGCTAAGTATCAAGATCCAACTGTTATGGGATCTTATGATGTATTAAAAATAGCAACTATTAACGGAGCTAAAGCATTAAATCTAGAAGATAAAATTGGATCGATTGAAGAAGGAAAAAAAGCAGATCTTATCATTTTAGATTTAAGCAATACTGAAGTCTACCCTACAACCGATTTAATTACGCAAATTGTTCACAATGTAGAAAGTAACAATGTCGATACTACTATGATTAATGGAACTATTCTAATGGAACATCATCAATTAACACTTCCAATCGATGTCGAAATTATTAAGAAACAGATTGATCAAATTACTAATCGACTAATGGTTCAGGAAGAAAAATAAAAAGTCAGAAAGCTAACAATTGCTCTCTGGCTTTTCCATTTATAATTAATTAATTTCAATTTTAAAATTCGTATGTTGCACTTATATTACCATCACTATCTGCAATGGTAGCTTTCGCATTGGCAATATATAATACTTGGAAATTTGGGTTATCTAATGTATAACCAGCTTCTTCCATCCAATCGAATTCTTCCATCATTGCTTTTTTCGCTTCTATATTATCGCTATCATCAATTAACTCACAATCAACACGAACCCACTCTTCACCATCACAGGCAACAATGCAAGCATGATTGTTTTTGCTTAGTTGTCTAGAAACATTTTTTTGTTTGTTCGTAATTACATAAATTTTATTATCAAATAATACAGGATCTCCAAAAGGACGATTACTTGGTAAATCTCCATTCACAGTAGCTACATAATTAATTTGTGTTCTTACTTTTAAAAACTCATAGACCTCTTTCATCTCAATTTCTCCTCTCTCTTTTATTATATCATCTCTGAAATTCATTCACAATTTAAAAATTTTTCTTTTTAAATAGAAAATTATTAATATAAATATACATTTTTTCTAGAAAAAGTTAATGAACAATGTTATTATAGTGAGATAGAAATAGGAGGATTTTTATGAGTTCTGATGAAATTAAAAAAAATGACATTTCAAAAGTAATAGATCAACAGGAAAATATCTCAACTTTAGAAGAAAAGATAGAACGTAATTGTTTTTATGAATTTTTAAGGCTTATTAGAGACAATCAATATGATCAGGCATATCGAAAGCTATATAAAGTTTTGGAAATTAAGACTCCGCTCCAATACCAGAATGAATATTATTTTTATTTTCTTTTATTAAGAAAAATTTTGGGAGAACAAGAATACGATTTTAGTTTTCTTGAAAATTGGAGTTTTTCTCCTAGTCAAATGGAACTAGAAACTGATTCTAAGGGAAAGTCACTTTTTAAATTTAAAGAGGCTCTTTTAAGGTCTGACTTTCAAGAAGCTTTTACCTATATTCATGACTATGAAAAACAGGAAAGAGAAGAAAATGAAAATGGTTCAGCAAGCATTAATACACAAATATTGATTAGACTTACAGATAAAGTTTATCAAAACTGCCACTTTTCTAATGAAGAAAGAAAAGTACAACAAGCCCAATTTAATCAATTTTCAAAAAAAGTATTAGAAAAAGATATGGAAGGAGCATATCAAGAATTATATCAATATGTAAAAGTGAGAGTAGATAATACTTATGATAATCATATTTATCTATATGCACTTCTATTAAAAGAAATTTTAGGAGAACAAGACCATGATTTTAGTTTTTTAGAAACAGGAGAACTTTGTTATAAAAGTACTCATTCCAGCGAAAAAGCTCCGCTTCATTTATTTGAAAAATTTGAAGATGCTGTTCTATGTTCTAATTTCCAAGCCGCTTATTCTTTGATCCAAGAATGTGAACAAGTTGAAAAAGAAAGAAAGAATAAAACAAAACTCTACATTAAACTATTTCTGCGACTAGCTTACTTTGCCTATCTAAAAGAGCAAAGAGATTTATATCCTAAATTCATTAAGGCTTTTCAAATAACAGAATTAGAAGAAGAAACGAATGATGGTTTAAAGATTAATAGCGAGAAGGATCTTCTTAATCTAATTGAAAACAGAAAATATAAAGAAACAAAAGTACTTTTGGAACAATATTCTAAAAAAAATGTTGGTATAAATGACTCTCGTATTTTTGGAAAGACTCTATACTTACTCAGTATATTAGAAAAAGCAGAAAATAATAAAATTAAATTTCTACCAGCTTTTCCTAAAGGATCATACGATGATATTACTTTCAGCCCTTATCGAAATTTCTTTACAGCATTGAACCGATTTGATTATATAACTGCTTATCAATATGCACAAAAATGTCTAAAGAAGGATATTAAAAAAGGAGAAAGTAAAACGGAATATTCCATCTATAGTTATCTTTTATCTGATCTTCTTCTCTACCAAAAAATTAAGAACTCTGTTCATAATGTGGAAATCACAGAAGAAGATTTACCAAAATTAAAGGAACTGTATGAAGAAAAAAGTAAAATCATTATGTATTCAAAAAGGTATACCTATTACGTGCTAGATTTGATTGATATGATAGAAACTATTGGGAAACAAGGAATAAATCCCTCCTTCTGTAAAGTTGAAACCAATCAGACTAATTTAATTAGTCAGTTTGAGGATTGTATGAATTTA
Source organism: uncultured Caryophanales bacterium (assembly GCA_947564265.1). Classification (GTDB taxonomy): domain Bacteria; phylum Bacillota_I; class Bacilli_A; order RF39; family UBA660; genus Alloscybalousia. Next base: position 59,249 of record CANOBK010000008.1, read on the forward strand.
GGAGACTACTCTACTGTCTTTGAACTCATGAATCAAGAATCTTGGATGGAAGAAACCAAAGATAGTTCTTATAAAACGGATATGATTGTCATTAAAAAATTATTGACAATGATGTTAAGAAAATTGATACCAACAAAAGAAGATTCAAAAAAGCAAAAATTTCTTCTATTAGAACCAAACTCACCAATCGTAGAACAATTAGAAATTATAAAAAGATACGTTTGTGCAGGAGATTTCTTAGGTGCCAAAGAGCAATTGATGAAAATGGATGCAACAAAAGATCCAGAATTTAGTATAGATATGTTGGAACTACTTTCTTTTGCTTTAAACCTAAAAGAAAAAAGCACTTCATTCGATATGGAAGAATCTAGAAAAGTAAAAGAATACAATTTATAGTTTTAAACATATTCCTGGCAATCAAAATTCCTTTACTTTTCTAGAAAATTATGGTATAATACAGTCACTTAAAAAGGAGGGGGAAAACATGGAACACAAACTTGAATCTATCGCACTTCATCTTACGAATGAATGTCCACATGCTTGTCCAACTTGTTATGCAACCGATAAAACAAAACCAGTAGAAGAAGGGAATTTGGAAACACTAAAGAAAATCTTACTTGAACTAAAAAAAGCAGAAATTCCTGAAGTTAACTTTGTAGGAGGAGATCCTGCTGCCTACTCTAAAATTAAGGAGCTTTTAGAATATGCAAGTAATCTAGGTTTAAGCATTCCAATTCTTTCTAACACGCATGATTACAAAAATTCTTCTGTTGAAGAAATTACACCTTATGTTAGTTCTCTTGAATGGACCGTTCATGGACCAAATGAAATGATTCATGATGCATACTGTGGAAAAAAAGGTGCATTCGAAAGTACAATCAATAATTTAAAGATTTATAATTCTATGCGTTCAGAAGACCAAAAATTAGGAATTGTAATGAATTTAATGAGACATAATCACAATCTTTTATATTCATCTGTTGAAAATGTTGTGAATCAAGGAATACCTGCAGACTATGTACTAATTCAAAGAATCGCACCATTCTATCGTGGAAAACAATTTGATAATACTATTTATCAAAAAGAGATTATCACAGGATTTGAAAATATTAAACGTATTAATGAAGAGTTAGGAATTGAAACAATCATGGTTGATGCCTTCCCACTTTGTATGATTCCAGAAGAATATCATCAATATTTTGGAAAATGTGAATGGGGATACTCTATTGGTGCCATAGACTTTAATGGAAATTTATCAAGATGTGCGATGAGTCCAGTATATCAATTAGGAAATATTTTAGAGACTCCTATCAATGAGATTTGGGAAAATGCAGAAATGCTACAGAGATTTAGAAGTAAAGAATATCTAGATGAAGAATGTAAAAACTGTAAACAATTAGATAAATGTGGTGGCGGATGTCCAATGAGTTGTGGAGACGAAAATTTAAAAAGTGATGTCCTACTAAAAATGAAACAAAGATAAAACGAAAAAGACCGTAAAATGGTCTTTTTTATTTGACTAATTCCCGTTCTCAATGACTCTCTTCATTTCTAAAAGTGCCTCTAACCCATCCTGTTTAAACGTAAATAAAGGATTTCCAACATTTGAAATCACTTCATCTAAAGAAAACCACCGAATCTCTGATAATTCCTCTTTTTGAATCATAAAATCTGAAAGATCAAAATCTTTCTTAATATAATACCAAGTTCTAACATTCGAATCTTTTTTTTCACGTAAGACAAGTTTTTTATTTACTAAAATTTTTAATTCTTCTTTCTCTATACGAATTCCAAGTTCCTCTGATAATTCACGTAAGGCTGCTTCTTCTAAGGTTTCTGATACATCAACATGTCCAGCGCAAGAGGAACCCCAGCAATTGGGACTACTTTTCTTATTAGCAGATCTTTTCTGTAATAACAGTTGATTCTTAGAATTGATAATGAAAACAACGATTTCATTGTGTAAAAGGTTCTTCTCATGAATTTCATTTCTAGGTAAAATTTCACCTGTTGGCATTCCATCCTCTGTTACAACTTCTAATAATTCTTTTTCTTCCATATTTTCTCCCCCTAAAACTAAACAGCAGAATATTTCTGAATTAGTTTCGCTGGATAAATTTCAAATAAACCAAATGCATCAATTTCTAATTCAAAGGGAACAAAGTTTTTTTCAATCACATTCTTAATTTCCATAATTTCATCTAAATCTTTACGAATATCAATTGTAATATGGAAATTAAATTCTCCAGGAATATAGGTTTTCGTAGAAAAAACTTCAGCTATTTGTTTTTGTAATTCTACTAACTCTTTATTTCTAATAATGTGGAATCGTAACTCATAACTATCCTCTGCACCATTTACAAGTTCCAATGATTCTACCAAAATTTTAAATTTCTCAAATTGGAAGTTTTCCAAAAATTTAAGAAACTCTTCTTCTTTCTGAATACTTAAAGCAAACAAAGTAAAATGATATGGAAGTGTATCATTCTTTATTCGATCTTCTACATTTTTTCCATAAGGAATCTTACATAATTGTTGCCCTATTCCCTCTAAATATCCTGTAATTTTACTTAAATTTGTATTATCCAATAATGATACAAACGTGATTCTCTCATTCATTCGTTGCTGCCCTTTCTTTGATTATTTGTACTGCGCTTTCTCTATGCAACTCAGGTACAATTTCTATTTTATTTTTTGCATATTTTACTAAATCTTCGACAGGAACTATAACTTCTGGACAATAAAGATCATTACTATCTTCTAAAGTCGCTGCATAAACTATTTTTTCAAATTCTTCATAAAGAATCGCTCCCATACACATCATACATGGCTCGCAGGAGTCATACAAAGTTGCTCCTTTTAAATCTCCATATAAATTTTTATTTTTAGAAGCACTCTCAATTGCCTCTAATTCTGCATGAGAATACATACTGGTCTCCATCAAAGTAGTATCATCACTTCTTCCAATAATTTGATTATCCTTTACTACAATTGCACCATAAGGGTACTTTGCATGTTTACTAATTTCTATCGCAATATCAATATATTCTTCATCGCTCATATTTTATCCTCCTATATCGATTTTGTTTCCTCTTCTATCCAGTCTAAATAACCCTGGTATCCCTCTACAATATCATAGGCAATTAACTGCGGTGTTTCATAACTGTGATTTTCTAAAATTACCTTTTCGATTTCTTTATATAATCCCTTTCTAGATTTCATTTGAAGTAGAAATTCATTCGAATGTTCAATTTTTCCTTTCCAATGATAAGAACTTGTAATATTACTTAATTGACAACAACTAACCAGTCTTTTCTCTAGCAATAATTCCGTTATTCTATTTGCTTCTTCTTGATTATCAAACGTGGTTGTAATCATAATATATTGATTCATAATAAATCCTTTCTTACTACATATCTTCTTTAATCTCTTTAATTTGTGCCTCTAATTCTGGTATTTTTTTAAATAAAATTTCCTCTATATCAGATTTCATTTTATCGGAATAATCTTCATAGGAAAAATCATCAACTTTTGAATAATCAACTGTCCAGCTTTGAAATATATAACTTCCCCACTTCTTACCATTTTGACCCTTTACTTTTTCAGGACTCCTTTTTTTAATTTTTAAATCCATCTTCTTTACTAACTCGTAGTTATCAGTATCAGTAATTCCATCAGACAATAATACTAAGGCAATTTTACAATAAAATTGATCTACAACAATATAATATTCATAGGGCATATTCCCATTTTTCCTTGGCATCATCTGATCCATATTATCTGTCCAAAATTCAAACCATTTGTGATTTTTCGGATTTTTAAAATTTATTTTTTTACTCCATTCTTCCATAATCCAATTATGTAAATCCTCAGCAAGTTGTTGTTTTTCTAGTGGTACATTATCAATAATCAAATCAATTGCTTGTTTGTGCCTTTCATATATCTTCATGCATAGTTCTTTTATTTCTGGGTTTTCCACTTCAATTACACTCCTTATCGCTTCTATATAATTTTTAATAATTAATTCAACTTCGTTATTTAAAGTATTTTTCTCCAAAAGATTTTCTAATATCTCAATGATCACGCTATAACTCATCGGTAACCATGTTTCCTGCATTTCAGGTGGTTCACTTCCATCTAAGGTTAAGAATATAAAATAATTAGTATAGCCACGATATCTCTTTTTTATTTTTTCAGGATAAGTCACAAGTTGATTACCATTCACACCAGAATGGATTTTATTCTCAATGGCAAAAACAATTTTGTCCTTATCCGATATTAGTGATAAATCAATAGAATCGGTTTCTCGCTCTATACGAAAGTTACTATAGTTAGCTAACAGTAATTTGATTGCCTCATTTGCCTCGACATATTCCTTTACATACCATTTAATCACCGCTTCTAAAAAGGAACCACCCAATCCATGATTTTCTCTAGGATTGAGTAACCAAGCTAGAAAATTACTATGACGTATTTCTACATCCGTTAATCTTAGAATAGAAAAAATGTTTGGTTTCATGTTAATTTTTTCTTCTAACTCCTCTAATAAAGAATTATCTAATAGTAATTTGTTTAAAGCCTCAATATCTCTCATCTTACCATCCTCTCTTGATAAATCAATTATAATACTTTCCCCTATTTTTACCTATATAAATTACTTTTTATCATCTCTTCCAAAAGTACATTATTTCTACTTCTTCACAATTTTTTCAATTTTATTATATCATCACTTTTATATTGTATACAACTCAAATAGTATCGTTTAATTTATAGAATTCATTTAATAAATTAGGGAATTTTTCATAATTTCCTAGTTCATATAATTTTTGTTTTTCTTGAAATTTCAAATTGTCATAACTGCTAGTCAATATATTAGTGTTATTTTCTGTAGTTATATTCATTATTGAATTTTTAATAATTTTTTCATTAGTTTTGATTTTAATATGTTATATCTATTTTTTGTATCATCAGTTAATATCTTTTCTCTATCTATGATTTGATAGTCGTTGTAATCTATTTCATGATTAAACTGACTTGAAGTTAGATCTATAATTTTGTTTTCTATTAAGTTGAAATAATGACTAATTCCATCCACATAAATTTTACAAATATCTCCACCAAAATAATCATTAATAATTAGAGAGGTTATTGCACACATACCAAAACATTTATTATTTTCATTCCAATCATTTTGAACTTTAGGATAACATAAGTCTTTTGAGTAACATTCTAACAATGCTTGTTGTATATTTTCAATACAATTATAAGTAGATGCAACTACTAAGTTTGAATTTTCAGTTATATTTTTATTATTCATGAAATTCACCCATCATTTACTCTCATCTAAAACTTTTTCAACTTCACTAATAAGTTGTTCCTTATTAGGAATATAGTAAGTATAAGTGGAGGCAAATACATTATTTTCAAGTCCGCCTAAAGCATATTCCATAGCTATTTCTTTTTTATTTTTACAAAGAATAATTCCTATTGGCTTATTATCATATTCATCATTAACTTCAGCATTATAATAGTTTAAATACATATTCATTTGCCCTGCATATTCTGGTTTCATTCCACCAATTTTTAAATCTATTAATACATAGCATTTTAATATTTTATTATAAAAAACCATATCTACATAATAATGAGTATTCCCTAAAGTTATTCTTTGTTGTGTACCAACAAACATAAAACCTTTTCCTAATTCAAGTAAAAAATCTTCCATGTGTTTCACTAATTTTCGTTCTAAATCTTTTTCTAAGATTGGTTTGTTTTCTTTAACTCCCAAAAACTCAAACACATATGGCTCTTTTAATATATCTTCAGGTGTATTAACTGCTTGTCCAACTTTTGATAATTCATAAACCTTTTCTTTATTATTTTTCCCATCTGATAATAATAATCTTTCAAATAATGATGTTTCTAATTGTCTTTTTAATTCTCTTACACTCCAATTAGAATTAATACATTCCTTTTCATAAAAGTTTCTCTCATCAATATTTTCAATACTTAATAATTCACAATAATGAGACCAACTTAATTTTCCAGACACTGTCTGGAATTTTGGATAAGTAATATAAAATTTTCTCATATTAAATAAATTACTAACAGAAAATCCTGTTCCCAATACATTTCTTAATTCTTTAGATAATTCACGAATAATTTGCTTTCCATATTCAGCTTTAATATTACCATTTTGTTCATTTTCAACAATTATTCTTCCAACATTCCAATATGCTAGTAGCATTGTATTATTTACCTCATAAGCAACTTTTTGTCTACTACTAATAATTACATTTTTAATTTCTTCAATCATTTTGATATTATTTTTTTCTAACATAAACTGCTCCTTTCTAGATTAGCCAGATAAATATTGATCATTCACAATGTTAACTTCTAATATAATCTTACCATATTTTAAAACACTTAATAACAAAAAAAGAATATCCAAACGAATATTCTTTTTATATACCAAAATGGGCAATAAACAAATGAGTTTTGCACCCCAAGTAGTAAAAGTATTTAAGTAAATACTTGATGAATTAATTATAACATTACTTATAATATTTTACAATCATTATTCAAAATTAACGAAAAATTAATTTATTAAAAATATATATATTAAAATATTGCCAATTTTGATATAATTTTAATGGAAATGGAATGATCTTTTGATGATATTTAAGATATTGTTATGTTTCCTTTTATAAAATCAAAAAAGAAAATTAACATAATTTTCAATTTCTTTTAAAAAATAAAGAAGAGTTGTTATGTTTATATTAGCGCAAATTTGTGGTTTAATTGCTTTAATAATAACTGCTATCAATATTCAATTAAAATCTAAAGAAAAGATTGTCATGCTTAATATTTGGGCTAATGTAGCTGTTACAATACAATATTTCTTATTAGGAGCCTATACTGGTGCAGTAATATCTATATTAAATGCCATAAGAGATATAGTTTATTTCTTGTTTAAAAAGAAAGATCTTAAACCATCAATTTTGGTATTACTAATTTTTGAAACCATAGCCATAATATCAGGAATAATAAGTTGGCAAAATATTTGGAGCATAATACCAATAGTAGTTACTGTCATATATACATATGGATTATGGCAAGATAATGTAAAAATTTTAAGGATAACTACAGTAATAATTGGTTATGGCTGGACAATATATGATATTGTGGTTAAAGCATATGTAGCAGCATTACAAGTAGTGGTTCAAGGGACATCAGCCTTAGTTGCGTTAGTTATTAATAAAAAAAATAAAATAGTAAATAGTGAAAGGATATAATAATATGAATTTAGAAAAATTTAATTTAGCACCTTTGTATGTTCTTGATAAAAAATGGGCTTTATTAACTGTTGGCAATAAAGAAAAATTTAATACAATGACAATTAGTTGGGGCGGATTAGGAACTCTTTGGCATAAACCTGTTGTAACAATTTATTTAAGACCGAACCGTTATACTTACGAATTAATGGAGAATAATGAATATTTTACAATAAGTTTTTATGATGAAGATTATAAAAAAGATTTAGCTACTTTAGGAACCAAATCAGGTAGAGATACAGATAAAATTTCTCTCACAAAACTAACACCTGAATTTTTAAAAGAAGGAACTACATTTAAACAATCAAAATTAACCATTATATGTAAAAAGGTGTATTATCAAGATTTAGATATTAATAATATTCCAACAGGTGAAATAAATAAATTTTATAAAACCGAACCTGTACATAGAATGTTTATTGGAGAAGTTATAGATATAATAGATAAAAGAATGTAAAGAATTAAATATAGTTGTTATATATGGCAATTATATTTTTTTAGTTATAATTAAAATTGGGAACAAAATAAGATAAGTTATATTACAATAATAACAAAAAAACTAGAAAGTACTTCTAGTTAATGTATATTTCAACTCAGAGAAAATCCGAGTTTTCTATCAATATGGGGCGAAATATGGGGATCGAACCCATGCATACCGGAGCCACAATCCGGCGTGTTAACCACTTCACCAATTCCGCCATATCAAAAATACAAACTTATTTTATCAATAATTTAGAATTTTGACAAGACATTTTGTCGATTTCTATAAAAAAGATGAGACAAAAATGAAAAATTGGGCGATCCCCCATACTTATCTTCTGTCACCTCATAAATTATTAACAAAGGAGATAGAACATGAATAATAATTTTGGATACGATTCTTATAGATACCCGAATATGCCAATGCTAAATCAAAATCAAATTCTTCCAGTTCCTAATCAAGGAAAAAATAATGATTTGGCAGAACCATATCAAGGATTTCTACAAGGAAATTTATTTAACAATCTTTTCGTTGGATATAAAAACTATCGTCCAGCAAAGATTGTACCCAACAATGAACAAGCAGAACTTTTACTCAATGTAGATCAATTATCTTTTGCTGCTCATGAATTAAATTTATATTTGGATGTACACCCATCCGATCAACGAATGATTCAACTATTTAATAAATATCAGGCAATGGCACAAGAAGCAATTCAAAAATATGAAAGTAAGTATGGACCACTTTCAGTCGCTTTCCCATCAGAAGCAAATCATTTTAGTTGGGAAGCATATGCTTGGCCATGGGAGGTGGATTAAGATGTGGAAATATGAAAAAAGATTACAATATCCAGTATCTATTAAAAGAAAGGATCTTGCTTTTGCGAAACAATTAATCACTCAATATGGTGGTTTTGCGGGAGAACTTGCAGCAGCACTTCGTTATCTAAATCAACGCTATACTATGCCTGATAATCGTGGAAAGGCATTATTAACCGACATCGGCACTGAGGAGTTAGCGCATGTCGAAATTTTATCTACGATGTTATATCAATTAATGAAAGATGCAACTCCAGAGGAAATGAAAGCAGCAGGACTTGCCAGTCATTATGCAGAACATAGAAATGCCCTATATCCATTAGATGCCAATGGAGTACCATTTACTGTTACTTATTTTGCAACAACAGGAGATCCTTTGGCTGATTTAAGTGAAGATATGGCAGCAGAAGAAAAAGCAAGAGCAGTTTACGAAAGTTTAATTGACTTAACGGATGACCCAGATATTATTGGACCATTACTATGGTTAAGACAAAGAGAAATCGTTCACTTTGAACGCTTTAAAGAACTCTATAATGATTATAAAAATAATAAAATTCAACCAAGATAAAAAGCACTGTAGAAATTATCTACAATGCTTTTTTTATTGTCCTAATTCTTCTTCCCTAATTAGATCTCTAAATTTATGATCGAAGTTTACTAGTTCTTTACGAATAACATCTGGATAAATATTCTTTGAATTTTCAATTGCTTTACGAATATCATTGATTGTTACTTCGGTTCGATTTGCAAATACTGCTTGAGAGAATGCCTGAGATAATAAAGTTAGACAGATATCTGGATACCGAGAACCAATTCCGTAAATTCTTTTATACTCTGTTGTAATATCCACAATGAAGGACATAATCTCTGTTTTCATAAACTCCGTATATTTCAATTTTGCCCCTGTTGTTTTTTCTATTTTAGGAAGTGTTCCCATTAGAATTTTAATAGTATGTTCTCTACTTGGTTCCTCTACTTCTACTTTTTGGAATCTTCGAACGAACGCCTTATCACGAAGAATGTAACGTTCATATTCTTCTGTCGTAGTTGCTCCAATAATCTTAATAGAACCGCGACCTAGACTCTCTTTAAACATATTAGCAAAGTCTAAAGCTGAATCACTAGTTGCTCCTACTAACATATGAATTTCATCAATAAATAGGATAATTTTATCAAGTTCTTTTAACTCATCTACTAAGGTTTGCAGTCTTGTTTCACCCGTTGGCAAACTACCTAATAAAGAAGAAGTCTTAACACTGACAATTCTAAATCCCTTTAAAGCATCTGGCACATTGTTTCTTTGTAGTTGATAAGCGAGTCCCTCAACAATAGAAGTTTTACCAATACCAGGTTTACCAATCAAAATTCCTGATTTTTCTGGTGTCAATAAAATTAAAATTAATTGTTTAATTTCATCCGCACGTCCAATCGCTGGATTGGTAACATAATCACGCGCGCAGAAATCATCTCCATAGCGAGCAAGAACACTAATTTTTCCCTCTTTTTGGGTCTTTTCAATCAAGTCATCTAATAAAGTAGATTTAATAACTTCAACATTGTCAAAATTCTGGTCATAGTCAAAATTATCTTTCTTTTCATCATAAACATTCGTTGGCTGATCCTCTACAATTTCTTTTTTATCTACTTTTTCTTTAAAACCGAATTTTACTCCTGGATTTTCAAAAGGATTCAATTTTACTTCGATATTAGATAGTCCTGGGACATCTACAATACTTTCAATTAATTCTTGAATGGATTGTGGTTCCTTTTTAGGCACCTCTTCTTCTGCTGGTTTTTCCGCTATCTCTTCTTTTATTTCTGGAATCTCCGTTACAGGTGGTTTGTGTTTTGGTTCCAACGTGATTCTAGGCTGATCCACAACCTCTCTTACATAACTTTTTCCTCCCGCTTTATAAACCATTTCTTTTCTTACTTTTCCGGAAGTATAATCACGGTAAGCGTTATATTCTGAATTTTCTAAGCGTCTTCTTTGTTCTTCCTCTTCTCTTTGTCTAATTAATTCCGCTTCCAGTTCTTGATTGATTCCTGTTGCAATGTTTAAATCAGACGTGTTGATTGTACCAGACATAAAATCTGGAATTCTAGCACTTTCTGCCTTTGATGGACGCTTTTCTACTTCTACACTGGAATCACCATTTATAATAAATTGATTCTCTTTAGGAGAAAAATCCATATAATTACTATCATATTCTAATTTACGTTCAGGCACTTTAATTTCTTCAATTGGTGTTTTCTTTAAAGGTTCCCATAAGAAATCCTTTTTTTCTTCTGGTTCTTTATAAATAGAACCAAATTGAGAATTATTTCCTGAATCTTCTGAATCTGAATCTTGATTATTTTCTGCATTCTCTTGATTTTTTAGTCGATCAATAAAATCAATAGTACCTTCTTCTTCCTTGACTTCTTTCCCTATACCCTCATTCGAAATTTCATCAGTCATTGGAATTACAGCAGCTTTGTCATTTTCAATATCTCTAAAAGCACTCGAGGTATTTCCAAAGAAATAATCTGAATTAGCGGTTTCTTTGGGCTGATAAAAATCTGAACTAGTACTATTCAATGAAAAATCATTCATAGTAGAATCTTGACTCACTGTCATTTCTGAATTTTCTACTGGACTCTTCATATCTATTGTGTCCTTGAAGGAACTAAAGTGATTCTCTGAAGAATCCGAATTAGCAGAAACAGAATCATTAGGATAAGCAAATGAGGAGAAATCAGAATTCCCAAAATTATCATGAAAGCTAGGAATGTCCTCCTTCATTCCTTCCCCTTCTTTTTCTAAGGAAGGATTTGAATGATTCTCTTCCATGTTAAAACTTTCTCTACTAGAAAAGGAGGCTAATGAGGGGCTTTCACTAGGAAATTCACTCATAGAATCTTCCGTTTTCTCAAAAGAATTTTCATACATTGGAATACTTTCTGCTGGAAGGTTTGTATCAACGTGAACAACATCTAATTCTTCTTTTTTTGCTTTTCTACTACTAAATCGATCAAAAAAATTGGATTTTTCTGACATCACTTTTTCTTCTTCTGGAGGAGAAGTAATTGGATCTTCTATTTCGGATGGAGTATCTTGAATACTAGTATTGGATTGATGAGAAAAAAAATTAAAAACATTGTCCTGTTTCATCGAATCATTATTTGAATAGTCATTATTAATAATTTGATCAAAACTACTTGCTTGTTGTACAGAGGAATTCAAGGAAGGACCTTTGGATTCTAAATTTCGATTTTCTCCAAAGAAAAATTGATTATTTGCATTTTCTTCCTTTGGCTTAGTTTCTTCTTTTTTTGGAGGTTGAATTGGATCAAAACTAGGTCTATCCGGAATTTCTGGCATATCTTCATAATAAGAATCCGAAAAGAAAAAACGATTTTCTTTTTTTAAACCAGCCTTATCTGCTAAATCTTCACCATTCATTAATACACCTCCCTATTTTATTCTTTATCTTTATTTATTATATCATGTTTTGGGAATAGATAAAGCACTTTTTTTCTTTTATAATAAATTAAGAAAAAACAGTTTAAATGCTGTTTTATTCTTTAATCAAAGTCGTTTCTGGGTAATAGTGTGCTAGAATTTTCGAATAGGAGTATCCGTTTTCAGCCATTCCCTTCGCACCATATTGACTCATCCCAACTCCATGTCCATACCCTCTTGTTGTAATCACTAACTTTCCATCTCTTACTTCAAGATCAAAATCACTAGAACGAAGTCCTAAAAGTGTGCGAAATTCTACTCCTGTATAATTTTGATTTCCAATACGAACATTTGAAATTCTACCACTTTCATTTCTTGATAAGATTTCAATTGATAGTGGTTCTTCAAATGGAACTCCTAAAATTTGAAAGACAGTCGTTAGTTCTTGTTCTACTGTTCTTAAATAGGTAGATGCTGATTGGTCCCAGCTACTATCAACACTTTTTAGATAAGGAACGCTATTTCCCCAAACGTTGATGGCATCTTCTGTTTTTCCATTACTAGTAGAATGATAAATCGCTTCTATATAACTTCCGTGATATTTGACAGTGAACCCATCGGTTGCTTGTACTGCTGATTTTATTTTATTGTAATATTTATCATAATCATTCTTCCAAATAGAACGAAGATAAGATTCATCTCGGTAAACTTGGGTAGAAACATCATCGGTTAACTTTCCTCCACTTTCTAATTTTTTTAGTGCATAGGTTCTTGCGACAACAGCTTGTGCCTTTAAAGCCTCGATTGGAAAAGAAGCAGGCATTTCCGCAGCTACAACACCAATTAAGTAATCCGTCATCGATAGTACTAAAGTGGTACCATTGCTTCGATAGATTGTAATTTTTTGTTCTTGGGGTTGTAATTCTAGTTGAGGTTCTGATGGTTTTTCTTGAACAGAGTTTTTTATTTCTTCTGTATTGTTTCCAATTTGATTCTGTATTTGGCTCTGACTAGTAGTTATAGAAGAAGTGCTTGTCTTATTTTTTGTTGGTATCTGCGTAGAAGAATTTACAATTGATTCTTCTTTTCGTTCCTGATTTACTTCCTTTTCTGAAGTTTTATCTTCAACTGGATTGATTTCCTCTTTTGAAGAAATACTTTCTTGTTGTAACCCTGTTTTTGGTAATAAAACTGTTTCTGCTGGAGGATCTAGAACAGTTCGATTGACATAAACATATCTTGGTTCCTCTTTAGAAATTGGATTTTGAAAAAGTAACAGTGTTCCAAGAATCATTCCACCAAGTACCAAAAGAATTTTATCCCCATTCCACACAATCTTGTTCTTTTCAATATAGTCTTTTATTTGCTGTTTCATACTTTTCCCACTCTTTCTTTTGTAAAATTCTAAAGAAAATTCTACATCATAATTGAGATGAAGAATCAGTACTTCATTTTCTCCTTCTTTTCTTATTTCATGTCCTGTTATCAAATAAATCACCAATCTTAGTATTTCCAAAGTAATTAGAAATATGAAAGATTGATTTAAATATGTAATGGATTAAAGTCGATATCAATTTTGATTTTTGAATTTGACTGGTAGTGTTCAATCAATGTTTTTAACACTGGATATAGGTCTGGATCTTTTTTATATTTAATAATAAGCTGAAAACGGTAAACATTGTTTACTCTAAAAACACTCGCAATCGAAGGTCCTAAAATGATTGAATGTTTTAGATTCTGTTTTAAATAGGTACCAATTTTTTGACTCTCTTTACTTGCCGATTCATAGTCTTTACTCAATACTTTAATTGACGTCAAATAATAAAATGGTGGATAGTCAAGTTCGTGTCTAATCTTCATTTCTTGTTCATAAAATTTTTGATAGTCATGTGTTTTCGCTAGTTGAATCGCATAATGGTCTGGATTATAAGTTTGAATCAGTACTTTGCCTTCTTTTTCTCCTCTACCACTTCTTCCTGCCACTTGACTTAATAATTGAAATGTTAGTTCACTGCTTCTAAAATCTGGTAAATTTAAGGAAGTATCTGCGTTAATGACTCCTACTAGAGTTACTTCTTGAAAATCCAATCCTTTCGCAATCATTTGTGTTCCTAATAAAATATCATATTCATGATTTTTAAAAGCAATAATCATTTTTTCATGGGAACCTTTTCTTGTTGTGGTATCTAAATCCATTCGAAGAATTCTGGCACCTTGAAAATAACCGTTTAGTTCTTCTTCAATCTTCTCAGTACCAATTCCTAAACGATTGATTGCTTCTTCTTTACATTCTGGGCAAATAGAGGAAAGTCTTGTTGCATATCCACAATAGTGACACCTGAGCATTCCACTACTCTTATGATAAGTCAAAGTAATGTCACAATTTGGACATTTTTCTACATGTCCACAGTTTTTACAAGAAACAAACGATGCATATCCTCTTCTGTTTAGTAAAAGAATTACCTGCTCTTTTTTGTCTAAGCGGATTTGAATTTCTTCTATTAAAGGTTTAGAAAAATGGCCTTCTTTCGTAATTTCTTGATTTAGATCAATCAATTGAACTTCAGGAAGTGTTTTTTGATTCACTCTTTCCTTCATTTCAAGCAGTTGATAAACTCCCTTTTTCGCTCTAGCATAGCTTTCAAGAGTCGGTGTTGCACTTCCTAAAATGAGAGGGCAAGAATGATAATCGCTCCTCCATTTGGCTACTTCTATCGCACTATATTTTGGTGTTTGTTCCTGTTTATAAGAGGATGTATGCTCTTCATCAATAATAATCATTCCCAACTTTTCAAGAGGGGCAAAAATCGCACTTCTCGCACCAATTACAATTTTTACTTCATGACGTGCAATTCTTCTCCATTCATCGTATTTTTCTCCACTACTTAAGCGACTATGAAGAATCGCAATATCATCCCCAAAACGACTTTTAAATCGAGAGACAATCTGCTCTGTCAAGGAAATCTCAGGAACTAGAACAATACTAGATTTACCTTCTTTTAATACATGCTCAATTAGTTCCATGTAAACTTCTGTCTTTCCACTACCCGTTACTCCATGTAGTAAAAAAGTTTGACTGATATCTTTTTTCTTTAAAACTTCTTCTACCACTTCCTGTTGTAAAGTAGTCAGTGGATATTTTTCCTTTAACGTAAAATCTTTTTTTAAGCGGTAAGTTTCCTCTTTTTCTTCAATTAAGATTCCTTTTTTTAACAGGGTCTTTACACTACTTGCAGAGATTTTTGTCAAGTTACTTTTTAGGACTCTTCCCTCTTTTTTGACCAGTTCTATCATTTTTTGTTGGGATTCATTTGTAAAGGAAATATTCTCTTCTACTCCAAGCGATAAATAAGATTCTATCTTTTTAGAAATCTGTGTTTTCTTCCTAGCTTTTAATGCTTCTGGTAACATGACTTGATACGAAGAAATTAAAGTAGCAAGTGTACTTTGACTAATTTCCTTTCCAAGGCTTAGAAGCTCCTGATTTAAAATTACTTCCTGATCAATTACTTCTAGAACTTCTTTTAGTTTTTCAGAGTCATAGGTGTCTTGATCTAGTTCTTTCATTCGTAAGACAAATCCTTCTAATTTTTGGGCACCAAAGGGAACTAAAACACGAATTCCCACTTGTATTTCTTCTTCTAAATGGGAAGGGACTAGATAATCAAACGTTTTATCCACATTTCTACTGGATAACTCTACCAATACCTGCGCTACCATAAAATCCCTCCTTTACTAGTATTATACAAAAAATTCCAAAGAAAAAGAAACAGAAAGCACTATTTCTTATTTTCATTCTTTAAGATTCTTTCATTTCCCCTATTTTTTTCTCATATCCCTTTGTATTTTCCTTCTCATCTTCCCATTTAAATTCAAAGTATCTTGCTAATCGAAAAAGTAAAGCTGATATATGTTGACCTCTTTCTAGTTGACACAACCGAAGATTTAAGCGAAAGAATTCCTCTTTTGTAAAATCTTTTAGATCTTTATTTTCAGGAAGAATCTCTTGTAATTTTTGACTATTATTCATTCCTTCTAGCTCACGTTTTGCTGATTCTTTTAAACAATCTGAAACTTGTTTCGCATTGAGAAATTGTAAAATGGTTGGAGATGGGTAATTAGGGGAATCCTGACTATCATAATGAGCTAGCATTTGGATTAAAAACTTCATGGTACAATCTGGATAATCAGGACAAAAGATTCCTACTTTTCCTTTTAATTTCTCAAACATCTCGATTAATTGATGATAAGAAATGATATCAAAATTCTCTGTAGTTTGTATAAATTGTTCGAAACTCAATACATTTTCTGGTGCTATTTTTTCTACAATGAAAGGTTCTTCTTGCATACAACGAATTACAGTTCCTACTTCCACTTCAAAATCTTCTTTTTTTAAAGTAGGAATTTGTACTAATTCTCGATGGAATCCAGTATAATCCATTTCGACAATTGTGTGGCATTGCCCTTCATATTGTGTTAAAATTCTCACTACTTTCGCAACTTGATTTCTTTTCATTATTTTTCCTCCCTGAATCTAAGTTTTATTT
>CANOBK010000009.1 GCA_947564265.1 uncultured Caryophanales bacterium
GTAAAATATTTAAAGGATCATCTAGGATCTGATCATTGTCCCTATGTCTTAGAATTAAAAGAACAATAATAGTTAAAAGTAAGATATATAAGTATGGAGGTGAGAAAATGAGAATGAATCGAGTTGTAGAACATGATTTTTCTAGATAATTAAAATTAAATCTATCTAGAAATAGTCATCATGTCCTACTTTGAAATAAAATAAGAAAGGAAGGACAAAATGTTTGAAACTAGAGATTTGACTATCTCAGTAGATGGTAGATATTTAATTAAAAAGTTAACATTCACTTTAAATAAAGGTGATAAACTCGCAATTATTGGAGAAGAGGGAAATGGGAAATCAACTTTACTAAAATCCATTCTTGGAATTTGTAAATATGCTAAGGTAGAAGGAACTATTGATTCTAAAAGAAATCGGATTGGTTACTTAGAACAATCTATGGATGAGGATATTCAAGATAAAAAGGTCTATGACTTTTTATTCGAAGATGATTGTGGTTATTATAATAAAATAAATCATTTATATAAATGCTTAACCTTAATAAGTTTAGATGATAGTATATTAGAACGGATAATTCATACTTTATCTGGTGGGGAAAAGGTAAAAATTGGGATTCTAAAACTTTTATTAGATGAATACGATATTCTCTTTTTAGATGAACCTACAAATGATTTAGATATTGATACTCTCAATTGGTTAGAAACTTTTATTAATACTAGTGATAAACCGATTCTATATGTTTCCCACGATGAAACACTTTTATCAAATACCGCAAACATGATTTTGCATCTGGAACAAATTAAGAATAAAACAGAATGTAGACATACATTATTAAGAGTAGACTATGATACTTATGTAGAACAAAGACTTTGTTTCATTGAAAAACAAACAAGAATTGCGAAATCTGAAAAAAGAGAATTTAAAAAAAGCCAAGAAAAATTACAACAAGTAATGCAGAAAGTTGAGTATCAGCAAAATACAATTTCTAGAAGTGATCCTCATGGCGCTAGAATGTTGAAAAAGAAAATGCACTCTTTAAAATCTCAAGAGAAAAAATTAGATTGTGCAGATTTAACTCAAATGCCAGATATTGAAGAGCGGATTCATTTCTTTTTTGAAGATGTGGAAATTCCTAAAAATAAGAGTATTTTAAAATTAGATTTTCCAGAGTTAAAAGTTCAAAATAAAGTATTAGCCAAAAATATTAAATTGGATATTATTGGTAATGTTCATTTGTGTATTATTGGCAGAAATGGGGTAGGAAAATCTACTTTAATCAAAAGAATTTATCAAGAATTAAGTACGAGAGATGACATTCATGTTGGATATATGCCTCAAAACTATGATGATATTTTAAATCAGTATGAGAATGTATTAGATTTTATGGTACCAGGAAAAGACAAAGAAGACATCACAAAAACCAGAATGTATTTAGGAAATATGAATTTTACCAAAGAAGAAATGATAGGGAAAATTAAAAATTTAAGCAATGGGACAAAGGCAAAGTTATTTTTAATGAAATTGGTAATTGATCAGTGTAATGTTTTAGTCTTAGATGAACCTACTAGAAATGTAAGTCCGCTATCTAACCCCGTGATACGGAGAGTTTTAAAAGAATTTAATGGGACTATTATTAGTGTATCCCATGACAGAAAGTACATTGAAGAAGTGATTGACTATTTATATGTTTTAACAGAAAATGGGTTAACAAGAAAATTTTAGTGGATGATCTTTCTCTATATTTATGGTATATTAAAAATATTTATTAGGTGATTTTATGTTAAGAATGAGTAATCCAGAAGACAAGTTAAAAATGATGAATTATTATAGAACTAGCGATATGATAAATTTATTAACCTTTTTCCCTGAATTAAGTCCTGTTAGAGATTTAACGATTGTAGAAAGCGTAGAAGAATATTTGTATCATAAAGATTTCTTAGATAGTTTTGACCAAAATCGATTTGATACTTTAAAAGGTAGAATTCCTATTTT
Source organism: uncultured Caryophanales bacterium (assembly GCA_947564265.1). Classification (GTDB taxonomy): domain Bacteria; phylum Bacillota_I; class Bacilli_A; order RF39; family UBA660; genus Alloscybalousia. The sequence goes on from CANOBK010000009.1 coordinate 1,993, forward strand.
AGGAGTAGAAAATGCAGGAAAAAGTAATTGTTTTTATGATTACTTAGTGAAAACTAAGGAAAAAGATCCTCTTGGCGTAATTGTCTTGTTTAATATTACTAGTGAACCATCTGAAAGATATGAGAGATATGCGGGAATATCCGTCGGAGTAGATTTAGGAAAAAATGTTATCATAGAGGCTGTTTCTAAAGGATTTGATGGAAGGGAAGTTTCGAAAAGTATTTGTACTCATGAAAGATATTTGATTCCGTGGCATGATTTAAGAAAAATTAGTATTGGAAATTTCAAAGAATATCAAACATATCAAATTAGTAATGCAGAATATCAAAAAACTAGAAATGAGAGAATCTCTTTTTTAGAATCAGTAGGTCTAAATTCTGCTGTTTTTTCTAAATATATTCCTGAAAATTATCAAGAAATACCGGATTTTGTTTGGTTAAGTGTCATTAGAAATCTTCTCAAACAATTAGAAAAAAACGAAGATATTCTGGCAAGTTATGGGTTTACTAATTTTGCTATTTCTGGGCATACAGAAGGGAAACAATTTTCTCCTTGGGCAATGTTTGATAAGAGTAGATATTTATCAGTAGAGAAGAAGTAAAAATGAATCGCAGAAATGCGATTTTTTCATTTGTTATTCCCATAGTCTCATGAATTTTCACCAATTTTTCATAATCTAATCACACAAAGTTCAAAAAAAATGAATAGAATGGTAACACGAAAGGAGAAGTTCTATGTATCATGCTAATTTTAAAAGAGTGGAAGAGAAATATTTGTTATCTAAAAAACAAGGAGATTTACTCTTAAAAAAGATTCGCTCTTATATAGAAAAAGACGAATATTATGAGTCGACGATTTGTAATATTTATTTTGATACCCCAGATCATAAATTAATTATTAATTCGTTAGAAAAACCGATTTATAAAGATAAAATTCGATTAAGAAGTTATAATATTCCAAGTTTAGATGATGATGTTTTTCTCGAAGTGAAATGTAAGTATGATGGAGTTGTCAGTAAGAGAAGAATTAAGTTGACCCTGAAAGAGTTTTATAACTACTTAGAAAGCAGGGAAGTTCCAAAGAATCATCAGATTATGAAAGAACTTGACTATTTATTTCGTTTTTATCAGCTACAGCCATCCTACTTTATCGCTTATGATAGAAAAAGTTATCGAGGAATTTACGATAATGAGTTACGAATCACAATTGATTCTAATTTACGAAGTAGGAGAGAGGACTTACAACTAGAGCTTGGTGATGCAGGAAAAAGATATTTTTCTGAAGATCATTATATTATGGAAATTAAAACATTGAATGCGATGCCCTTATGGTTAGTTCAGTGTTTATCAGAATTAAAAATATTTCCAATTTCATTTTCGAAGTATGGAAGTATTTATCAAAAGGAAGGGAAGAAAGTTTATGCTAACTAGTTTATTTTCAAATACTAGTAGTAACGTTGAGTTATCTAGTATCTTAATTTGTTCAATTGTATCGATTGTTTTGGGATTTATGATTGCGTTTACGCATATGAAGACATCAAAATATAGTAAAAATTTTTTAATTACTTTGGTCGTGTTACCTGTTTTGGTTCAAGTAGTAATGATTATAGTGAATGGAAATCTTGGAACTTCTGTTGCGATTGCGGGAGCTTTTAGCTTGGTTCGTTTTCGAAGCCTTCCAGGAACTTCAAAGGAGATTCTAAGTGTGTTCTTTGCGATGACGGTTGGTATTATTACAGGAGTCGGTCATGTGTTTTTTGCAGCTATTATCACAGTTCTTGTTTGCTTGGTTATTTTCCTATTTCATGCTATTTCTTTATTTGATCCAGATAATAAGGAGAGAATTTTAAAAGTAACAGTTCCAGAGAATCTGGATTATACCAGTATGTTCAATGAAATTTTTGAACAGTATACGAAAAGTGCTGTACTTGATCAGGTAAAGACGACCAATATGGGAAGTTTATTCGATTTAAGTTATCGAATTGTTTTAAATCAGGGAACAAATGAAAAAGAATTCATTGATGAAATTCGGATTAAAAATGGAAATTTGAAAGTAATATTAAGTCATCCAATCGATGGTACTGATATGTAGGTGAACTATGAAGAATAAGAAAAATTATTGGTTGTTGGGATTTGTTATTTTGGTTGTAATCTGTATTCTTGTTTTTCCAAAGTTTTTAGAAAAGAAGGAGAACTCTAAAGAATCAAAAAGCAATGCAGATTCTATTACAATGGAGATTAATACTGATGATGATGACGAGAAAATTGATTGGAGTCGATATGAGACTGTTAGTCATGAATTAACGAAAAGTTTGACGATTACAAAAGAAGGAATCTATCAATTAACAGGAACAATTGAGGATGGGCTTATTACAGTTAACACAAGTGGAAATGTGAAATTAGTTCTAGATAATGTTCACATCACAAATTCAAGTGGACCTGCAATTTATGTTCAAGAAGCTGAAGATGTAGTCATTTCTACTGTTTCAGATAGTACAAATTATCTAGAAGATGGTTCTAGTTATAAAGGGTATGATACCGATGTAATTGGCACAATCTTTAGTCATGATGATATTACCTTTGAGGGAGAGGGAACTTTAGTTGTTACTTCGAACTGTGAAGACGCAATTGTTTCTAAGGATGATTTAAAAATTGTAAATGGAACTTATCAGATTACTTCTGCCGATGATGGAATTCGTGGAAAAGATTCTGTTTATATCAAAAATGGTGTTTTTGAAATTACAGCAAAGGGAGATGGAATTAAGTCTACCAATGATACTGATGCAGGGAAGGGATACATCTTAATAGAAGATGGAACTTTTAAAATAGATGCTACTCTTGATGGGATTCAAGCGGAAACAAAACTTTTCATTCAAAATGGAACTTTTCATATTACAACGGGTGGCGGAAGTAGTATTACTAGTACTCGTGAAGATTGGGGACGTTGGGGTACTACAAGTTCTAGTAACAGTGATAGTGCGAAAGGTATCAAATCTGGAGATAATTTGGTAATTGAAAATGGTGATATTACGATTGATTCTTCTGATGATTCGATTCATTCCAATAATTATATCGGAATAAAAAGTGGGACTTATCATTTAAGTTCAGGTGATGATGGGATGCATGCGGATACTGAACTAATTATTGATGGTGGAGAAATTGATATTACAAAGAGTTATGAAGGATTAGAAGCGTCTAAGATTACCATCCATGATGGTACCATTCGTGTTGTTTCTTCTGATGATGGAATTAATGTCGCAGGAGGTAAAGATTCTTCCTCGATGGATCGTCCTGGTGCTAATCACTTTTCAAGTAACTCTAATTGTACGCTAACGATTAACGGAGGAACTATCTATGTAGACGCCTCTGGTGATGGATTAGATGCGAATGGCTCTATTTATATGTATGGTGGTACAGTTACAGTAGATGGACCAACCAATAGTGGAAATGGAGCTTTGGATTATGATAGAGAATTTGTAATTGATGGTGGAATATTAATCGCAGGTGGTGCGAGTGGTATGGTACAGGGCGTAAGTTCCACATCTAGTATCTATAATTTATTAATTAATTTTTCTTCGAATTATGGGGATTCTGATACGATTATGATTGCGGACTCTAATAATCAAGAAATTGTATCTTATCATTCTGATAAATCATATTCTTCTTTAGTAGTAGCTTCTCCTGAGTTACAAAATGGAGGAACCTATACAATTAAAGTAAATGGAACTGATTATCAAACGTTTACGATTTCTAGTATTACTACTACAGTCGGCAATACACAAACTATGGGAGGACCTGGCGGGAATCCAGGAGGAGACCCAGGTAGAAATCCTGGAGGTTCCCCTAGTGGTGGTAAAGGAAACCGTGTTCCTCGTTAAAAACAATTTTTGCGTACTAAAAAACTACTTTCATCTTTGGGAGTAGTTTTTAATATTTCTAGTTTTTTACTAATCCTTTTTCTTTTTAATGAATTGAATAGATAAACCACTATTATCGTCTATAAAGAAACTTTTGCGATTTAAATCTCCATAGAAAATTTCTGCGTCCTCTTCCTTATATCCCAATTGTTTCACAATTTGAAAAACTTCTTTTTCATCCGTAAAACGATATGCGATATGATTCATTTTAGGAAATTCTTTTTTTAGTGGCTCAAATATCTCTAAGCTGCTACCTGAAAGTTCTAAAGTTGCCCATTTGTATTCCTCATCATCAAACTTGTTTTGTAATTGATATCCTAATTTCTCATAGAAATTAATTGACTTTTCTAAATTGGATACTGTGATTGCGATGTGATCTAATTCTAACATAACTACCTCCGATTTCTATTATAAAATTGGTAGTAGGAAGTATTTATGCTAGTTATTGATAATTTTATGAATTCGATTTAAGTTGAGATGTCTAATATCGTTTTTATCTTCTGAATACTGAGCAACAATCATGATTAATTTTTCATAAATATAAATTTGTTTTGGATAGATTACTCTAGTTTTTGTTTCACCTTTACTAGAGTATTCTATTTTAATACCGGTATTTTTAACAATGGCATTTTTCATATTATCTAGAATTTCTTTTTTTGATTCCTCTAACTGAGTATCTTCATCATTTACTAATCTACAGTAGTTTTTAATTTTCTGTTTTAATGTATTTAATTTTTGAATTTTTTCTTTATCTTGGGTTTCTTTTATTAATTGATCTAAGGTATCAATATCATTGGGATTAAATAATATGGAGGGTAATTCTATTTTTGAACGTAACTGGTACCCGCCATCTTTTCCTAAGAACGAATCAATATAAAACCCTTCTTTTTCTAATTCTTCTTTGTATGATCTTACCATTCTTGGACTAACTTCTAATCGTTCAGAAAGTTCTTTACAAGTATATTTTCTTCCTGATGATAAGATATCAAGCATTTTAATATTTTTTGATATTTTCGACATACAATCACCTGATATTGATATTTTTCTTATTTTAAAAGAATACCACCGTTCACGTTTACATTTTCACCATTGATATAATCTGCTTTATCACTTAGAAGGAATAAAACTAAATTAGCAGTATCTTCTGTTTTCCCTAATCTTTTACTAGGATTTTTTTCTGCGGTTGCTTGAATTTCTTCCTCTGTATAACTTTGCATTCCAAGAGGCGTTAGGGTTAGGGAAGGACTGACTGTATTTACTTTGATGTTATATTTTGCTAATTCAAGAGCTGCACATTGTGTAAGCATAATAGTTGCTGCTTCACAAGTACAGTAAGCAATTGAATCTTCCATGGGCCTAGTTCCAAGTCTAGATGCAATATTTATAACTCTGGGTGCATTAGATTTTTTCATTAGTGGAATTGCATTCTTTATACATTGCCATCTTGCTACGACATTTACATTTAACTCATGTTGATATTCTTCTACTGTTAAATCCTCAATAGATAATACCTTATCATAAGCGGCACAATTTACTAAACCATCTAATTTGCCATATTTTTTTGTGATTTTATCAAACATTTCATTAATATCATTTTCTTTTGATAGATCTGCTTTGACTAATAAAGTATTTTCTTTATAACTTGATAACTCTTTCATTGTTTCCTCTGCCATTTTGTCATTATGACCATAGGTTATGATAACGTTTGCTTGATTTTCTAATAATTGCTTTGCAATTTGGCGCCCTATCCCAGATGTTGATCCAGTTACAAGAACTACTTTGTTTTTGAAATCTATATTCATTTATAAATCCTCCATTTCAATTTCATTATAATATATTTTAGGATTTATTTGTACATTTATTATAATTTACGGGATTTTATTTCCCCTAGTAAAGACAATTGTTTAATTTTAATATTATGATTTTTTCCACTTCCTAATTCAATATCTGGTTTTACAGTTTTTCCATGGTAATCACTTCCACCACTGATTAATAGGTTATATTTATTCGCTATTTCTAAATAGTACTCTCTTTCTTCCTTTGTATGAGTAGAGTGATAAACTTCGATTCCTCTTAATCCATAACTTATCATCTCTTTTAGTAATGTTAGAAATTCTTTTTCGTCTAATTCTAAGGATTTAGGATGTGCTAAAACCGGGATACCACCACTATTAGAAATTAATTCTAAACATTCCTGATAAGCTAATCCTTTCCCAGTTTGTCTAGTCTTATTATAAGCATCAATTAAGTATTTATCGAATGCCTCTTGAACTGTTGTAGCATGACCGTATTTAACACATAATTTGGCTAAATCTGGGCGTCCTAAATTATGATTGGCATTGACAAGATTTTTGATATCTTCATAGTGAAATATAATTCCATAATCTCTTTTAATTTGTTCCATGATAGATAAAACTGAATTGATACTATTATCTTTTAACTGATCCATTTTCTTATTTAGTGTTTCATTTGTTAAATCAATATCATAGCCAAGAATGTGCATTCTTCCTTTTGCTGCTTTTGCAGATAATTCAATCCCATTAATAATTTGAATTCCACTTTCTACAATGTAAGACTCATTCCTATCAACTTGTTGTATTCCTCTAATAGTATCATGATCTGTAATTGCGAGTGTGCCAATATTTTTATTAATTGCTAATCTAATTAACTCTTGTGGTGATAAATCTCCATCAGAATAATTTGTATGCGTATGTAAATCAATGAATCTTTCGTTTCTATCATCCATATTAAATTCCTCCTAATATAAGTTGTTTTCCTTCTTCAGCAACTTCTACATTTTGAAAATTTTGTTTTGCTTCTTCTAAATATAATTCTTTTTCTTCCTCAGGCCAAAAATGAGTTAATAACAGTCTTTCAGCACCTGCACTTTTTGCGAGTATTCCAGCATCATAGGCTCTCATGTGTGTCGTGCTTGAGGAATTGTGTCTTTTAAGGAAAGAACTCTCGCAAATAATCAAATTAGAATTTTTACAAAACTCTACTAGTTGATTAAAATTCGTAGTACCAATATCAGATGTATAGACGATTTTAAACTCTTTATTTTGTAGCTTTACCATATAAGACTCAATTGTGTGTGAACCATTATCTTCAAAGCTGATTTCTAAATCATCTATATTAAGAGTTGTATTCTCATCAATATCAAAATAATTAGAATAACTTTCTTCGTTATATACAATTGCTTTTTTATTAAATTTAAAATCTTTTTTGGGTAAGAATATTTTGATTTTTTCATCTAACAGTCCTAAATTATGATAAACATAAGAAGCATATTGAACCACTCCAATATCTCCAAAATGATCTTTATGATAGTGAGTAATAATTACATGTAGATTCTTTAAATCATTTGGAAAACTTAAATGCCTTGTACTTCCATTTCCACAATCAAGTAGGATTTTTTTATCATGATACTCAAGAAGAAAACCAGGACAGTTCTTATCTCCCTTTAAATAAGGGGATACTGTACCCAACGTTGTTATTTTTATTTTACTCATTTAATAACCTCTTCTTTTTTGTAACATTTTTTCTTGTACGAAAGGGTCTACGTATCTATTGATATCTTTTTCTAGCCCAAAAACTTCTCTTACCATAGAGGAAGATACAAATTGATATTCTTTACTCGCAAATAAAAGAATTGTATTTACTTTTCCTTCTGATATATCTTGATTGGTCATTGCTAATTGTACTTCGTGATCATAGTCACTAATTCCTCTAAGACCACGAATGATAGCTTTACATCCATGAAGCAATGCGAGGTCTACTGCCGCACCATTACCAAGAACTACTTGTATATTTTGGTAATCTCTATATAATTCACGAATGATTTCAAGTCTTTCTTCTAGAGTAAAGAAACCCAAGCCCTTGCTTTGATTTTGCAAAACAGCTACTACGACTTCATCGAATAAATCACTCGCTTGTTCAATCACATTCATATGTCCTTTTGTGATAGGGTCAAAACTCCCTGGATATAATACTTTTGTCATATTTTCTTCACCATTTCCTTTAATTTTTCATAATTAATTTCCTTTAGTACAACATCAAAACTTGTTTTATCGTACTGAATGCTTGCTTGTTCTCTTAAATCAAACATTTCTTCTGTAATATGATCTCTTTCTATCGCTCTTTTTTTTCTTGTTTCGTAGTCAACATCTAATAAAATCGTAATATCAGACCCTTTGAAAAATTTCGTTTTCGGTAACAATTGCCAATCAAGGATGATTATTTTATCTTTGTTTTCTTCTAGTATTTTCTCAATTTCTTGTTCCATATATCCCCAAGTAATTGTAGTTAATTTCTCCATTTCTTCTGTAGAAGCGAAGACAATCTTACCTAACTTTTTTCTATCAATTTTTCCTTCTGTTGTAATATCTCCAAATGTCTTTACTAGTCTTTCTTTAATTTCCGGAACCTCTAAAGCTTGATGTCCGATTTTATCGATATTTAGATGAATTCCATTTCCATCATAGATATGAATCAAATCATTTGCTAATGTAGTTTTTCCAGAACATGATTTTCCACATAATCCAATAATCATAATTTTCCCTCCTGTTACTTGTATTATATTTTCTTTATTGATATAATTAAAATACATATTTTTTATCTTTATTATAACTGGAGGTTATTATGAATATAGATTTTGAATTATATAGGGTTTTCTATACTGTTGCGAATCATGGAAATATTACGAAAGCGAGTGAAGAGTTAAATATCTCTCAGCCTGCGATTAGTAAATCCATTAAAAATTTAGAGGATCAATTAGGTGGACAGTTATTTGTGAGAACAAAAAGAGGTGTCATTCTTACTGAGGAAGGGAAAGAATTTTATAATTATATTAAACAAGCGATTGAGTATATTACAAGTGCAGAAAATAAATTTACGGATTTGATTAATCTTGAGACCGGTTGTATAAAAATTGGAATTGGAGTAACCCTGACAAAAGAGTTTTTGCTTCCTTACTTAGAGACTTTTCATGAACTATATCCTAAAATAGATATCCAAATTATGACGAATATGACATCTGATTTATTACCAAAATTAAGAAATGGATTAATTGATTTGATTATATTGAATCTAAATGACAGAAGTTATGGAAATGATATTGATGTTATAAAATGCAAAAAAATACATGATTGTTTTGTAGTAAATAATAGTTATAAAGATTTACTGAATCAAGAATTATCAATGAAAGACTTAGACAATTATCCTTTAATATTACAAGCAAAAGGATCGAATACGAGAGAATTTCTGGATAATGTTGCGAGAGAAAATCACATTGTTCTTAAACCAAATATTGAATTAGCGAGCTATTCACTAGTAGTTTCTTTTGCGAAAATAGGATTGGGTATTGGATATGCAACAAAAGAATATATTAAGGATGAAATCAAAAATAAAGAATTATATGAATTAAAAATGAAAGAAAAAATACCAGAACGGTATGTAGGAATTGCCTTATCAAAAAATCATTTACCTAACTTTAGTACAAGAAAATTAATAGAAATTATTACAAAACAAAAATAGCTCAAAAGATTAGTTAGGAATTTTTTTAGACAATAAAAAAGTTCATAATATCAAATATACTATGAACTTTTTTCCTTTAAAATCGCAAAGGCACGATTATATCATTTTGGTGTGAGAAAGGAGACTTGAACTCCCACAGTCATATGACCACTACCCCCTCAAAGTAGCGCGTCTACCATTCCGCCATTCTCACATATAGAATTTTTCTTTATACGATTTCTAGTATATCACAGAATGGAAAAGATAGGTAGATTAAATAAAAGAAAAAGGACTTTATTTAAGTTTTTTTTCTATTTCATATTTTAATCCTTGATATAGGTACCTACTGATCCATAACCTACAAGATATCCAATCCTAATTGTATCTGATTTTGCACCATTATTAACTGGAACTCCAATAGGATATATGTAGAAACCTATATAATCTGCCTCTGAAAGAGTTCCTTTAATAGTACATAGATATCTACTACTTTCTTTTTTTGTAACAGAAACCGTTTTTCCTTTGGAAGTTGTATTGACTATGAAAGAATCATCTTTTTTTAAAGTTAACGTATTAACAGTAGTACCTCTTTTAACATCTTCTTCACTAGTATAAGTGCCAGCATAACAGGAAAAATCACCATCTAATAATTTTAATTCACAACTATCTCATTCATCCTTTTGATAAACTACATTCGCATCAGCCGCTATAAAACCCTCTTTCTTAATTCGAATGGTAGAAGAATCTGTTTCTTCATTTGTTCCTTGAGTACTATAATATTTAAGAGATACGTCGATAGGGGCTAAATAGAAATATTGAGAAGTTAATTGATTTTCTCCAGAAGGTGTTTCAAAATAAAACTGATGCTCTATTCGATATGTTCCGTCCTCTTCCTTTTGAATAGAAACTGGTTTATTATTATATGTTTCGCTGAATCCATCACCAGTAATTTTTCCTTCTTTATCAAGAGTGAATTTGGATGTTTGACTTCCTTTGTACCCTAAAACATAAGTATAAGTACCAGCATAACAAGAGAAATCGCCATTTAATAATTTTTCTTCACAATCTCCTTGTTCGGTTTCTTCACCACCTAGAGTTCTTTCCCATTTAAGAATTGGAAATTTCTTTTCGTAATTAGCTTCTACCTTTGCGAGATCAAGTTTTAGGAATTTAATTTTTGCATATACTCCTGCACTTACAAACGCACCTAATTCAAAATTACCATCTAACTCATTTTTGTCTTTTGAATTCATGTAGTTAATTTGACCCTCTCCATACATTCCAACAGGTGATTCAATTCCCGCTTCCATGATACCAACGAAACTGATACTTGCTTTTGGTTCTAGACCGAGTTTATATTCACCTTTTCCAAGAATAGAAAAATCACTTTCCTTGGTTTCAAAATCAAAATTTTTATAAAATCCCTTTTTATTATTATAACCAAAATTAATATCGATGTTTTCTTTCATACTTAAAGAACTTTCTAGCGCAATTTCTAATTCATTTAGAATACTTGCTTGAAAACGGATTGCAAGTCCAATATTAGGTGCATAGATTGTTGTTTTTGCGAATGGTTTTTTAATTTTGGTAGTATCTTTTTTTAATTCCTTAATTTTTTCTCTAGATACAGCAATATCGATTTCTTGATTATCTTTCATTTCATGTTTTAATGCTAGAAAATCTTCGCTAGTTGGTTCAATATTAAAGTCAGTTCCAAGTTCCATTTCAATCTTTAAACCAATATCTTGTTTAAATAAAGTAATATCACTGTGCGCTGTTAATTTTACGAGGAATTCAATATCAAGTTTCATGTCATGTTCTTCTAACCAATTATCAAAAACAGATTTTTCCCCACCACTTAATCTTAAGCTTACTTTTACTTTTGCACTTCCATCATTTTGAGTTTTTACTTCAATATTAAAAATACTAGCTGCTTGTACGTTTGGAACAATTTTATCTAAGATTCCCTCTTCTTCAATCGCAATTTTAATATAATCTTTTAATTCTTCTTCTGAAATAAAATCTTCTAGCTTTAAATGGAACTCTCCATAGACATCTAATTCCTTAAATATTTCTTCTGGTGTTGGAGCACTCGTTTTGATAACATAGTTGTTATTTTCTTTTGTGAAACCATCTACCTTAAAGGCCAGTCTTTCTTCACCACTTTGATAATATAGAATATCATTTTCTTGAAATTCTTTGTTTGAGGTAATGGTATAGTGAGTTTCGTCTTCTTCCATATTCGTAATGGTGTCTTTATTCACCTTGATGACATCATCATTTAATATCTGTGTGTTTGCATTGGGACGTACAATCGTAAAGTATAATGTCTTAATATCTTTTAATTTTTCTTCAGTAAAGGAAGCATTTTCTAATGTTAGTTTATAGGTTTTTCCTGCTTCATAATTTTTATCTGCGACAATTTCAAAGTTTTTCTTTTTCTCTCTTACTTTTGTACTGATTTCTTTATCATCTTCATCAACGATTGTATATTTGATTTCTTTTTCTTCGCTTTCTACACTAAACTTAATATCTGCATTTGCTTTCATTAAGTAGTAATCTCCGTCATCATACTGTACTAGATAATCAGTATAATTTTTAATATTTAGCGTTTTCCCAACGATAAAATCATCATTTTTCTTTATAGAATTATGAATGAATATACCTGTGATGAGTAAGACTATGATAATCATAGAAGTCACAATTTTTTTGTTTTTAAAAGTTTTCATTAATAATACCTCTACACTTTCTTTGCATTTTACAACTATTTTATGCTATTTTCTTTTTGCCAATTTCAACATTTCTTTAATAGGAAATAATTTTATCTAAGTATAACATGTTTTTGATAATAAAAGGGAAATTTTATTCATTTTTAATTTGTAATTGCTTTGATATTTTATCTGTATGTTTATCAAAAGAAAGCTGTTTTTCCTTTTCTGAAATAATTTAAAGTTATGTTAAAAAGAATTAAAATATGATATAGTAGTAGAAATAAAGGATGTGAATTAGATATGAAATTAGAAGAAAGAATTGAAAATATTGAAAAGAGAAATGAAAGGGTAGAGGAGGATAAAGCTTGGGAAACCAGTTTTACTAGGAGAGTTTGTATTGCGATATTAACGTATTTTGTTGTGGTACTATATTCTTTTTCAATTTCTAAAATTGACAATATCTTTTTAAGTTCTCTAGTTCCTGTATTTGGATTTACTTTATCAACACTTTCTTTGGATGGAATTAGAAAAATTTGGAAAAATAAAAGGAACTAATTTTTATGAATGAAAAAATTGTAAATACAAATATTGAAACGATTTCTCCAAAGTATAAAAATGAACATGAGGGATATGAATATAAAAAATATGAGGTAACGAAACGTAGTGAGTTTAATCAAGCTTATATTTGTTTTTATGAAATTATGCCAGGAAAGGCAGCTTTTCCCAAGCATTACCATTCCTATAATACGGAGTGCTTCTATATTATAGAAGGGGAAGGAAAAATTGAAACAGAGGGAGAAGAATTTTCTATAAAAAAAGGAGATATTATTGTATTTCCTTGTGGTAAAGCAGGCACTCATAAAATTATTAATACTTCCTCTAATCAAAATTTACTTTATATTGATTTTGATACAACCAATTCTCCTGATATTATTCATTACGTAGATTCTAATAAAATTGGTGTCATTCAACATGGGATTTCTAGTGAATTTTATAGAGAAGGGGATCAAGTTGACTATTATGAAGGAGAATAGCTTTTAGAATAAGAGAACACAAGATGTTCTTTTTCTATTGTTTTATAAATTCTACCGTATTGTTGATTGCTTTTTCTAAACCTTCTTTTGATTTGCGAAATGCGTGAGATTCATGATCAATTAATACTAATTTTGCATTTTTACATTTTTCTGCTACTTCTTTTGAGGATTGGTAGGGAATGATAGAGTCAATCGTTCCATGAACAAATAGGATTGGCATTTCTAAATTCAAGAGTTTTTTGTATGGAGTTTTCTCCTTGATATCCTTATATAGATTTTTTCCTAATTTGAAAGTAATACCCAATCGATGACTTTCAATGAGTTTGAATCCGTTTTTGTTTGCTTCTTTTTCACTTTCCCTTATAAAAAAATCAGTATTCGTTTTTGAAAAGTCTAATAGTCCATACCAAATAATTAATTTTTTTATACAAGGATATTTTGAAAAATCGAGGCTAGATACAACACTTCCAGCAAAGCTTGCTCCAAGTAGATAAATTGAATTGAATCCTTTATTTAACAGTAAGTCGATAGTTGTTTCTAAATCGATTAATTCTTTTAAATGGGTCATTTCGTAGTCGTTTCCTTCACTTTCTCCATGCGCTCTAAAGTCAAAACGGAAAGTATTTACATTATTTTTATTTAAAGAGGCAGATAACCCCTTAAAGTGATCCGAGTCGTTTTTATCTCCCATTAATCCATGACATAGTATTGCAATTTCTTTGTTTTCATTTACTACGGATAAAATTCCGCATAATTTTATATTATCTTTCGTTTGATAGAAAATCTTTTCTCCCACAATATCACCTATCGTTTATTATACTATGAATTCTTTTTAAAAAATTAACTTTTTTGAAGTAAGTTGTGTTAAAATAGTGGTAATGTTATTTTTTGCTTGTATAGTTTAATGGATAAAACGGTCGCCTCCGGAGTGACTGATGCAGGTTCGATTCCTGCTACGAGCACCAGATTGATAGGAAACTCGAACTTTTCGAGTAGTAATAGAAAACGGCTTGTCAAAAAGCCGTTTTTATGTTATTATGTATATGTCAAGGAAACTTGCATAAAATAAAAAAGAAACATTCAATATTGCAGTGTTGAGTGTTGCCAGTATATTTGGTTTCACCTAATTCAAGACTGAGTTAGGTGATTTTCTTTTATATTAATACTATAAATAGTAAAAATACTAATAGGAAGATAAGAATTACTAGAGAGAAGATTAAAAAATCTTTCTTGTTCATTATATCGCCTCCCTTCTTTAGAAGTTTGGCAACCACCCAACTATTAAATGTTCCTAAATGAATTATAGCAAACATCTATTTTTGATACAATGAGCTTATACTAAATTTTGACAATTTAGTAGACACACTTGTATATTGACATAATCAATATACAAATAAGGAGATATTTTAAATGATTAAAGCCATTAATAAGGTGTATAATGAATATACTACAAATGTCACATGGGGAAACTTTTCAGTTAGTTCTCATGGTAAAAAAAGAATAGGTGTTGCGCCTTTTATAACATTTAATATTGATGATAAAATTTTTATTGGTTTAGAATTTATATTTTCAGATAAAATGTTTCAAGATTGCAAAATTGATACAAGGATAAATATAACTGAGTATTTAAGTGACATTTGCTATGAAGATGAAAAAGGTTGGATTTCAATTACTACTGGAGAATATTGGCTTTATATAACTAGGGTTAATTCTAACAGTTTTAAATTTGAATTTTACGTAGAGGATGGAGAAATAAAGATTATTATAGATAGTATTGTCGTGCTATTAAAATAAAAGTTATTGTACATCCTCATCTGTCGATGCGTTGATAATTTTATATTTATAGCTAATTTTGCTATACTTGACAAAATACTTAGGGTGAGTTAAATTTTTTGTCAAAATAAAATATGATATTAAGGAGATTTTATTTATGGAATTAACATTAGTACTAACTGAAGATGAACCTGATTTTAAAACATATACATTATGCGATAAAGCAGGTAATCATATAGTTAGTTTTAGAAATTAATAAAGAAACGGCTCTTATTAGTTATGTAACAAAAGAGAATTTTAGAAATAGGGGGTATGCTAGTAAGGGATTAATTCTATTAAGAGACACATTGTTTAATAATGATAATATTTTATTTTTAGAATTGATACATTTATCTGGTGATTATAGTAGAAAAGTTGCTGAAAATGCTGGCTTTTTCTCGCGTAGCGGAAATCTTGAATATTATATTTGTTTAAATCCGCATGCAGAACAAATTATAAACGGTAGATTAAAATCTTTAGATATTTCTTCAGTTGAATATGGAAGAACACCTAGACTTTTAGAAAAGACACAGACTTTGAGGCACAATGAAAATACAGAAAAACAAAAATTACAGGAAAAATTAGATGAATTAACGCAAATAAGAGAACTTGAAGTTCAGGGGGAATATAAAGTATACATTGAATCTGAAATCAGTCATTTGCAAAAAATATTGACAAATTCACAAGATATTAAGAGATATTAAATAAATATGCCACTCGCACTAAATTGATAGGAAACTTGATCTTTCGAGTAACAATAAAAACGACTTGTCAGATAAATAAAACGTAATATAAAAAGAAGCATGAGTATTCTCTATACTTCTTTTTTAGTTTTTCTTGATTAAGTGTTTATACTTTTCTTTTATTTCTTCTCTAGTTAAGTAGCAATAGTAGTTTGCTCCCTTTTTGATATGGTCAATTCCTAAATCTGCTCGTTGATTGATATCTAGCGATTTCTTTTCAATTTCATCTAGCTGAAATGTTTTATAGTGAATTGCCATATTAATCTCTTCTAATTCTTCAAAAAAAGATAAGATACTAACACAAGCTTTGTTTCTTTTTAATCTCCAGTTTTTTCTTATATTTCCTAGATCAGAATAACTAATTTTATGTAATCTTACGGCGTTAAACCATTGTTGGTGATAAAAATCTCTTGTTGCTTGTAGATGATCCTTGTTTTCTGTCAGTGCTTTTGCAAGTCGATTAAGATTCTCTATCAATTCAATTTCAAAATCTCCAATTTCATCTGGAACTTGAACTTTAGGTATATAGAAATCAACGTTTTGTAGTGTTCTCATTAAAAATGGATAGAGTAGAGAGAGTTCTAACAATATTTGTTTATTTGTTTCATTTTGATTCGCTCCATAACTATTTTCTCCACTGATTCTAAAATGATAATTTCCTATTTCTTTGATTAATTCATCATAGGAAGTAAGAACTTTTTCAGTAATTCTACTATGTGCGCTAAACTCTTTTTGTTCTTGCATAGCTTTTTGTAGGTACATATATCCTTCTTGGATTGCAATACTACTTAAGCTTTCTTTTGTGATTGGTGTTTGAAAATATTTTTCCTTTAATTCTAAATATTTTTCCTTTAATTCCTCTAAACTTTTCTTACTATCAACATTGAATTCTTCCGTGAAAAAATCTGGGAAACACTCAATTGCACATTTTTTCTCTTTGATTTCTGATAAAAATGTTTGTTTATCCATAAAAAACCTCCTAGTAACTAGTTATTATAGCACATATTTTTAAGTCTATGAAAAAAATTTATTTTCATATTGGATAAAGAGAGTTTGTGATATAATAATGGTCAATTAAGGTGGTAATTTTATGAATTGTTTAGAAATGTCATATATCAGAAATCAATTGGAGAGTGGTCGTGAAATAAAAGTATTATTCATGTCACATAATTCCTATTGGCCAGAATTGCAACAATTAAGTAGTCGATATAAAAATTGTCATGTAGAAATTTGTGGGGATGGACTTTTGTATTTAAAACAAAAAAAGTCTGAAGAGATAGAAAATTGTGATTTTATTTTATTCTACAGTTCTCATTTTTATAGTGAGAATGATTTGAATGGGATGAAAGAAATCGCATTTAGGATTTCACAAAGCCAAAATAAACGAGTTAGTATCGGGTACTCTTATGTTATACCAAAGTCAGAAAGGATAGATCCGAATACTTCAGATAAAGTCAAACTAATCAGTTTTAAAGATGGTATTGAGTTTGAAGAGACTACGGATGGCTTTCCTTATTTTAGTCCACTTGATCTTGCTGAAATGACAGTAGTAATGCATGATGAATTGGAACAACAGAAAATAAAATTGCCCAATTTTTAAATGATACTATGTGATATTATTGATACTTTAGAAGGTGATATTTTATGGATATAGCAATTAAATATAATGATGGTGTGGATGATTTTACCTATGATTTAAATTTGCAAATGCGATTGAAAAACTATATTCAAGCACATTTTTCTCCTGCTTATGTTCTTTCCTCTTTAGCTCCTGTTTATCTAGTAGGAGGTTCTATTCGTGATTTAATTTATGCGAAAACTCCTAAAGATTTGGATTTTGTCATTTTAGGAACAGAAAATTTAGAATTTGTTTTAACTCTTTTTAAGACATATTCGATTCAATATCGATTGAATCGATTTGGTGGATTTAAGTTTCAATATCAAGGAACTGAGATTGATTTATGGTTAACAGATGATTTATATTCTGCGATACAATATAATGTTGATGGTTTGTTTTTTAACTTGAAAGATAATTCCTTGTTATCCTTAACATTTGATGATTTCTGTCAGAATGGATTAAAATTAATTAACGAAGAAAATAACATTGAAGTTGGAAGGAAACCAAAACTAATAGAATTCGAAAAGCGATATTTAAGGAATCATCGATTAAACTCCTCTACAGATAATATAGAACAATAAAAATGTGATTTTACCAAAAACACATTTTTTATTTTTAGAATCATTAAGTGTAAGAAAGGGGCCCTGTTAATTTACGAATATTAGGATTGGTGCTATAATGAATTAGGATGTGATACTTTATGATTAAAGATAATATAAAGATTATAAGAGATTTTTTTCGGTTAGTAAAAGGAAATAAAAAATGGATATTTCTTTTATTTTTTGGTTCTTTTATGGCGCACTTGTCGAGTTTATTAGTTCCCGTTTTTACTTCAAATATTGTGTATGAAGTAACGAATGGGAATGCTTATGCCACCTATCTAAACATAGGATTTCTAGCAATTACCTATCTTGTATATAATTTATTTTGGTACTTAAATTATACTTCCTACTCTCATAATTTTCAGTATAGTTATAAAAACTTGAGAGAGAAGATTATTGATAAAATATTTACCTATGATACTGAATTTACTGACAAAATATCCAAAGGGACAGTCTTAAATACAGTAAATACTGATACTGCAAATTTATCAGAGATGATTGATAATGTCTGTGAAATTATTGTTTTATTCCTAAAAGTAATTGTTATGATATTTATCTTTTTAAAAACGAATCTTTATATTGGACTCATAGTACTATTATTAGAATATCTATACTTAAAATCATTTGATTATTGTAATATTAAAAGTACTAAATATTTAAGAGGACAACAAAAATATCGAGATAAACTAACAGATAATCTATCTCAAATTTTAAATGGTTTAGGGGAAATTAAAGTATTTAATCTTTATGATAAAATTAAAAATAATTTTTATGTAATTGCGAATAAGTGGTCTGATCAATATATGTTAAAAAGAAAATACGTAAATATTAGATCTACTTTGTTACCATTTGTTATTCACTTTGGAAAGGTCATTCTATATTTAATATTGGTTTTCTTTGTATTAGAGGGTAAATATGAAGTCAATACGCTCATTCTTTTAATTACCTATTTTGAAAATATTATGACGAATACCAAAGAATTAATGGGTTATTCTAGACAGTTACGAGAATGGTCAATTTCGATTACTAGGATTGATACTCTCTTAAATTATTCAAATAAAGGACAAATTACTTTTGGAATTAATGAAAATGACTATATCAATGGATTAGTGGAATTTAAAAATGTAAGTTTTTCTTATAAGTCTAAAAATAGAGGAAACATCAAAAATATTAATTTCATTGCAGAACCAAATCAAATTACAGCTTTGGTTGGACATAGTGGGAGTGGAAAAACTACAATTACTAATTTAATTCTTCGAAAATATAAAATCGATGAGGGTGAAATTTTAATTGATCATGAGAATATCTATGAATATTCTAAGAGTGTATATTCAACGAATGTCGTGGGAGTGAACCAATCACCCTTTATATTTAATATGAGTATTAGAAAGAACTTAAGTTTAATTGATTCTAACTTTAAAAATCAGGTAGAAGCATGTAAGAGAGTGGGAATTCATGATTACATTATGAGCCTACCAAAAGGATACAATACCGTATTAACAGAAAATGGTAGTAATTTTTCTGGTGGTCAAAGACAATTGCTTGCGATTGCGAGAACGTTATTATCGAAAGCCGAAATACTAATATTTGACGAAGTAACGAGTTCACTAGATACGATATTAGTAGAAAAGATAAAAGATATTTTTGAAAATTTAAAACTAGATCATACGATTTTAATTGTTACACATAAAAAAGATGTTATGCAAATTGCAGATAAAATTGTTGTCTTAAATCATGGAGAAATAGTAGGGCTGGGTACTCATCAAGAATTGATGAAAGAAAACGAGTACTATATTGATTTACAGACGAATAATTATTCAAGTTCTCATAAAAAGATGGAGATAGATTCCATTGTCGAAGATCATAATTCTGAACAAAAATAATAGGAGATGGTACTATGGAACAATTAGAAAGGTATACGGAAGACGGTTTGAAATTAACTGGATATTTGTATGAGACTTTATCAAATTCGCTTTGTGTTGTTTTTATTCACGGAATGAGTGGGAATCTTGAACATAATCCATTTGCGAATATTTGGGGAAGATTAATGAGTAATCAGGGAATTTCTTTTCTCTTTGGTTATACTAGAGGTCATTCTGAGGTCAATCAGATTGAAACAAAAGAAGGAAAAAGCGTTCGATGTGGAACAACTTATGAAGTATTTGAAGATTCCTTTTATGATGTAGATGTATGGGTTTCTACTGCGAAAAAATTAGGGTATTCTAAGGTTATATTAATGGGGCATAGTCTAGGATGTAATAAAGTGCTTGATTATTTATCTAAGAAGAGAAATTCTGTCGATGGTTTGATTTTAGCCTCTCCTCCCGATATGATTGGTTTAATTAAGAGTGATGTTTATCAGCCCAATTATAAAGACTTAATGATTGAAGCAGAAAATAATGTAAAAAATGGGGAACCTGATAAAATTCTTTCTTCTAAACTTTGGGATGAATATTTTATTAGTTCAAAAACATTCTTAAGTTATACCAATGAACAGGGTAAAATTAATAACTTACCAGTTGCAGCAAACCCAGAACATTTTTTACAATTAGAAACGATAGCTGTTCCAATTTTAGCTTTTATGGGATCTAACGATGATATTACAATTCGTAGTATTCCAGAAGATTTAGAATTGATTAAAAATAAAGCTTCTGCTTGTCCTGATTTTGAGACTAAGATATTTCAAGGGGCAAATCATCTCTATGAGACTTGTGAAGAAGAGATTGGACTTTATTTAATAGGGTGGGTCAAAAAGCAATTTTTTTGATTCTCTTTTTTGTCTTTAGGCTTTCATTTCTTAGAAAATGATTGACAAATTCGTACTTTTGTGCTAAAATATGAGCTCATAAAAGCGAGTATCCAGAGATTTTGGCTTTTTCGCTTAATGGGGTGGTTTTAGTGAAAAAAAGATATTGTTTATTTGTTTTATCAATTATGATTTTAACACTTTCCTTAGGAGTTTCTAAAATTTGTCTTAGTACTTCTAGTAAGGAATCCTTTGTAAAGGAACCGAATCAGAAAGAAACAAAGGTTGTTTCTATTAAGAAAATAGAGAAAGTAGAAGAAAAAGAAGTAGAACCTTCGTTAGAAGTCCCTGTAACAGAGGAGGTTTCTAAAGACGAAGTAATGGGAAAAGAAGAAAAGGAAATACAGGTTGAGAAAGAGATAAAGGAAGTTGTGAATACGCCTTCTCCTATTTTGACAGAGACACCTACTGTTCAGGAAACTCCTTCGGTTTTGGAGACTCCTGTTCTACCAGACGTGATTGAAACGATTCGTCGAAATGAATCTTCTTTAGGTACCTTAGGAAGATTATTCCTTCCCTCAGTTGATTTCAATGTCGCCGTTTATTCTACAGACCTTTCTGATGGTAACAATGCTCAAAAAATTGTAGATCAAAAGGACAGTGCAGCATACTTCCAAATTCGTAATCACTCTGTGATAGCCGATCATAACCATCAAGGATTTCATAGAATTATCGATCTTGAAATTGGAGATAAAGCTTATATAAAAACCTCTGATGGACAAATTCAAGTTTATAGAATGACCCAAAAATTTGAAGGAATGAACCTTGGATCGGATTTAACAGATTTAAATGGAAAAAGTGCTTTCGATTTAGAGAGTGATTTAATTCTTTATACTTGTTACAAAATCTATGAATATGAAAATCATGTTATGATTACTATGTGGGAATTAGAACATTAGTTGGAAGAGGAGATTTCCTCTTTTTTGTTTTTTATAGAATACTCTTGTTCCTTTAAAAAGAGTATCAGAAAATAAAATTCTGGTACTCTTTTTCGCATATCCTTAATTAGGGAGGAATTTAAATGAATTTTGATTACCATTTTGGATCAGATTATTATAATTATTATGGGGATGTTGGTTTTAAGACGACTCGGTATCATATCATGGCACCAGAACAGTCACAACCTACACAACCAGGAATGGAATACTTAATGGAACCATTACCGATTTTTGATAATCCTAACTATTTAGGAAGTAATAAGTTAAAAGATAAAATAGCGATTATCACAGGAGGGGACAGTGGTCTTGGAAGAGCTTGTGCGATTGCCTTTGTGAAAGAGGGCGCTAAAGTAGTCATTCCTTATCTAAATGAACAAAAGGATGCTATGGATACTAAGAACTATATCGAAAAGTTAGGTGGTACTTGTCTTTTATTAGAAGGAGACATTACAAATCCTGATTTTTGTTCTAAGATTGTTGAAGAAACACTCAATCACTTTGGAAAAATTGATGTTTTAGTAAACAATGCAGGAGTGCAGTATCAACAAGATACGCTATTAGATATTACAGAAGAACAATTTGACCATACGATGAAAGTGAATATTTATGGGATGTTTTATCTAACAAAACGAGCACTTCCTCATATGAGTAAGAACGGTTCTATTATCAATTTGTCTTCTGTGACTGCCTTTTATGGAGATCCTCAACTAATCGATTATGTCACAACGAAGGGTGCGATTGTTGGGTTTACAAGGGCGCTCGCTAGAAATCTAGCAGAAAAAGGAGTTCGTGTAAATGCGATTGCTCCAGGATTTTTCTGGACACCACTCCAACCAGCTTGTTGGCAGAAAGAAAAAATTCCTTCTTTGGGAGCTGATTCTGCGATGAGACGAGGAGCAATGCCTTATGAACTTGCACCAACATTTGTTTTTTTAGCGTCTGATGATTCTAGTTATATGACGGGTCAGGTGATTCATAATGATGGAGGACAAATTATGGGATAAGGGTTTATAAAAAAACTCTTCTTTTTTTCTAAATTGTGTTATAATGGAAGAACAGTTTAGAAAGGATAGAGAATCATGGAACGGTATGAAGAAACACAAAAAGTAGGTATTTTAGGCATTTTAGGGAATTTATTTTTATTGATTATCAAGGCGATGGTCGGATTTGTGAGTCATAGTCAATCCATGATTGCAGATACCTTTAATAGTGCGAGTGATATCTTTGCTTCTTTGATGACTACAATTGGAAATAAAATTGCGAATGTACCAGAAGATGAGGATCATAATTTTGGTCATGGGAAAGCGGAATATCTTTTTTCGCTTTTTATCAGCTTATCGATGATGGGACTTTCCCTAAAACTCTTATGGGATTCTTTTTCTTCTATCTTAGAAAAGAATGTGGTTACTTTTTCTGTACCATTATTAGTTGTTTGTATTCTTACGATTCTAGTAAAATTAGGACTTTATCTTTATACGAGAAAAATTTATAAAAAACATCACAATATTTTAGTAGAATCTAATATGTGTGATCATCGAAATGACTGTGTAATTACTACTTTTACACTAGGTTCTATTTTACTTAGTTATTATGGAATCTACTGGGTAGATGGAATCATTGGATTCTTAATCTCTGCTTGGATTTTCTATACAGGAACTCAAATATTTATAGAAAGTTACCATGTCTTAATGGATGCTTCTCTTACTAAGGAGAAGAAAGAACTTCTGCAAAAATTAGTCCTACAAAATAAGAAAATCAAAAAAATTGATGACATTTATTCTGTACCAGTCGGGTATCACTATATTGTTGTTTTAACCATTTATGTAGATGGGAAAATGTCTACGGAAGATAGCCATGAAATTGCCGATCAATTAGAGGAAAAAATCATACGGAAAATGGATGCGATACAGAAGGCAATTATTCATGTGAATCCTATTTAATAGTTTGGGATAGTTTTTCTATTTATTTTTGATATAATAGAAATTAGGGAAGTGTAAGTAGTATGGCTAAGATTGAAAAAAACAAAGATGGTTATATAAAAAAGACAGAAGAATATATTTTAAAAGAGTTTCCAGATGGAACAAAAGTTACAGTTCGGGAACTACAATTAGAGGTTCTTTCCATCATGGATGAAATTCACCGTGTCTGTGAAAAAAATCATATTCCTTACTTCTTAATCGCAGGAAGTGCTTTAGGAATCTGTAATTATGGTGGCTTTATTCCATGGGATGATGATATGGATATTGCGATAGAAAGAAAAAATTGGCTTAAATTTATAGAGGCATTAAAAAAAGATTTAGGAAAAGACTTTTATTTTGACTGTTATGAGATTGATTCTAAGTATAATCCCATTTCTGGTCCTACCATGAAAGTTAGAAAACGTGGCACTTATATTGAAGAAGTAAATACTTTACTAAAAAATAGATGTAAGCGAGGAGACGGAGTTTTTGTAGATGTCATTATTTATGATAATGTAGCGGAAAATAAATTTATCGATGAAGTAAATCGTACCGTCATTAAATTAGTCATGCCATTTATTGTGTTGTTAGATAATTTACATATCAATCCAATTCCTTTAAAAAAATTTGTTCGATGGTTTTCTAATCGTTATTCAAGAAAACATGAAAATAGTAAGTTAGTTTCTCAACCGATTTCTGTTCCTTGGGAAAAATTTTTAAAGGAGCCAGTCTTTTTAAAGGAAGATGTATTTCCTTTAAAAAAATATAACTTTGAAGGAAGAGAATACTATTCATATCATAATATAGAGAAAGTATTGAAAGAGTGGTATGGACCTAACTGTTTAAAGAAATGGAATGGAAAAGAGTGGGAGGAGACCCTTCCTGTTCAAAAGAGAAAACCAAAACATGTGAAAGATATTAATCTGCATGGGGAGGAACCCCTTTTTAAGAACAAATAAAAAAATCTTAAAAAGAAAAAGTTTTATGGTACAATGAAATAGAAGTATAAAAGAGGTGTGTCATGGCGAAGAAAGAAATAGATTCTGAATTAGAGAAGGAATTAACAGAAGAAAAGAGCGAACAGAAGGAAGAAGAGATTCGCGAGATAATTATTGAAAAGAAATCAGGATTTAATTATTTAGAAGTCATTCTAATTATGATTATTACTTTGATTATTGGTGGGTTTGTTGGAAGTACGGTTACAAATTTTACGAAGAAGCATACCTCTGATACAAAGAGTGGAATCGAAACGAATCAATATAAAGAATTTATAGATACTTATAACGATATTAAGAAAAATTATTATGAAGAAATCGATGAAGATGCGTTACTTGATGCTGGAATTAAAGGAATGTTAGAATTCTTAGGAGATAAATATTCTGTTTATATGGATCAAGAAGAGACGGATGAATTTAATGAACAAGTAGAAGGAAAGTATCAAGGTGTTGGAGTTGAAATTATCCAGAACGAAGATCAAACAGTTGAAATTTATCGTGTATTTGAAGATTCACCAGCAGAAAAAGCAGGATTAAAAGCGGGGGATATTATTAAAAAGATTGGAACAGAAGATGTAACGGAAAAAACTTCTGCTGAAATTTCTGATATGATCAGAGGTTCTAAAGAAAAAAAGGTAACCATTACTGTATTAAGAGAGGAAGAAGAAAAGGAATTTACATTAGAAAAGGAATCTGTAGACATTGAATCCGTTACTACGAAAACTTTTGAAAAAGAAAAGAAAAAAATCGGTTATATTGCCATTAGTATTTTTGCTTCTAATACCGAAGAACAATTTGAAAAAAAATTAAAAGCGCTAGAAAAAGAAGGAATTGATGGACTAATCATTGATGTTCGTGGGAACTCTGGAGGATATTTAAACAGTGTTACTGATATTTCTTCCATGTTCTTAGAAAAAGGAAAAGTGATTTATCAATTAGATACAAAGGGAATTATTGAACAGATTCGTGATCAATCAAAAGAGAAGAGAACTTATCCAGTTGCTGTTTTAATTAATAAAGGGAGTGCTTCAGCATCTGAGATTCTAGCAGCAGCACTTCATGAGTCGTATGGTGCTTATTTAGTAGGAACTTCTACCTATGGAAAGGGTACTGTTCAAAGAGCTTATGAATTAAAGAGTGGGGCAACGGTTAAATATACGATTCAAAAATGGTTGACTCCAGATGGTAATTGGATTAATGAGACGGGTCTAACACCAACTCATGAAGAAGAATTAAACGTTCAATATTATGTTGATCCAAAAGATGAGAATGATAATCAACTTCAAAGGGCTTTAGATGAGATAAGTAAATAGTTATTATTTACTTTTTTTTTCTTTTATGGTATTATATCGAACAATTAGAGAGGTACTTTTATGAAGAAAATTAAAAATTTAGTAATTAGAGATATTATTGACGATTTAAAATACGGAGGCGAGATTATAAAGCTGATAGGTGGTGGTATCGTTTTCTGTGGTCTTGTAGTTTATTCACTCGTTTATTATAACCGTGATGAACAAGAACAAATCGTTGGTGATTCCATCGATTATTCCGAAGATACAATTGATGAAGAAGGACATATTAGGCATGAGTATTTACCAGGAGAACATAGGATTGTTAGAACTAGAAATGATTCCTTTCGTTATGAAGTAACAGCACCTGATGGTTATATGATTGAAAGTGTTACTGTACAAGGTAATTTAGATCGAAATCAGGTAGTTTATGTCAATATAGTTCCCGTGATCGTTCAGGGGACAGAGCAGAAGGACGGAACGGTGACATTTGATGATTTTGGTGAGGTTCTTGTCAATCCATCAGTGAAGACTTTAGGGAGTCAGAGGGATTAGGAATCTCTTTTCTTTTTTATTAAATTAGCACTCTTTCTTGACAAGTGCTAAAAAAGTGATATAATGATACCTGTGAGGTGATGATTATGTATCCACAAGAGGAACAAGTAGAAAATGTTTTAGAGAAGTATGGACGTAATATCATAGAAGATGTAAAAAATGGGAAAATTGATCCAGTTATTGGAAGAGACGAGGAAATACGTAGTATTACTCGGATTCTATCTAGAAAAACGAAGAATAACCCTGTATTAATTGGAGAGCCTGGTGTTGGAAAAACGGCAATTGTAGAGGGACTAGCGCTTCGTATTGTGAAAGGGGATGTTCCTAGCAGTCTAAAAAATAAAATGATTTGGGAACTCGATATGGCTAGTTTGATTGCGGGTGCAAAGTATCGTGGTGAATTTGAGGAGCGATTAAAGAATGTGTTACAAGAAGTGAAAAAAAGTGATGGAGAAATCATCATGTTTATCGATGAAATTCATACGATCGTTGGTTCTGGGAATATGGAAGGTGCGATGGATACTTCTAATATCTTAAAACCGATGCTAGCACGTGGAGAAATTCATTTAATTGGCGCTACTACGTTAAATGAATATCGTAAATATATTGAAAAAGATGGTGCCTTAGAGCGTAGATTTCAAAAAATTAAAGTTAGTGAACCAACCGTAGAAGATACCATAACCATTTTACGTGGTTTAAAAGAAAGATTTGAGATCCATCATGGAGTTAATATCAAAGATAATGCGTTAATCGCAGCAGCAACCATGTCGAATCGTTATATTACAGATCGTTATTTACCAGATAAGGCAATCGATTTGATTGATGAAGCTTGTGCGACCATTCGTGTTCAAATGGACTCTGTTCCTATTGAACTAGATTCTTTGACTCGTGAAATTATGAGACTCCAGATTGAAAAAGAGGCTATTAAAAAAGAAAAAGATGAACTTTCTAGGGAAAGGGTTTCTTCCATTGATGAAACACTTGGAAATCTAAAACAAAAAGAATCTGAATTAAAAGAAGCTTGGGATAAAGAAAAGTCAATTAATGATGATATTAAAGCGAAAAAGAAAGAAATTGAAAAGACAAAATTCCTTTTAGATCAAGCAGAAAATGATTACGATTTAGAAACAGCAGCGAGACTACGTCATGGAGAATTACCAAGATTAGAGAAAGAACTTTTAGAATTAAATACCGTAGAAAAAAATAAAATTTTAAGTGATGTGGTTACCTCCGATGATATCGCAGGAGTTATTTCTAAATGGACGAATATTCCAATTAGTAAATTAGTAAGTGGAGAAAGAGAAAAACTTCTTTCTTTAGAAGAGAATATGAAAAAGCGAGTGATGGGTCAAGAAGAAGCAATTCGCTATGTGAGTGAAGCAATTATCAAAAGTCGTAGTGGGATTAAGGATCCTAACCGTCCGATTGGTTCCTTCATTTTCTTAGGGCCAACTGGTGTTGGAAAAACGGAAGTTGCAAGAACCCTTGCTTATGAATTATTCGATGATGAGAAACACATGATTCGTATTGATATGAGTGAATACATGGAAAAATTCTCCGTTAGCAGATTGATTGGAAGTCCTCCAGGATATGTTGGATATGAAGAAGGAGGACAATTAACAGAGGCAGTTCGAAGAAATCCATATAGTATTGTACTTTTTGATGAAATTGAAAAAGCACATCCAGAGGTTTTAAATCTATTACTACAAATTTTAGATGATGGTAGGGTAACAGACTCCAATGGTAGAACGGTTGACTTTAAAAATACTATTATCATTATGACTTCTAATCTTGGAAGTGAGCATATTCTAGATGGAAATACCAGTTTAGTACTAACAGAATTGAGACAACAATTCCGACCAGAATTTATTAACCGAATTGATGAAATTATCGTATTCAATCCATTAACAAAACCAGTTATTTCTGAAATTTTAGATAAGATTATTTCTGATTTGGAAATTAGACTAAAAGACCATCAGATTCATTTAGAGTTAACAGAATCAGCCCGAGAATTTTTAGTGGAAAATGGATTTGATCCAAATTATGGAGCGAGACCTTTAAAACGTTTTTGTAGTCGTACGATTGAGACAGAACTTTCAAAAATGATTATTGAAGATAAAGTTTCTTTTGGAATGCATCTTGTGATTGATGCTAAAAATGATCAGATTCTAATTTATGAGAAGAAGGAAGAAGAATAATTCCTTCTTTTTCATGGCTGAATTTATTTACAAATTGACTTTGTTTTGGTAGAATAACTCTTACAAATACACGAAAGGGGGGGAATTTCGTGAAAAAGGGAATCTTATTACTTAGTTCATTTGGTTGTTTTGTTCTTTCTTTTTTCTATTTTCCTACCCTAATGTTTCCAATTAGTTATTTTCTATTACTTTTGAGCTTTATTCCTGTTCCTCGTACGTTTTCTAGAAATTCTTTTCTCTTCTTTTTGGTCTCTATTGGCTGTATGTTTCTAGAACTTCCACGTACTGGATATTTATTGTTCTTTTCTCACACATTACTTTCTAATTTATTGATCCTTTTGCAGAACTATTTTTATAAAAAATATCAAAGAATGATTGGAAATTTAGAAGATACAGTAATTGTTGTTGCGGGAAAACTTCGAATTAGAAAACTACTTTCAGAGGTAAAAGTAGGAGATACTATCGTAGTAGATAAGAATCAAGTTTGTTTATTTGATGGGAAAGTCCTTCAGGGAATTAGTAAAGTAAATTTAAAGAATTTATCTGGAAAAGATGATATTACCTCTTTAAAAAAGGGAGATTCTATTCTTTGTGGTAGTATCAATCTAGACCGAGAACTATTAATTTCAGTTACAACTCCTTTTGAAGATACGTTATTTTCAAAATATCAAAGTGCCTTTTTTCATCAGAAACATAAGAGTTTCATGAAAATGATTTTTCCATTTTGGTTATTTTCCTTTCTTCATCTGGTGTTACCCTTTCTCTTTATTTTTTTAGTCGTTTATCGTTTTCATTTACATGCTTTAGAATATGGACTTATGATTTTACTGATTACTTTTTTGGATTTTGAAACTATATTTTCTTTTATTGAACAGTTGATGATCGTTCGCTTTCAGAAAAAGGGAATTTACGTTTTAAATCGTAGTAAGCTGTATGAACTTCCGAAAGCAAAAAACTTTATTTTTACAAAAACAGGCGTTTTGACTTTAGGAAAGTTTTCTGTGACGAAAATTTTTACGGAGCAGGAAAAACAATTACTAGAAGTTTTAGCCTATGCCGAATTTCACTCTGAAAACAAAATTGGACAATGTATCAATGAATATTGTAAGAAAAAGGTAACTGTGGACGCTTCCCGAATAGAGAATTTTCAGCAATTTCCAAATGGAGTCCTTTCAGTTGTTGATGGAAAAAGATATTTAGTCGGTAATCATAATTTTATGTTAGAGAATGGAGTAGAAGCAGACAGGGAGTATATTGTTGGTACGAATTTATATGTTGCGAAGGGAAAAAAGAGTTTAGGAATCGTAACTTTATCTGATCAGGTTTTAACCACGAATCAAGAGGAGATTTCTAAACTTCGAAAGATAGGACTCGCTCATATTACTACGTTTTCTAAGGATAATGAGGCTGTGACGAGGGCAGTTTCTAATACTCTAGGAATTGAGGATTGTTACTCAGAACTCACTTATAAAGATCGTGACTTTTGGATTCAGTATTTAAAAGATATGTATCAAACACCACAAGCATATATTAGTGATGAGGCATGCAAATACCCATTAGATGTTAAGATTTTATTTTCTAGAGATGGTAATGATTTTGGCGATTTTGTGATTCGAACATCCGACTTCCATTCGGTTACGACCCTTTATTCTTTGAGTCGAAAGTTTCTTTCGGCGATTCGTTCTTGGGTTTTACTAGAAATTTTAATAAAAATTTTTCTTTTCTTCCTTTTACTTTGGATTCGTGATATTTTAGTATTAGGTAACATCCTACTTGGAATTGAGATTCTTTTCTTTGGAATTTTACTTCCATTTACTAGGAATAGAAAGGGTGAATAGATGAAAAAGATAGATACATTGTGTCATGAATTGGGTCTTCATGATGATGAGTTTATATGTTATGGAAATGATAAGGCCAAAATACTAAAAAAACCCAATGATAGGAAGAAGGGCAAGTTAATTTTAGTAACTGCGATTAATCCAACGCCATATGGGGAGGGGAAAACAACGGTTACGATTGGTTTAAATGATGCCTTTTCTAGCTTAGGTCTTTCTAGTATGGCTGTTTTAAGAGAACCTTCTTTAGGTCCTGTTTTTGGAATGAAGGGAGGAGCGACTGGTGGTGGGCGTGCCAGTGTGATTCCAGAAGACGATATTAATCTTCATTTTACAGGAGATTTTCATGCGATTACTTCTGCCAATAATTTATTATGTGCAGCGATTGATAATCATATATTTCAAGGAAATGAGTTAGGGATTAATCCAGATACGGTGGCAGTTAAGAGATGTCTCGATATGAATGATCGCGCTTTGAGAGATGATTTTAATATCACAGCAGCAAGTGAAGTAATGGCCATTTTTTGTTTATCCACTAGTTTTGAAGATTTGAGAAATCGACTTGGAAATATTTTAATTGGTTACACCATGAATCAAGAACCACTTTACGCAAAAGATTTAAAAGTAGATGGTGCGATGGCACTATTGTTGAAAGATGCCTTTTATCCTAATTTAGTGCAGTCACTGGAAGAAAATCCAGTCCTAATTCACGGAGGCCCTTTTGCCAATATTGCTCATGGATGTAACAGTATCATTGCTACCAAAACGGCGTTAGGTTTATCTGATTATATTGTGACAGAAGCTGGTTTTGGAAGTGATTTAGGAGCAGAAAAGTTTTTAAATATTAAATGTCCTCTTGCAGAAATTGCCCCTTCTTTTATTGTATTAGTGGCAACCGTTCGTGCTTTAAAGCATAGTGGAATAGAAAATCTTCTTGCACATATTGATCATTTAAAACATTATCATATTCCATTTTGTGTAGCAATCAATCATTTTTTCGATGATTCTTCACAAGATATTGAGGAGCTTCAATCTTATTGTAGTTCTCATGGAGTCATCTCTTTTGTTACAAATTCCTTTTTAGAAGGGGGAAGTGGAAGTACTAATCTTGCTCAATATATTATTGAAAATGTGGATTCCTCTAAGTATCAGCCACTTTACACCGATGGTATGTCTGTAACAGATAAAATTTTAACGATTGCAAGAGAGGTCTATGCGGCATCTTCTGTTCATTATTCAGAAGAGGCTAAGAAAAAATTAGAAGAAATCGAATCTTTAGGAGTCTCTCATTTTCCTATCTGTATGGCAAAAACTCCTTATTCTATTAGTGATGATAAAAATAAATTAGGGTATCCTAAGGACTATTCCATTTCTGTTCGTGATATCTTAATTCAAACAGGTAGTAGGATGATTATTGTCTTATTAAATAAAATTATCACGATGCCTGGACTTCCTAAAAAACCTAATTTTGAAGAGTTTCAATAAATCAAGGAACAAGTTCTTCTTGATTTATTTTGTTTTTTGGTGTATAATAGGCGCAATTTAAAAGGGGGAATTTTTTATGGAATTTCAAACATTAAATGAGTTATTATCTATAGAGGATTTAAAAAGATTAGGATTACCTGAGATAAAGGGGCTTCCTTTTTCGGAGCAGCCTTTAGTTCACATATTTTCAAAAAATTATCAACAGAAAAAAGTGCTACGTGATATAAGCGAAGAATTTTCTAATCGTTTTCGTGAACTGACACCACTTTTTGAACCGATTGTGCAAATCAGTCATATTTTATCTCCTGGTTTATATTTGTATCAAAATGGAGGAGAATCTTTTGAATTCACTCTTGACTACGTACAGATTTTATCTTTTTTCTTAGTTTACTATCAAAAGAAATACAGGTTTAATTCAGTTAAGTTAATTTCCGGGTATGGAGAAGAGCTTAATAGCGCACCAGATGAGAAAATATTTTCAATTTTTGAGGAAGTGTTTTTGCGAGTATTTAGGATAGTAAATGAAGAATTTAATAGAAGTACTGTTAGAAGAGAAGAAATTAGTAATGACAGAAAGTTGGCAAAATATCTATCAAGAAACATTCAAGAAGTTGTTCAAACATTAAGAAAACCTTTAAATCTACCAATTTTAGAAGAGATGGATAAAGATCGTTTTCTATTACTTCTTGCAATGCGTGCGATGGTTACTTTAAGGGAAATGGAAAGAAGTAAGGAAGAAGAAAATGAAGACTTAGAACATGCTTTAGCAGAAGGTGTAGATGATGAAGACTTAGAACATGCTTTAGCAGAAGATGTGGATGATGAAGATAAAGTAATTTATTCAGAAGAGTTAGAACGCGCAGCTGTCAAGTTTTTGGAACGCTATATGACGATTACAGATTACATCTCTAAAAAATCTAATCAGGAATATGATTGTTCATTTTATGCTAATGGAGAAAATTTTAATTATAAAGAGTTAAAATTGGCATATGAAGATTATTGTCAATATCATCCTGAGACTACTGAAAGCCAGATAGATTGTGCAGACCTTTTTAGACACTATCTAATTGATGCTAGAACTAAGATTAAAAAAGATGAATTTGTAAAAGCAATAAAATTACGCTTTGAACTTTTCCCAAAAGGGGAAGGAAAAGTAAAAGGTTCTGGAGCATTCGCTAGAAAGTCTGTGATCAGTGAAGATATTAAAAAGTTATTAGAGGAAAAACACGAAGCTTTACTAGAAGAAAAAATCCATTTCTTTTCTTCAACAGATTATTTGTGGGTTTTGGAAGAAGCTCAAGCATTCGGCGGTTACCGTGGATATGTTTATCCAAATGGGAAAGTAATCTTTGAAAAATTTTATCGTAATACTAGAAATGGTTTAGCTCCTACTCATGATGAATCATTCATTGCCATGAATCTTTTAGATTTTATAGAAATGGCGCCAAAATCTAAAACAGAATTGATAGACTTTATTCGTAGTCAAAAGCAAGAGTCCGCAGAATTTACTGGCAATACGCATGAATTACCAGTGGATGTAGATACTGCCAATAATCCTAAGTATAGGGATATTAGGAGAAAATACCATGTTCCTGGTTGGCAACAGAATGCTCAGGAAATTATCAAAGAAGATGCACCAGAATATGATGTTGATTTAATTGAAGCGATATTATCTGAATTTTCTAATGCATCACAGGCCGAAAAGCAGTATATCAAATAAAAGAGGAACTTATGAATCAGCTTTTTTTAGAAAAGTTATTAGAAAATAGGCATTTATTTGAGGCGTTATTAGAAATTGATCGTAGAGCGATGAACTTCAGTTACTCAGCTGATCAAGTAACTGCTGTTATAGAATCTCTTCTTTTATCAGAAGAAAAACCAATTGAAATTCTTGCAAATAGTTTGATTCTTTCTACAGGAGAACCATTTGAGATTTTAAAATTTTTATCAAGCGTGAATCCCAATACAAATTTTATCTTATTTCCTAACTATTCTTTTATGGGGATTAATAGTTTGTTTGTAAAAGTATTTAACTTAGTCTATGGAAATATTTGTTATTTGGCAAAAGAAAAAAATTATGACTGTTATTTAGGTACGAAAGATACTTTTAATTCTATCTATATCTTAGGACCAGAAATTGTATATCAAGAAATGAAACGAGACTTTTCGAATGCCTTATGGATTTCGGAATAGTCTTTTTTGTATATTATTTTTTATTTTGTTCATTCTATAAATGGTGATTTCTATGGGAAATATATTAGATATAATTGTTCGAAGTGTTGTTTCTTTAGTTGTATTATTTTTAATTACTGAGTTAATGGGAAAGAAACAGATTAGTCAATTGAACTTATTTGACTATATTATCGGAATTAGTATTGGTTCCATTGCTGCTAGCTTAAGTGTGGATGATTCGATTAACTATATCGACGGCGCTTTAGCAATTGTTGTTTATGGATTATTCGCAACACTTGTTTCCTTTGTGACTGCGAAAAGTATTGTTTTACGAAGATTTTTTATTGGTACTCCTTTGGTACTAATGGAAGATGGGAAAATTTTATATAAGCATTTAAAAAAAGGAAAAATAGACATTAATGATTTTTTACAAACAGCAAGGGAAAACGGGTATTATGACATTAGCCAATTAAACTGTTCTATTCTAGAACCGAGTGGGAAAATTAGTTTTTTACCTAAGAGTAAATATATGCCTGCTACTCCGAATGATCATAAAATCAAAGTGTCTGAAGGTGGTCTTGTCAGTAATTTAATTATTGATGGAAATATCATGAAAAACAATTTAAAAAATATTGGAAAGGACGAATCTTGGTTACTTACTCGGTTAAAGAAAATGGGATATTCTACGATAGAAGATATTTTATTAGTTATCTGTGATAACAAAGAACAACTAACTGTCTATTTAAAAAAAGAAGATATAGAAGGAACTGCAGTGTTTGAATAATTAGACTTTGGTTGACAGTCGCTCTTCTTGACTTTTCCTCCTAAAAATAGTATTCTAAAATTAGAAAAATAGATAGAGTTTAATTGTTAGGAAAGGTGAATATATCATGAATGAAAAAGGATTGACCTTGTCTCAATTAGTTCTTCTAATTGTAGTGATGTTGGTCGTAGTATTAGTAATTGTTCCCCGAATATTTAATTATATTGTAAATTCAGAAAATGTATCTTTTATTTCTAATGCACAATTTTATGTTGACGAGGTAAGGAAGCGTTTAACATTAACGGAAGGATTCCCTGTCGATCAAAATGCAACAGTGACCTATCCGATTTCAGAATTAGATTTAGATCAAAAAAAGAAAAAAAGTGTATATGGAAATCCTTGGGTAG
Organism: uncultured Caryophanales bacterium; assembly: GCA_947564265.1. Taxonomy (GTDB): domain Bacteria; phylum Bacillota_I; class Bacilli_A; order RF39; family UBA660; genus Alloscybalousia. The sequence goes on from CANOBK010000009.1 coordinate 37,344, forward strand.
ATGAAAAATGTTATGTTGTTACAAAAAATATTGGAACGATGGAATCACCAAAATACTCTTATTCCATTGCGTTACAAGACGAAAAAGGATATTGTATGGAGCTTACGGATGAAGCAAATCTGAAAAAGGCAGACGTCAAAACAGAGGGTTGTCAAATTCCAAATTTTAGTGAAGTGGCTGCCAATGATTAATAGAATCAGATGTCATGATTAAAATTAAGATGAATTTTGTTTCATCTTTTTTTCTTTGTGGTATAATAGAAAAAATATAAAAGAAAGGGGGAGTTCGTTGTGCTTAAAATATATAATACCGATATGAAAACGGGTTCTTTTGATTTATTAAAAAAAATAAAAAAAGGTTGTTGGATTGATGTTGTAAACCCGACAGTAGAAGATATTGAGTTCTTGACACACTCCTTTCATATGGATGCTAGCTTTATTGGGTATATTCTAGATGATGAGGAGCAACCAAGAATTGACTATGATGATGATGAAGATATTCGCATGATTATTGTCGATGTACCTACTAGAGAAAAAAAGAAAAATGGAACAAGTATTTCAACAAGTCCTCTTGCGATTTTAATTATTAAAGATTTATATGTAGTAACAGTTTCTTTACAAGAATGTGAAGTATTAAAGGACTTTAAGCAGGGAAAAGTAAAAGAATTCTTTTCTTATAAAAAAACAAGATTTACCATTCAAATTTTATATCGTACAGCAACCCTATATTTACGTTATTTACGTATTCTTAGTAAAGAGATTGAAAAATCTGAAAGTAAAATGTTACATGCAACGAGTAATCGAGATTTAGTGAATTTACTAGGAATTGAGAAGAGTCTTGTTTATATTACAACTTCCTTAAAGTCAAATGAGATGATGTTAGAAAAGTTCTTAAAGGGAAATTTTATTGTTTTTTATGAAGAGGATGATGAGTTATTAGAGGATGCTATTGTTGAAAATAAACAATGTATTGAAATGGCTAACCTTTATCGAGAAATTTTAAGAAGTACGACAGATTCTTATGCGACAATTATTTCTAATAATTTAAATGTATCTATGAAATTTTTGGCAGGAGTTACAATTGTATTATCCATTCCAACGATTGTTTCTTCTTTTATGGGAATGAATGTACCTCTTGGCTTTCTAAGCGAGTTTAAAGGGGCATTTCCTCTACTTGTTGTAATATCTCTTGTATTATCTCTGTTGGTAGCATGGATCCTAAAGAAAAAGAATATGCTTTAAGAATAGAGAAAATCTAATTTTTATAAATGAAGTAGAAGTACCTTTCATCTCTTGTTCTTTTTTTCCTTAGAATATCATAGGTTATAGTGGAAAAAAACTACATTTTGTGGTATAATGTAGGTAGATTGGAAGTGAGTGTATGAGTTTTGTTTGGATGGTCATTTTTGTTGCTTTAGCTGTTTTTGAATTAGCAACTGTAAATTTAGTATCGATTTGGTTTGCGATTGGTGCTTTGGCAAGTTTTGTAGTTAGCTTAATTTGTGAAGATACAACGATTCAGGTAGCAGTTTTTGTTGTCGTTAGTTTTATTAGTTTGCTTTGTACGAAAAGTATTGTCAAAAAACTTAGAACAAGAAAGCCGATTCCTACGAATTTAGATCGTGTAATTGGTAAGATTGGAATTGTTACTGAGGAAATTACCAAATTAGATCCGGGGGAAGTTAAGGTCGATGGAAAAAGGTGGACTGCTATTTCAAGTAAAAAAATCAGTGTTGGTAGTAAAGTAGAAATACTTTCTATAGATGGAGTAAAACTATCCGTAAAAGAAGTAAAGGAGGAGGACTAATTTATGGGATGGATTCTTTTAATTATTCTATTATTGATTGTGGTTTTAGGAGTAAAAATTATTCCACAATCAAGAGCAAAAGTAATTGAGCGTTTAGGGTCATATCATGCGACTCTACAAACAGGATTACATTATGTAATTCCGTTTATTGACCGTGTTGCGAGTGATATTAGCTTAAAGGAAATCGTAAAAGATTTCGCACCACAACCAGTAATTACAAAAGATAATGTTACAATGCAAATTGACACCGTAGTATATTTCCAAATTACAGATCCAAAATTATATACGTATGGTGTTGATAATCCGATTAGCGCAATTGAAAATTTAACAGCAACTACGTTACGTAATATTATTGGTGATTTGGAACTTGATCAAACGTTGACGAGTCGTGATATCATCAATACAAAAATGAGAGCTATCTTGGATGAAGCTACAGATCCATGGGGAATTAAAGTAAATCGTGTAGAAGTAAAAAACATTATTCCACCAAGAGATATTCAAGAAGCTATGGAAAAACAAATGAGAGCAGAACGTGAAAGACGTGAGAAGATTCTTCAAGCAGAAGGAGAAAAGAAAGCGGCAATTTTGATCGCTGAAGGTGAAAAAGAAAGTGCAATTTTACGTGCAGATGCAAAACGTGAAACTCATATTCGTGAAGCAGAAGGTGAGGCACAGGCAATCGTAAAAATTCAAGAAGCTACTGCTCAAGGAATTCGCCTTTTAAAAGAAGCTGGCGCTGATGAATCTGTTTTAAAACTAAAAAGTTATGAAGCAATGGTAGAGGTTGCGAATGGTCAATCTACTAAAATCATTGTTCCAAGTGACTTACAAAATTTAGTAACTGCTGGAACTGTTTTAGCAGAAACAATTAGTAAAAAAGAAACGAAAAAATAATAGTATAAGTTTTAGAGAAAAGTAGATACTATAAATGGTGATGGTTATGGCAAAGCGTTGGTACAGGAAATTGTATCGATTAGGTAAGCGTTACTATGTAAATGTTCTAGAACATAAATAAAAGAGAACCTAAATATGTTCTCTTTTTGTTTGTTTATTGATTTGAATTAAGTAGGGTGCAACTTCATTTTCTGTATTATGAAATTCGATAAAATCTTTTCCTTTTAGATACTCTTTTAGAAATTCAGATTCTCTTTTTCCTTGTTCATGACCAGGATAGACGGTCAGCAGAATTTTTCCTTTTTGATTTAATAATTTTTCAGCTTCTTCTAATGCTTTTCGTGTGGTTTCAACAGAAGTTGTAATTGTTTTATCTCCTCCTGGTAAATAGCCTAGATTAAAGACAATAAAACTAATTTTATTTTGATAATCTCTTAATGTCTCAGCCATATACTCATGTCCTATTTGAAATAGTTCAACATTCGTTAATTTTTCTTTTTCTAATTCAATTTTTGTATTTTGAATGGCTTTTTCTTGTATGTCGAATCCAAATACTTTTCCTTCTGGGACCATTTTCGCAAGTGTTACGGTATCTTTTCCGTTTCCGATTGTCGCATCAATTACTAAATCATTTCTTTTTACATAACGGTTCATTCTTTCGTGTACCCGATTTAAAATTGACTTTTGAAATCCTTGATAAGTACCCCGTTTTTCTAATTCTTTGTCGATATCATCTAATACACTAAATTTTTTTAGTAACCAGTATGGTTCTATTAAATCTTCTTTTTTGGGATCCCCTGTAATTCGATGAATCACAATATCATCACGCAGTAATTCTACTTGATCACAGACAATCTCTATATATTCATCCTTTGTTAGTACATGGAAAGGCCTGCTTTGATAGATGTCCGCTAGTTTTGTATTTTTTAAAATATGTAACATATGAATTTTAATCCCTTGAATGTCTAAACGATTTAGATATCTAACAGTTTCTAACATCATTTCTTTTGTCTCATAAGGAAGTCCATTCATAATATGAACTACAACATCAATGTTTCTTTCTCTAAGTTTCGTTACCATCTCTTCAAAACATTTTAAATCATGACCACGATTGATAAACCTAGAAGTTTTTTCATGGATGGTTTGTAATCCTAGTTCAACTGTTAAATAAGTTCTTTTATTCAAATCTTCTAAATATGTTAGACATTCTTCTGTAATGGAGTCTGGTCTCGTTGCGATATTTAATCCAATTACGTTTTCTAATGCAAGGATTGGTTCGTATTTTTGTTTTAATACATCAACATCTGCATATGTATTCGTATTTGCTTGGAAATATCCGATGTAAAATCCATCTTTCCATTTTTTGCTCATTATGTTTTTTACCTCTTGGAACTGTACAATTAAATCTCGTTCTTTATCTCCCGCAAATTCACCACTGCCAAGTTTTGAACAGTAAATACATCCACCATAACCTTTGGTCCCATCTTTATTTGGACAAGTGAAACCAGCATTTAGACTAATCTTATATACTTTCTTTCCAAATTTCTGTTTATAAAAATAATCCAAAGTATAATAGCGTTTATTTGAGTTTGTATAGCGAAATTCATTTTTCATGATCTTTTTCCTCTTTGATTATTTAACTTGCCATTTTAGACTATTCTTCAAAATTATTTTAATACTATTTTTCTAACATAAGGTGCTTCCGTTGTAAGTAATGTTTGATTACCTTGATACATTTCATATGTTTGACTCGCGATGTTTACAATTTCTTCTAATTGGTCTTCCTCTAATAATTCTGTATTCACAATAGAATGACGAACTTTTCCATCACATACTCCTTGCTCAATTGCATAAGTTGCATTCACTAAAGTTACATGGGCGACCCTATTATCTTTTAGTTGTATAGCTTCATTTGGATTTATGGGACTTGCATAAAAGTAGTGTTCGTTAGTATCAGGATAGTCAATTTTAGAAATATCACCATCTGTAATTAATTCAGAACTGGCCCATTTACTGTGATGTTTTCCATGTACTAAAGAGTATGATCCATTAGGGTCAACCCCAAAAATCCTTAATTTGACTTTACTATTTTGTTCTGCCTTATATCGTTTTGATAGCTCAGTAGCAATTTGTCTTATCTTGGATTTTCCGTCTTCGCTTAAACCTTCTTCATATCTAGATAAGTCCTCATCGGGTCTATATCTTAAATTTAAGATGTCACTGTGCATTTGTTCAAACCATATGCTGCCACTAAAATATTTTTCTCGATATAATCCGTCATATAGATTTAATTCATGATGAGTAATTCCTCTTTTTGGAACTATATCTTGAAATAATTCTTTAAAATCTTGATTTTTATAGTAGTAGTATAATCTTTCTTCTAATTCTCTTTCATTGATTTTATAGATGCCATTTTGACATAATAAAGGTAAAAGTAGTGCGACAAAATCATTCTCTGTAAACTTTATTTCTGCAAATCTTTCTAAATATTTTTCTGTATCTTCATTTTTTGTTGACATTAATAAAACCTCCCAATTTCATTATAACATGGATTATTTCAATATTAAATAAAAGGGGATCAGGAATATTCGAAATATTTTTATAAAGAAGATTTATTTTTTGTGAATTTTATTCTATAATAATAGTAAGAATGTAGAGGAGTGTGTATTATGTATTGTGAAAAATGTGGTGCTTCTTTAATTGATGGAAAGTGCCCAAATTGTGAAAAAGGCAAAGAAACACCAAAGAAACGTATCAAAAATAGAAATATGGCAATTTTTGCTGTTATTCTTTCAGTTTTATCAGTTGGGATTTTAGTGGGAAGTTTTTTTGTATTGTCTAGTTCTAAAACTATTATGTTTCAAAGTATTTCTAATTGGAATAGTCTTTTAAAGAAAAGTTTTACGAATGAAGATAATGTACTTATGGAGAAAATTAAATCCCATGATCAGGTTCGATTGGATGAGTCTTTATCCTTAACTGTTGACCCTTCCTTTGATTTAGGTTTTGAGAAAGCAAGTATAAAATTAGGCTATAACGATGATCAAAAAGCAAAGAAGTCAAGTTTTGATTTACAATTGTTACTCGATGAAAATGAACTTAGTTTGGATGGATTTCTTGCGAATAATAAACTTTATTTGAAAATAAAAGATATTCTTGAAAAATACTATTATTTAGATGTAGAATATATTTCTTTCTTTAAGGATACTGAGAGTTTAGACTATGAGAAGTTCATTGATATTGTTTTTGATAGTTTAAAAGAAAATGTAGAAGAAAAGGATTTTAAAAAATCAAAAGAAACGATTTATTTAGGTGATAATACAAAGAAAACAACGAAAATTAGTTATACTGTTACTTCAAAAAAATTATACCAAGTTCTGATTAATATTTTAAAAAAGGTTTCTAATGATAAAGAGTTACTTTTGTCTATAGCAGAAACCAATGATTTATCAGAATCCGAAATGAAAAATCAATTGGAACAAAGTATTCGTGTATTGGAAGCAGAGTCAGAAAAAACGAATGAATCCTTATTTGATTATAATGTTTACTACTATGGTTTTAATAATATAGTAATGGAAGAAATTGTAGCGGATGATACGGCGATTCAATATTATCACTATGATAAAACAGAGGAATTGAAGATTGTTGATATTCCAAGTAAAACTAACTATTTTACTATGAAGACAGTAGAGGAAAAAGATAGTACTTCTATTTCAGGATTTATTTATACTTATGAGTATCAGGGAACAATAAAGGAAACTGATAATACTCTTGATATGAAAATTAATTTTGATTTTGAAGAAGAAGGAGAATTAGTACTAGAAGTAACAGGAAGAATTAAAGATGAAAAGACTTTATATCAGACTCAGGTAGATATCAAAGTAAGTGGAAATATTGAAGATATGGATTTAGGAAATGGTATTCTGCTTTCTATGATGATTCAATACACTTTTGATCAAAATATCGATACAACAGGAATAAAAGATGCTACTAGTTTTGAAGATATGACGGAAGAAGAACAACTTCAAATCTTTGATTCTATAGAAAATCATCCATTTATTTCACCAATTCTTGATTGGTTTATGACATATCCTGATGATGAAGATATGGATATGGAAGGTGATTATTATGATGATGAGGATCATGACTGGGATTTCGATGATTCAAGTATTTAGAAATTTAATTAGCTAGAGAAATAAGGAAACGAATTTCCTGTCATTTCTCTTTTTTTTTTGTTAACTTTATGATATTATTATTCTAGAATATTAGGATAAAATCATAGGGGTGATATTATGAATACAAATTTAGCAGAAGGGACTACGACAGCTTCTGAAACTGGTGCGCAAAGTGCTCCACAATTATCAGCTGCCCCAATTACCATTACCCCTGCGCCTATCCAAACGGAATCAGAAGTATTAGAACCAGTGGAAGCAGTTTCTGCGCCTACTCCTGAAGCGCCAGCAGAGGTGACACCTGTAGAACCGGTTGCAGTAGTAACACCAGAGGCAGCACCAGTGGAATCTGCTCCAGTAGAAGCAGTTCCTGCGCCTACTCCTGAAGCGCCAGCAGAGGTTACTCCTGTAGAACCAGTTGCAGTAGTAACACCAGAGGCAGCACCAGTGGAATCTGCTCCAGTAGAAGCAGTTCCTGCGCCTACTCCTGAAGCGCCAGCAGAGGTTACTCCTGTAGAACCAGTTGCAGTAGTAACACCAGAGGCAGCACCGGTGGAATCTGCTCCAGTAGAAGCAGTTTCTGCGCCTACTCCTGAAGCGCCAGCAGAGGTGACACCTGTAGAACCAGTTGCAGTAGTAACACCAGAACCAGTACCAGTGGAATCTGCTCCAGTAGAGCAAGCGCCAACAGAAAATCCAATTCCTACTCCATCAGGAGAAGAAGCAAAAGTAGATGATTCTACACAACCTGAAATTGCAACTGTATCTGTTCAGGAAGCTGTAATTTCAGAAGAAAAAACTTCTGATATTCCAATTGCTGAGGATATCGAAAGTAAAAAGAAAATGGAACAGGAAAATCTAAAGGCAAGAGTAGAGAATGTGGTTTCAGGTGAACATTTCCGTATTTCTGTTTTAACGGAACGTTTGGTTCGTCTTGAATATAGTGCAACAGGAGTTTTTTATGATAATAAATCTCAATGGATTCAATTCCGTAATTTTGATAAAGTCGATTATGAAATTACTCAAGATGAGAAATACTTGGTAATTAAAACAAAATATTTTGCCATTTCTTACAATAAAGAAAAACATTTCGATGGAGGAAAAGTGGTTCCAAGTTCTAATCTTCGTGTAGATTTGAACGATACAGATCATGCATGGCATTATAAACATCCTGAGGTAAAGAATTATAAAGGCCTTTTTGTAGGATTAGATGGTAGCGATGATGATATGAAACTTCGGAATGGATTGTACTCTATTGATGGATTTGCGACTATCGATGATAGTAACTCTTACATTTATGATGAAAATGATAAACTAATAAAGAGAGAACATCCAGGAATTGATATTTACTTGTTTATGTATAATAACGATTTTGATTTAGCTTTAAAAGACTACCTTCGTTTGACTGGTATGCCTCCAATGATTCCAAGATATGCCCTTGGAAACTGGTGGTGTCGTGATTTACCATATACGGATGAAGATCTACGACAAGTTGTTAGTGGTTTCGAAAAACGAGATATTCCACTATCTATTTTACTTTTAGACAAATCATGGCATATTCGAGAAAGTGAAGATAAGAAAACCCTTGATACTGGTTATACCTTTAATAAAGATTTAATTCCAGAACCAGAAAAATTAATTTCCGAATTCCATGAGAAAAATATTCGTGTAGGACTTCAATATGATCCTAAAAATGGAATTTATCCACATGAGGAACATTACCCAGATGTTGCACAAGTGTTTGGAGTAGCTGATAAAAAGGTAATTGCTTTTGATCCAGCCAATCCTGCTTTACTTGAGACAGTATCTCAAAAATTATTAAAACCACTTCGAGAAATGGGAATTGATTTCTTTTGGAATGATTATAAGGAAACTGAAAAAGGTCTGGAAGGGCTTTGGTTTTTAAATCAATCCCTATTAAATAACGATCCTCTTAATCGAACCGTTCGTAATATGACTTTGGCTCGTAGTTCCTTAATTGCCCCCCATCAACATCCTATTACTTATTCAGGAAAAACTATGGTTGGTTGGGATATGTTAAAGAAAATACCGTTGTATAACCAATCAGCTTCTAATATTGGTGTTTCTTGGATCAGTCATGATGTTGCGGGGAACTATGGTGGAATTGAAGAGGAAGAACTTTATATTCGTTCTATTGAACTTGCTACTTTTAGTCCTATCTTAAGATTTCATGCTCCTACTGGAAGATATTATCGTAAAGAGCCATGGAGATGGAATGCGAGAACTTTGGAAGTAGTGGATGATTACTTAAAACTGAGACATCGTTTGATTCCTTACATTTACTCGAAAGCTTTCCTTTATCATCATGATGGAATTCCTTTAATTAAACCTTTATATCGAGAGTTACCTTGGGTTTATGATGATAAAAATTTTGTAAGTGAGTATTATTTTGGAGAATTATTGATTTCTCCAATTCTATCCAAAAAAGATTTACTGATTAATCGTACGATTCACAAGTTCTATTTACCAGAAGGTGTTTGGTATGACTTCAAAACTGGTAAAAAGTTTCCAGGAGGCAAACAATATGTAGCATTCTTCCGTGATGAAGATTATCCAGTATTTGCGAAAAAAGGTGCAATCGTTCCCTTAGACAACAGTGGGAAACCAAACTTTACAGGAACACCAGAATCTTTAGAAATTCATATTTTCCCAGGAGAGAATCATACTTTCCAATTGTATGATGACGATGGTACAACAGATATGTATAAAGAAAAACAATACTTATTAACACAGATTGAATATAACTATTTGCCTAGTAACTATACAATTATCGTTCGGAACTCTGAAGGTACTAGAAGTGTACTCCCAGATTATAGAAACTATAAAATAAGATTCCGTAATACAAAGAAAGCCCAAGATATTATGGCATACTTTAATGATACAGAACTAGAAACAGTTTCTTATGTAGATGATGCAGATTTTATTATCGAGGTAAGTAATGTCCCTTCCTATGGTCAGCTTACAATTAACTGTAAGGGAAAAGATATTGAGATTGATGCCGTTCGTTTAATTAACGATGAAATTGACAGTATCTTACTTGATTTACCTATTAATACGGTTTTAAAAGAAAAAATTTCTTCTATTATGTTTTCAGATCTTCCCATTAAAAAGAAGAGAATTGAAATTCGTAAATTATCTAAATTTAATTTAACAAGGCAATATATAAAATTGTTCTTGAAACTTCTTGAATATATCGGGGAAATTTAGTATAATTAAAACTGTTTTTGGGGGGATTAGGATGTTTCAGTTTGCACGGCTAGATATTCAAGAAAAACAAGAGAAATATCAGATAGATTATGATAAAGAAATGGAAAATTCAATAGAATATGAAAAGGTTCAAAAGAGAATTGATAGATTATTAGTACTAAAAAATAGAATTATCCGTTGTAAAAGAAAAATACCACTTTCTATTCTTGGCGGGTTCCTTTTCTTTTTCGTTTTCGGATTTGAGAATGCCTTTCTAGCAATTCTGTATTCTATTATTCCATTTTCTTTGGTAGTATCAGGATTAAAAGCTACTTTTGATAAAAATAGATATGAGAAACAGGTTCAAAATGAATATTCAGATTTAGCGGATATGAGCTATGATGAATTACAAGAAAAAAGTAGATACTTTTCTCAACGTTCTTTTGATTCCTATCATAGAGCTATGGTTGATAGAGACTCTAATCGCTCATTAGAATCTACACTAGAACAAATGGATCGTTGTGAGAACATCCTTGAAGACTCCAAAAAATTCTTTACAGATCCTTATTATTTAGCAGATAGCAAAGAAGACTATGAGGAATTAATGACAAAATATAATTCTTCTAAAATTATATTTGAAGAGTATTTGAATCAACCAATTGATTATTCTAACGTCTCTTTTGATCATCAGGTTTCTACACCAATTGATTATACGGAAAAAACCAAACAATTAATGAAAAGTTATAGAAAATAAAGCATAGAGTTATGGGATTTATGATTTCTATGTTTTTTTATATTTTTAATATATTGATTCCAATCACTATTTTCTTTATTGACACTGTACAAATTATCTTTCTAACTTTTTCTTGCTTAAAATACAATGTTTTGATACACTTAATCTATAATAATAGGAGGTTTTTATGGAAAGACAGAGAACAGGAAAAGTCATTGCGATTATTGCATTGGTTATTGCTATTATGGGATTGTCGGTTGGTTATGCCGCTTTTACTACTACTTTAAATATTGATAATGCGAGGGGTACAGTAGAATCATCAACTTGGAGAGTTGAGTTTGCTGCTTTAAATGATGATGATTTACAAACACTGTCAATTAGTAATGCATTTCATAAAAAAGGAACTGCTTCTATGAGTGGTGTTCCTTCTATTGGAACTTTAACTGTTTCTAATATTAATTTAGCTGTTGCAGCGCCTGGAGATGAAGCATATTACTTCTTTAAAATTGTAAATCATGGAACTTATAACGCAAGATCTGAAGGAATTACGGTTGGTAATACAGGAACGTTATCTACTACCGATCAAGCTTGGGTGAATGCAAATGCTTCTTTTAAAGTAGAATATAAGAACGGAAACACTTGGCAAGAAATTACAAGTAGTTCTCAACTATCTTTAGCGAAGGGTGAAACGCTATATGTAAGAGTTTCTTTAAAATTTAATGGTAGTGCAACTAGTGTTCCTGCTACAGCAATTACATTCCCAACAAAGAAAGTTACAATTCCATTTGTTGTTGCAGAATAATAATTAAGATAAAAATTCCATCGTTCTTTCTTATGATGAAATTTTTAAAATGATGGTGATTTTATGAAGGATAGTCAGAAACTAATCTTTGCCATTGGGTGTGTTCTCCTTGGATATTTAATCAACTATTTGACACTTTCCAATCTTTGGATTTATTTTCTAATTTTGATTTTATTTCTAATATTTTTAATTTCAAACTTTGGATTAAAAAAAATCAATTTTAGATATCAGAAAGATTTATTGTTCAGTGTCATTATCTGTATTTTAAGTTATTTTCTTATTACTTACTTATCGGGAATATTCTTTGGATTTAGAAAAAATATATTTCGTTTTAATCTTGATACTTTATCCACCTTTCTTATATTAGTGGTGGGAATTGGGATTGTAACAGAAATTATTCGGTATCTATTACTTCAAAGATATCGAAATCAAACATGTGTAATTTATCTTCTCTATTTCTTTTTTGTTTTTATCGATATTATCCCACAAATAGTAAGTAACAATTTTACAAGCTTTGAATCCATATTGGGAGTATTTGGATTAGTAATTTTACCAACTCTCTTTGAAAATATATTGTTCTGCTATCTTTGTTTAAAAGTAGGATATCGGTCAAATATTTTTTATAAAGTTATTATGAGGGGATATCTTTATTTTATTCCCTTACTACCAAACTATAATGATTATTTATCATCAATTATCAAGATTGTTTTTCCAATTATTATTTTATGTGTCCTATATCAACAATTTCAAGATAAAAGAGAAGTGCAGGTGCGAAGAAATACAAAACTTTCGAAACTTTGGATTCTTCCTGTCTTATTGCTTCTTCTAGTAGTAGCACTTGTGAGTGGGTACTTTCAATATTTTGCACTTACGATTGGATCTATGTCCATGAGTCCAACTGTTGAAAAAGGGGATATCTTAATTATCGAGAAGACGAAAAATTTGTCTAGGATTTCAGAGGGCTCTATTTTGGCATTTAATTATGATGGGAAGATAGTGGTCCATCGAGTTATTAAAAAAATTACCAAAGAAGATCAATCTATTTACTTTCAAACACAAGGTGATTATAACGAAACAGCAGATAATCATTTAGTATCAATCGATGAAGTAATTGGGGTTGCGAGGTTAAAAATTAAATATTTAGGGTTACCAACTGTATGGTTGAGTGAATCATTAAAATAAATAAAAGTACAAAAATTAGATTAAAGGAGGTATTGTCATGGAAAATCATATTTCTCAATTAAATGCGATTAATAGAAAAGTAGTAAAGTGGTTTTTCTTAGCTTTTATTGGGTTCGGATTATCTGTTATTTTTTGTATTTATACATTTGAGTCAAATTCTATGACTCCGATTTCTTATACAGAGCAGAATGACTTAGACTATAAAGTATATTTAAAAAATAACGATTACTACGAAAATGAATATGTACAAGATATGGAATATATCTCTAATTTAATCAATTATATTGATCTTAACTATAATTATTCTTTAGTTGTCGATAAAAAGATTGATTTAGATTATAGTTATAACGTAATCTCTAGAATTAAAATTTATAATAATGACGAGGGAGATTTAATTTATAAAAAAGACGAGACTTTAGTTGATGAAGTTCATGGTACAAAACAGGGAATGATTCAAATTAACGAGGATTTGAAAATAAATTATCCTACCTATAATGATTATGCTAAAGAATTTAAAAACCAATTTAGTTTATTTGCGAACAGTAAACTTGAAGTCATTATGACGATTCAAGTAAAAGATAAAGAGGGAAAACTAAACAAAAGTTATTCTAATATTATGGAGGTGCCATTAGGGCAACAATTGGTTCGTATTTCTAAAATTTATGAAAAACCTTTAGGAAATGGGGAAATTAATGTAACTGAATTTGATTTAAATCACGCTATCTTTGGTGGTGCTTCTCTTGCGATTAGTATTCTAATTTTCTTAATTAGTATTTTTGAAATTATTAAACTTTCCATTATGAAATCTAAGAGTGGATATTCTATTTATCAGAAGACTCTTCATAGAATTTTCAATGAATATGATAAACTAGTGGTTAATACGTTAGAAGTTCCTGTTGTAAAGGATCAACAGTTGATTCGAGTTACTTCTTTTGAGGAATTAGTCGATGCCGCAGATAATTTAAAGAAACCGATTTTATATACCGAAGTAGAAAAAGATAAGCTTTGTCATTTCTGTGTGATTAGTGAAAAACAATTCTATCAATATTGGTTAGATGTAACAGGTGAAGTAGTAGAAGGAACTGATTATGATGCGTCATAATAGGGGTTTTTTCTTTCTTTTTTGGGGAGCTTTTTGTATTTCCCTATTCTTTTTATCGATTGGATATTCAACTCTTAATACTACGCTTTTGGTAGAAAGTAGTAGTGTTGTTGAGGGGGAAGTAGTGAAGGGGAATTCTATGTATAGTTGGCAGGATTTTCCTTTGATGGATGCTAATATTGATTCAACAATTCAAACATTGAAAGAGTTAAATGTTACGACACTTTATCATAGTTTTGCAGAAAGTGATTTTACGAATGGAAATGCGAATCGAATTATTTCAAAAATGTCCTTAAATGGAATTCAAGTTTATCATATGATGGGATCCCCTGCTTGGTATACTTCTAAAGATTATGTAGTTCCAGAAATCAACAAGGTTTATAATTATAACTTATCTGTAAAATCTTCTTCTGAATTGATAGCGGGAATTATCTTTGATATTGAGCCTTATCTTTTGGATGAATTTTTAAATGATCAAATTGCAGGATTTGTTCTTTATTCAGATACAATGGTTGATATCAGTAATTACATGAGAGCGCATGATTTAAAGACAGGAATCGCGATTCCTTTTTGGTATGATGTTTATACTTCAGATAACGTTTCATTTACGGAAGAGGAGAATGCTAGAGCGAAGGTTGCTTTAGAGAATTTAATTAAAAGTGTCGATATCACGAGTATTATGAACTATACGAAGGATGGAATGCTTGAAAATATTGCAGAAGAAGTGGCAATTGCGAAAGAATTTGATGCCAATATTGAATCTATTATCGAGTTTCACCGTCCAGCAGGAGATGAAGTTCCTGAAGATGTAACAGTATGGGTAGAAGATGATCCTGTTCAATATACACAGTCCAAATGGAATGCAATGTCTGAAAAATATGATTATGAAAATTTAACTTTCTCTTATCACTATTTAGAATGTATTTTGGAAAGATTAGATAAATATGAGAGAGTTCAAATTGAGGTAGTGAAGCAGAATAATCAATTAATTCGTAATGATAACGTAGTGATTCGTTTTAATAATGGAGAAACAATCACACGTGCGATTGGTGAAAGTAACGTTCTTCCTAAGGAAGTAAATTATACCATTTATTACCCAGGATATTATTTAACAGCTACTAAGGATACTGACTTAGGAGATCGAAAGATTCGAAGACGTTACAAGTTGACCGATTTCGAAAAATATACTTTAGAAATCTATCCAAGAGTTTTACAATCTAGTAGTGGGGATTATACTGATATACAAAATGGTACCATTCGAATGGTTGATGTGATTTATGGGGAGGTCTATGAACAACCAATTAAAATAGGATATTCCATCTTTAAAGATATGAATGCAAATTATCCTTATGAAATTTATGTCATGGATAAGGATGGAATCGAGTATGAACTAATCTATGCAATGGCAGATAATGATTATAATATGGCAGAACTTGTTAGTAATAAAGATAATCATATTATTATTCCAACGGAATTAAAAGAAAATCGTTATGCAGTACCAGTTCTATATTTAAGAGAAATTGTCGAAGCACCCAAAATCTATTCTACAGAAACCTATTCCTTTGTATATAGTAGTCGTTTTTCTAGATATGTTCCTTTAAATGATGGATCCATTCAAGCGTTTAATCCTACGACACAGGAACAGAGTCTTTGTACGATTACTGGTGATGACGATGGATACTTCTGTTCTTTGTATGGGTTAAATGCTAGCTATTCTTATACAATTACAGTCAATGGAGAGGAGTATGCAATTAGTCATATTACTGCGAGAAATGATGAAGGGGAAGAAGTTTTATTAACGAATACCAATCAATTACAGATTCCTCGAAAATTTAGTGAAAGTAACTATTTAACTCTTTGTATTTATCTGTTGGAAAGGGATGTTGAGTTAAAAGAATATACTGTAGAAAATTATGCATTCTTGGATGATTCTGATGGTGCGCATGTTCCGATTAATGAAGGAACGCTTGTCTTTACGAATACTGCTACGGGAGATGTTTCTAAATGTGATATTGATCAAGATGGTGAATATTGTTTTATGAAGAATGTAAAAGAAAATACTTCTTATCAAGTTACGCTTGAAGGAACTTCTTATCAATTAACCTCGTTTGTTGCTTTAGATGAAAAGGGTGCTTATCAGATTGTATCCGATCTAAAAGGAAATATTAAGATACCGATTGGATATCGAAGTGATAATTATATTGTTACCAAATCATTCTTTACCGATACTGGCTGGTAAGTATTTTTGACAAAATCCTAAAAATATGGTATAATATGCACCAAGAAATGGGGGATATTATGTTTGGTTCTAAAGTTACCTATGTAGGAATGACTTCTTTTGCACCAGGGACACACTATGTATTAGCTCGTTATTCCTTAGAGAAAAAAGGTTTAATGAGTAAGGAAATAAATGATCAGTCTCAACTGCCACTTCCTTTAGGATATACAATCGTTAGTGCGGATGATGAATCTATTTTATATGTAAATACAAAAAAAGTAAGAGCAAAAAAGTATAGAGATGAAAAGACGAACCAAGAATTTTCTCCTGAGTTTGGGACTCCTAGTAGAACTAGATAATAAAATAAAAATCAATTGTTACTAGGAAAGGGGTTTTGAAATGTTGAATAAAAAGACTGTATATATTGGAGATAAAATTCTTGAACCAGGAAAACATTTTGTATTGGTTGATGGCTTTTTAGAAGAAAAGAGTTTGATAAGTAGAGAATTTGATGTTCAAGGAGGAGGACAATATCAATTGTTTGTCCCTTCCGGTTATACAATTTATAAGTATCGTACTCCAGATCAAACACGCATGTGGGGTGGCAGATTTTATATCTATGTTGATAATGAGACTTGTGAAGGGTCTGTCTTATATGTAAATAACGTTCCAGTAGAGGTTAAAGTATATGAGGAGAATGGGATGAGATTTTGTCCTGAATTTGGTACTCCAGTAAAAAGTAAGCGTCGATAAAAAAGTGCTTGCTTTTTTTGATTTTATGGTATAATAGTCTTAGTTTCATGTTGAACAAGGAAGTAGTAGATATTTATTCTTTTTTAGAGAGTCTATGGTTGGTGGAAATAGATAAGCAATAATATTGAACTTGTCTTTGGGAGTGAATGGGTGACTCCGTTATTGGTCTTAGAGAAAAAAATAAGGTGGTACCACGAGTTATGTCGTCCTTTGGCATAATTTGTGGTTTTCTTTTTGGAGGTGCGATGGAATTTTTATTTAACTTTATACTTATATTTGTAATTGTCTATATTTCTTTTTACTTTGTATCTGTTAGAAAGGCTAGAAAGAACAGTAAAAGAGTTCCAGTAGAGGTACAATATTTATTAATCAGATATCAAATTGATTTAAAAAAGATTCGGTACAAAAAATTTGTTAATTCAGTAGCGCTCATTGGAAGTTTTGATATCGCATTAGTCGGAGCGATTGTACTTTTAGTGAAAGGGATTTTATTTCAACTACTTTTTGGATTTATTCTTTTTGTTCCAGTAATTTTAATTAGTTTTCATTTACTTGGAAAATATTATCAGAAGAAATCTAACAAGGGTGATGTTGTTGTTCAAATGGAAGAGATGGAAGTAGAAGAAACAAAAAATACAGAAAAAGTAATGATCAAAGAAAAAAAACAAAAATCGAAGGGAGAGAGAAGAAATGGATAGTATCCAAAAAATAGAAAAGAAATGGCAAAAGTATTGGAAAGATCATCATACTTTTGAAGCAAAAATTGATAAAAATAAGGAAAAATATTATTATTTAGTGGAGTTTCCTTATCCTAGTGGTGCGGGACTTCATGTTGGACATGTTCGTAGTTATACAGCATTAGATGCGATGGCTCGTAAGAAGAGATTAATGGGTTATAATGTATTATTCCCAATGGGATGGGATGCATTTGGTGCGCCTGCTGAACAGTATGCGATTAAGAATCATATTCATCCAAGCGCTGCTGTAAAAGAGAATATCAAGACCTTTAAAGCACAAATTGAAGATCTTGGAATTTCTTTTGATTGGTCAAGGGAATTCTCTACAACAGATCCTGAATATTATAAATGGACTCAGTGGCAATTTTTACAATTCTTTAAAAAAGGAATGGCTTATAAAGCGAAAAAAAATATTAACTGGTGTCCAAAATGTAAGACTGGTTTATCGAATGAAGACTCTAGTGGTGGTGTTTGTGAAAGATGTGGAACACAGGTAGAGCAAAGAGAAAAAGAACAATGGATGCTTCGCATGAGTGATTATGCAGAAGACTTAATTGAGGGATTAAAAGATACCGATTTCCAAGAAAGAACAAAAACAGCACAAATTAACTGGATTGGAAAATCTGTGGGGGCTGAAGTTGATTTCAAATTGAAACAAGTAGACGAGAAATTAACAATTTATACGACTCGTCCAGATACATTATTTGGGGTAACTTTTATGGTAATTGCGCCAGAACATCCTTATGTTGATTTATATAGTGGTTTGATTTCTAATATGAATGAAGTAATCGATTACCGTGAACAAGCCAATAAGAAGACAGAATTTGAACGTACACAGCTTGTGAAGGATAAGACTGGTGTAAAACTAGAAGGACTTACTGCGATTAATCCAGTGAATGGAAAAGAGATTCCAATCTATATTTCAGATTATGTTATGATGAATTATGGAACAGGTGCGATTATGGCAGTACCTGCACATGATCAAAGAGACTATGACTTTGCGAAGAAATTCGGTATTGATATTATTCCAGTACTTGCGCCTGTTTATTTGGGAGATGATGCACCTGTAGAAGGAAAGAAGAACACAGAACGAGAAGTAGTAGTTGTCGTAGTAAAGCATCCAAAAGAGGATCAATATTTATGTGTTCGTTATCAAAAATTTGGTTGGCAATCTTTCATTATGGGTGGTATTGAGGATGATGAAGACCCTGAAGGAGCAGCTCGCCGTGAGGTTATGGAAGAAACTGGTTATACAGATATCAAGAATGTTCAATCACTTTCTTTTGTATTCCAAGAAAAATTCTATGCAGCGCATAAAGATGTTAATCGTTTAACGACCAATCATGTGTTAGTCGTAGAACTTGGTTCATTAGAACAAAAAGAAATGTCCGAAGAGGAGAAAAATATTCAAGAACCTGTTTGGGTTTCTAAGAAAGAGCTTCGTGACTTCTTAAATTTTGAAACACATAAGAAAATATGTGACTTCTTAGAAAGTGGTGGTCAAGCATTTATTGAGGATGGAACTCATATTAATTCTGATCTTTTAAATGGATTAAATAAACAAGAAGCGATTGATACCATTATTGGTTATCTTGAGGAACAAGGAATCGGTCATAAAAAAACAAATTACAAATTACAGGACTGGATTTTTACTCGTCAAAGATTCTGGGGAGAACCAATTCCACTTATTTACTGTGAAGAGTGTGGTTGGGTTCCTGTTCCGGAAGAAGATCTTCCCGTACTTTTGCCAGATGTAGCCGAGTATGAACCAACCGATGATGGAGAAAGTCCACTAGCTAGAATTGATGAGTTTGTGAATACAACTTGTCCACATTGTGGAAAACCAGCAAAAAGGGAAACAGATACGATGCCAAACTGGGCTGGATCTTCTTGGTATTGGTTACGCTATATGGATCCTCACAATGATCAGGAATTCGTTGGAAAGGATGCCTTAAAATATTGGGGAAAAGTAGACTGGTACAATGGCGGTATGGAACACGCAACACGCCACCTACTTTATGCGAGATTCTGGAATCAATTCTTATATAATGAAGGGCTTGTCCCCAATAAAGAACCATTTAAAGTACGTGCAAGTCATGGAATGATTCTAGGAGAAGGCGGAGTTAAGATGAGTAAGAGTCTTGGAAATGTCATTAATCCAGATGATATTGTATCTTCTTATGGTGCTGATGCCCTTCGTACATATGAAATGTTTATTGGTGATTATGAAAAAGAAGCGACTTGGAGTGAACAAGGACTGATTGGTTGTCGTAGATTCTTAGATAAAGTAATTCGTCTAGCTGATAAGGTTGTGGAAAAACAAGAATATTCTAAGGAAATAGAAAAAGATATCCACAGAACTGTGAAAAAAGTAACGGAAGATATGGATTCATTGAAATTTAATACAGCTATTTCTGCTTTAATGATTCTATTAAACAAAATGGAAAAAATGGATTCTATTACTTCCATGGATTATCGCACTTATTTAATTTTATTAAATCCAATCGCACCACACTTGACGGAGGAACTAAACGAAATTCATAAACTTGGAAATCCTATTTGTGAATCCTCTTGGCCAACATATGATGATGCCATGCTTGAAGATTCTGAAAAAGAGATTGCAGTTCAAGTTAACGGAAAAGTTCGTGCGACGATTACAGTCTCTATGGATGACGATGATAAAGAAATTGAGAAAAAGGCAATGGCTGCTGAGAATGTTCAAAAACACATTGAGGGAAAAGATGTTGTTAAAGTTATTGTTATCAAAGGAAAAATCGTAAATATTGTGGTGAAATAATAGGAAGAGTCTTTTAGGCTCTTTTTTTTGACATTAAATTTATCATATTCCTTATAGAATAAAAGAGGTGATATGATGCGTGTAAAAGTGTTTGATTTTGAAGATGAAAAAGATTTAGAGGAAGCAGTTAATGCATTTCTCTCCCAAGATATGGATGTGATAGATATTAAATATCAAGTCTCCTCGAGTGTTTATAGTGAGGAACAAATTTATTGTTTTTCAGCGATGATTATTTATTCTAGTAAAGAATAGTAATATGTAAAATTTATGATGTAAATTAATTGTAAACACTTCTTTAACTAATATATTTTAAATCAAAATACATTATGTTATATATAAAGGGTAAAATTAGTAATATTTTTTTGTCTAATTAAGTGTAAAATTGTAAAAAAATGTAGTTTTTCTATCCAATTATAAATTAAAAAAGTGTACAATGGAGTTAGAAACAATAAGGACATATTCTAAATGTTTATTGGAAGGGAGTAAAAAGGTATGAAAAACACTTTAGGAGACAGAAAAAGAAAAATTTTAGCTTTTATTTGTTTAGGGATAGGATTGTTTCTTTTGCCACTTTCTTTTGCGACTTTACCAAAGGAGGAAAAGGTAGAAGGGAATACTTATACCTATATGTCTTATAATACGGAGAAGTTCCGTTA
>CANOBK010000010.1 GCA_947564265.1 uncultured Caryophanales bacterium
CTATCTATGGAAGTACCGATGGGGAAAACTTTGAAGTATTAACCAGTCAGAAAAATTTAACTTATACGAATCAGGCAAATACAGTAGCTGATGCAATCGCTAATATAAAGAGTTTTGAAATAGAAGAACCAAAGATGGTACAATACATAAAGATTGTAGCCGACCGTACAAATGGAAATTGGTTTACGGCTAGAGCTTTCAATCTCTTTGAAGATATTACATTGAAACCTACACCAACGCCAACACCAAGTAAATCACCAGAACCAACTGATACGCCTGAACCAATTCCAAGTGAGTCACCAGAACCAACTGATACACCTGAACCAACACCAAGTGAGTCACCAGAACCAACTGATACACCAGAACCAACCCCAAGTGAGTCACCAGAACCAACTGATACGCCTGAACCAACACCAAGTGAGTCACCAGTGCCAACGAATACACCTGAACCAACTCAATCTCCAGTGCCAACACGTATTCCAACACCAGTACCAACTCCAAGTGGTTCACCAACTCCTACTCCAACATTAGCACCTACATATCCAGATTCTCCATATGAAAATGATGATGATTATTATAATAATAACAATTATTACTATACAAATAATAATAATAATTCATCTAGTGGAAGTAACAACTATACTGGTAATAATAGTACTAATACAAATGTTGAGAGTGGAACAAAAGAAGAGACTACAGGACAATTTGTTAGTTCTATTCCAGAGAGCACAGTAAATTATCCAGTAGACAATACAGAAAAGACAAAAGATAATTCAATGCTTCAATTCTGTTTACATCTATTTCTTCTAATTCTTGGTGCAGGAGTTGTTATTATCATTCTATAATTTGATACAATCAATAAAATTTTTCTCAGAATATTTTGGGAAAAATTTTTAACATTACATAATGAATTTTTCTAAAAGTAATTTATAATATAATAAAAAAGTGAAGTGAATACTATGACAATTAAGCAATATATTCAAAAACAGGGGAAATTTACCTTTCAAGAGTTACCTTTTAATGATGTTGATGGGTTAATTTTGTCTCTACTTAGCTATATAAATTTTAAGGGAATTGTACCTAAAAATAATAGTAGGCAAATTAAATTATCAAGAGCCTCTGATCTCTTTTTTAAAAAATATACTGAGAAAGAAATAAAAAAATTTGTTCCAACTTTTATTCGTAAATTAGTATTACTATTTCAATTGATGGCAAATACAGAACGTTATAAAGATATACTTCTTTACAATTATGTAAAGGAAGTAGAGCAGGATACACAATTTGGTGCTTTAAGTATGTTATTAAATGATGGTACTTTGTTTATTTCTTTTGAGGGTACAGATGATTCTATCGCAGGTTGGAAAGAAGACTGTCAAATGTCTTATCAATTTCCTGTTTTAGCACAACAAAAAGCAGGGTCTTATTTAAGAAAAAACGTATCTATTTTTGGTCCAAAGGTAAGAATTGGTGGTCATTCTAAAGGTGGAAATCTTGCGATGGCTAGCTATTTATTATCCGATTTCCTAATTCGTAGAAAAGTGATTTGTATTTACAACAACGATGGACCTGGATTTAGAGCAAAGGAATATGATTCTAAAGTTTATAAAAAGATGGAAAAGAAACTAACCATGATTGTACCTGAAGAGAGTTTAGTTGGAATGATACTTCATCATCCAATGAATTATGAAGTAGTAAAAAGTAATTCTCTTAGCCTATTTCAGCATGATGGTACTAGTTGGTTGGTAGAGGATACTTCTTTTCTACCGGGAAAAATATCAAAAAAAAGTAAAAAATTAGAAAGACGTATCTTTCAATGGATTCATAGTTATAGTGATGAAGAACGAGAAAGAATCGTAGTTTCTCTATTCTCTGTCTTAGAAAGAGCAGGGGTAAAGGGACTAAGTGAACTGCGTATTACCAAGATTAACAAGATTATTTCATTAATTAAAGAAAATAAGAATATGGATAAAGAAACAAGAAAGTTCTTATTAGATGCCTTTAAAAAACTATTATTATTTAAAGAAGAGAAGAAAGCTTAAACTGATTTAAAATTATTTAGATCAGTTTTTTCTTTTTCTTCTTCAAAAGAACCTAGGAATAATTAAAAATATTATGATATAATGAGTAAAGATAAGAGAAAAGTAGGTGGAAGTATGTCTGATAAAATGAAAAGAAATATCAAAAGAGTCTTAATTATTACTGGTATTTTATGTTTTCTTTTATTCATTGCGACAATCATAGTATTAAATAATGACAATCTTCGATTTAAATTAGAATATGAGTCATTAAACCGAATTCCTTATGAAAATGGAAGAAAAATCCCCGTTAGTATTCCATGGAATAATTCCATTCAATATATTGAGGGAAAAGAAATTTTAGAGACCTTTCAAACTAAATCAGGAATTGTATATTTCGGTTATAACAGTTGTCCGTGGTGTCGTAATGTCATCGGGTTAGTGATAGAAACTGCGAAGGAAAATCAGATAAAGCCTATTTATTATGTAGATATTCATCGTGCGATTGATGACGTTAAAGAAGATCTAAAAGAATATTTAGATGAGTATCTTCGTGTTGATGATGAAACAGGAGAAAAAGTACTGGCAGTCCCAGATGTTTATTTTCTAAAGGATGGGAAAATTATAGGGCATCATATCAGTACGGTTAAAAGTTATAAAAATCCCTATAAGGGAATGAATGATGAACAAAAACAAGAATTAAAAGCGATTTATCAAGAATTAATAGAGGAGATGAAAAAATGAAAAAGCAAGAATTAAGAATTGTATTTATGGGAACTCCAGAATTTAGTGTTCCTGTATTAGAGGGACTAATTGAAAATTATAAAGTCGTTGGTGTTGTAACACAACCAGATAAAGAAGTAGGAAGGAAAAGAGAAATTAAATTCTCACCAGTAAAAGAGGTGGCCATTAAACATCAAATTCCTGTATTTCAGCCAGAACATATAAAAAAAGAATACCAAGAAATTTTAAACCTACAACCAGATTTAATCGTTACCTGTGCCTATGGACAAATTATTCCAAAAGCAATCTTAGATTTTCCTAAATATCGTTGTATTAATGTTCATGCATCACTTCTTCCAAAGTTAAGGGGGGGAGCACCTATTCATAAAGCAATTATTGAGAATTATTTAAGAACAGGAATTACGATTATGTATATGGTGGAAAAAATGGATGCGGGAGATATTCTTTCTCAAAGTGAGACAGTCATCAAGAAAGAGGATACTGTTGGTACCCTTCATGATCGTTTAAGTCTTATGGGAAAGGAACTTTTACTAAAAACAATACCAGATTTAATTGCAGGAAAAATTACTCCTATTCCACAAAATGAAAAAGAAGTTACCTATGCTTGGAATATTAAAAGAGAAGAGGAGAAAATTGATTTTACAAAAAGTACAATCGCTATTTATAATCAAATTCGAGGACTGAATCCTTTTCCAGGAGCTTATGCAACTTTAGACGGGAAAATCGTGAAAATCTATGCTTCTAGAATCAGTGAAAGTTTCTTCACAACAAAAGAAGATGGAGAAATTGGAAAAGTATATGAGGACGGAATTGGTGTAAGTACAAAAGATGGAGAAATTATTCTTACTGAAATTCAGTTTGAAGGAAAAAAGAAAATGAAAGTCAAGGATTTTTTCCATGGTTTTGATGGGGAAAAACTGGTAGGTAAAATATTCAATGAAGAATAAGAATAGCGTAGTGAAAGAAATTCTTGCAAAGTGTTTCGGAAAAGAAAAGGATGAACGTTGGAATGCTGTTGCTATGTTATTGATATTTTCAATTTTTCTAGCAGTAGTGATTGTAATCGCAAGAACCAGTAATAATCAAAATACTCTAAAACGAGAAGAAACAGTACCAACACCAAGCCCTACTATGAATTTGAATCTAGACAAAGAAGAAATAGAACCAGATATAGATTCAGAAATCGTAGATGAAGACTATGAAATCAATTATAGTTACTTATATACGTTTACCTTAGATGGTGTACAAGAAATTATTACAGGGAAACGTTTAGATAGTAAAGAAATATTTTCTATTATTAATACAGAGGGTACGACAGAATACGCAAGACTCAGTGAAAATTATCTAAAAAAAGAAAATGGCAGTTATCATTTAACGAACGTACCTAGTACCAATCTCATTTATGCGAATCTTGATCCACTTCTTGAAATTTTAGAAGAGTTGACTCCTAGTATTGAACTCAATCAATATCTCTATTACGTGCCAACTTCAGAAATTCTAAAATCCTATCATAATAATACGACATTAGTAGATCCCAACAATACCTATAATACAGTAGTGGTAACAAGAGGGGAAAATGGAATTGAAAGAATTGAAATTGATTATTCAAATCTTTATTCTTTACTCAATGGAATTACAGGACAGTATACTATTATTATGGAATTTAATAATGTAGGAACGACAGAGGACTTTACAATTCTAACTGATTGACAGCTTTTAAAAATAGTGAGATAATGTCTACAATAGAGGTGAGTCTATGATAGAAAAAGAAATAGATTTTTCCAATTATCAAGAAAATGAGCCGATAGAGTATTTAGAAGATAGTATTTCTTCTATTCCAGAAAGTGAAGTTCATTTAAGTGAAGAGTCTCAAATGGAAGGAATTGCCCTAGAGATGACATCGACATTCTCCTTTATTCAAAGAGAAAAAGAGGAAACTTTTGAAGACGATGAGGAAATCATTCGTTATTCTGGTCTTCAAATTTTTACGTTTACGTGTTATATTAGTAGTTTTTGTATTGCTATGATAGGGTTAATTTTTCTCTTCTTACAAGGATAAAAAGGAGAAAGCATATGGATTTTGATCAAGAAAAAAATGAAAAATTTTTAGGATTGGTTCAAAAACATCAAGCACGTTTTGATGAAATGGATTATGAATTCTATGATTTAGATACTCCTTCCTTAGATGGGAAAATAGAACAAGCAACGTTTGTATTTGAGGTTCTAGAAATGAATCATTTATTGGATGAAAATACTCAAGTTTCGGATATTCAAGAATATCTTCCAGGGTTATTCAAAAATGATATAATTGATGGTTTTACATTTCTTAGAAATCAAGTTCCATATTATATCAGTTTGACAGATAAAAAACCAGAAGGAGATTATCAAGTGATTTCTTTTGGAAGAACAACAAATCCAGAATTAATAGAAAAAGAAAATGAATTGATTGAAGTTTATGAATTATTTCAAAAAGGAAATAGTATTAGGAAACTTCATCATTGGTAAAACAGAAAGAGGAAATTATTATGGAAAATGAAATGAAAGATGAATTAATGGATAACGAATTAGATAATGAACTAGAAAATGGGGTAGATACTGAAGATTTTTCTTATACGTCATTCTTTGTTGTAAAACCAAAACCAAAACCAGTAGAGGATGCGTCAATTGCTGAGGTAAAACCGGAAGCGATTCCTACAATGGCAGCAGAAGAGATGAATCAAGCTACTATGGAATTACCAGAAGAAATAGAAGAATTAGCGAAACCGACGCCAACTGTTGACGAATTAGAAGAAATGGAAGAAATTGAAATTATTCCAAACGGATATTCAGGAATGTATATCTTAATTACAATTTTAATGGTTGCGATGATTAGTATCTCTGTTTTAGGGATTGTTTTATCATAGGTTTACACATTACTTGACAAAAAAGAAGATTATCTAGAAGGTAATCTTCTTTTTATCCTATGATTGACGTAGAACGTGTTATAATAGATGTGTGGAAGTGGAATTATGCAGAATGTATATAACTTGACTCTCAAAGACCTTGAAGACTACTTTGTCAGTAAAGGAGATAAAAAATTTCGAGCTACTCAAGTATTTGAATGGCTATATCGAAAAAAAGTAACATCCTTTTCTGAAATGACGAATCTCAAGAAAGAAGTGATCGCAGATTTAGAGGAGAACTTTACAGTTTCAACCTTAAAAATTGTAAAGGTAGAAAAAGATGTAGATGTCGCAAAATATTTGTTTTCCCTAAATGATTCAGAGAAAGTAGAAGCAGTATTAATGAATCATGACTATGGAAATAGTGTTTGTATTTCTACCCAAGTTGGTTGTAATATGGGGTGTAAATTTTGTGAAAGTGGAAGATTAAAAAAAGTACGAAATTTAGAAACTCATGAGATGGTAGAACAACTACTAGAAATTGAAAAAGAATGTGGAAAACGAATTAGTCATGTTGTTGTTATGGGAATTGGAGAACCATTTGATAATTATGAGAATCTTGTTCGATTTATCGAAATTGTCAATCATGATCACGGACTTGCCTTAGGTAGTAGGCATATTACAGTTTCTACTTGTGGTGTTGTTCCTAAAATTATAGAATTCTCTAAATTACCTTATCAAGTTAACTTGGCAATCAGTCTTCATGCGCCAAATAATGAGATTCGAGATCAAATTATGCCAATTAATAAAGCATATCCACTAGAGGTATTGATTGATACTTTAAAAAAATATATCGAAAAGACTAATCGAAGAGTAACTTTTGAATATATTCTATTAAGTGGGATCAATGATAGGAAAGAACATGCACAGTGCTTAGCAGAGTTAGTTCGAGGGATGAACTGCTATATTAACTTAATTCCTTATAATGAAACTAATAATATTGACTTTAAAAGAAGTAAAAAGGAAACAATTTTGGAATTTTATGATATACTTAAAAAGAATAAAGTGAATGCTACGATTCGTAGAGAGTTTGGTTCCAAGATAAGTGCAGCATGTGGACAACTAAGAAGTAAAAAGGAGGAATACGATGAAATCATTTTGTATGACCGATACGGGAAAAGTGAGAGATCATAATGAAGATAGTGTAATTATCGTTAGAAACAAAAATAATGATTACTTATTAGCTGTTTCAGATGGAATGGGTGGACACTCTGCAGGAGAGGTGGCTTCTTCGATTGCGATTAGTTATTTAGGAAAACATTTTCAAGAGTCATTTATTGATCTAAATAAAGACGAAGCGATTGAATGGTTAAGAACGGCTGCTACCGAAATTAATCGCATGATCTATAGTTATGCAGACGATCATCCGGAAAGTAAAGGGATGGGGGCTACGTTAGTAATTGCAATTCATACGAAAGATTATATTTTGTTTGGAAATATTGGAGATTCTAGTGGGTTTGTCATGAAAAATAAGAAACTGCATAAAGTAACTTATGATCATACTTTGGTTAATCTACTAGTAACAGCAGGAGAATTAACGAAAGAAGAAGCGAAAAACCATCCGAAAAAGAATGTTTTAATGAAAGCACTTGGAGCAACTAATCCAATTGATATTGATGTTTTTGACTGTGATATGGGAGTTACAGAACTATTCCTGTGTAGTGATGGGTTAACCAATATGTTAGAAGAGGATCAAATACAAAAAGTACTAGCCAGTAGTGAACCGATTGAGGATAAAGTAAATCGATTGATTGCAAAGGCTAATAATCGTGGAGGACTTGATAATATATCAGTCGCATACTTGATTAGAGATAAAGAGGGTGAAGAAGAATGATAGAGAAGGGGCAAAAAATTAATGATCGTTATGAGATCATTAAAAGTATTGGTGAAGGTGGTATGGCCAATGTTTATCTAGCCTATGATACCATTTTAGATCGCCGAGTAGCAATTAAAGTACTAAGAGGAGATTTATCAAACGATGAAAAATTTGTTCGTCGTTTTCAAAGGGAAGCGTTATCTGCTTCTAGTTTATCCCATCCAAATATTGTAGAAATGTATGATGTTGGTGAAGATAATGGAATCTATTATATCGTCATGGAGTATATAGAAGGTAAAACATTAAAACAATTAATTAAGAAGAGAGGTAGCCTAACTTTAAGTGAAGCGATTGATATTATGCTTCAATTGACAGATGGTATTTCTCAAGCACATGATAGTTATATTATCCATCGCGATTTAAAACCACAAAACATTTTGATTAAAGACGATGGGCTTATTAAAATCACGGACTTTGGAATTGCTATGGCATTAAATAGTACTCAGTTAACACAGACAAATTCTGTGATGGGGTCTGTTCATTACTTGCCTCCAGAACAAGCAAGTGGAAAGGGTTCCACAATTCGTAGTGATATTTATTCTATGGGAATTTTATTCTATGAATTATTAACTGGAAATCTTCCTTTTAAAGGAGATAATGCAGTTGAGATTGCTTTAAAACAGATGCGAGATGATATTCCAAGAATTCGCAAGAAAAATCCAGCAATTCCTCAGAGTGTTGAAAATGTTGTATTAAAGGCAACGGCTAAGAATCCAAAAAACCGTTATGCAGATGTCAAAGAAATGCATGCAGATTTATTAACCGTGTTGAATGATGAGAGAATGGATGAAAAAAGAATCGAATTCAAGTATCCAGAACATGAGTTAGATGAAAATACGAAAACAATTAGTTCTGTTAAGAAAAAAACAGATGAAAAAATAAAAGAAACAGAAGAAGAAAAGGAAAAAAGTGAAGAAGTAGTTCCTGTTGTAGAAAAAGAAAAGCCAGAGGAAACAGAAGTAGAAGAAAAAGAAAAAGAAAAACAACTAGAGAATGAGGAAAAGAAAGACGAAGTAGAAGAAACAGATTCTGAAGATGAAGAAATCGAAGAAGATCAACTGGTAAAACGTACAAATAAAGTAATTTGGATTCTAACAGGGATCTTTACAGTTGCTGTTATTGCTGTTGTTAGTTTTTTCCTTGTTGTTCCTTACTTCACCAAAACTCCAGATATAGAAGTCCCTAAAGTTGCAGAAATGACGGTAATTGATGCCGAAAAAGAATTAAAAAAAGCGGGCTTTGAAGTCGCAATAGAAACGATGAAAGAAGAAAGTAGTACGATTGAAAAAGGACTCGTAATTAAAACTTCTCCTGCTGCTGGTAGAACCGTAAAAAAAGGAACTGTCATTACGATTTATGAATCGACAGGAGAAATGGTTTACGAAGTAGAAGACTATACGGGAAAGAATTATATCGAGGTAAAAACTGAGCTAGAGAAGATTTATGGATTAGAAGTATTAATTGAAGAAAAAGAATTGGATGATCCTGAAGAATTTACTTCTCAACAAGTCGTAAGTCAAAATATTGAACCAGGAACTACCTTAACAAAGGGAGATGAAATTATTCTTTATATTCCAAAAGGGGATGATGGATTTCCAGACATGGTAGCGGAAGGATGGAGTGTAGATGATGCACAAGCATTATGTGATAAATATGGAGTTATTTTAGAAATTCAATATGAGGAAACGATTGAACAGCCTGAAGGAACGATTCTTGCTCAGTCTAGAACTGCGAAAACACCAATGATTAAGGGAAGTAAATTCAGAATTACTGTTGCCAAAACGCCAGTGATTGAATCAACACCAGCGCCAACTCCAACACCAAGTCCTACGCCTTCTCATACACCAACACCGACACCTGATTCTTCAGATGAGACAGATGAATAAAACAAAATAGGGGGGCTCATGCAAGGACAGATTGTAAAAATTGTAAGTAATTTATATACCGTTTCGAATGAACAAGGAAGATTTTCTTGTCATTCGAGAGGTAAATTTAGAAATGATAAGATTACACCTTTAGTAGGGGATTATGTAAAATTTGATGAGAAAGAATGTTATATCCTAGAAATTCTTCCAAGGAAGAATTCTTTAGTGCGTCCTTTTGTTAGTAATGTAGATCAAGGCTTAATTGTCACAAGTGTGAAACATCCAGATTTTTCATCAAACTTGTTAGACAAGTTAATTGTGACTTTAGAACAGCATCAAATTGAACCAATTCTTTGTTTTTCTAAGTGGGATTTACTATCCGAAGAAGAAACAAAAGAGATGGAAACAATTTGTGATTATTATAAAAAGATTGGGTATCCAGTAGTTAAAAATACAGAACTTGAGAAAATTAAATCCCTTTTAAATGGCAAAACAACCGTATTTACTGGTCAAACAGGAGCGGGAAAATCCAGTCTCATGAACAAATTAGATTCGAATCTTTCCTTAGAAACAGGAGAAATTTCTGAAGCATTAGGACGAGGAAAACATACGACAAGACATGTGGAATTAATGGAAATGTATGGAGGAAAGGTCCTAGATACTCCAGGTTTTTCTTCTCTTGATTTTCAAGGAGTGGAAAAAGAGGAAATTCGAGATGCCTTTATCGAATTTCAAAATTATCCATGCCCTTTTCGAGATTGCATGCATCAGTTTGAAAGAGAATGCGAAGTTAAAAAGAATGTGGAAAATGGGAATATTTTGTCTTCTCGTTATGAAAATTATATTAAATTTTTAAATCCAAAACGGTAGATTGGAGTTGAGTTTATGAAAATAGCAGCATCTTTTTTATCTTGTAAAAACATAGAAAAAGGAATTCAAAAATTATCGGCAACTGATGCAGATTTTATTCATGTGGATTTAATGGATGGAACTCTTTATAAGGGAAGAAAATTTTCTGTTCGCAAATTAAAAAAGATTTTTAAACATACAAGGAAACGTCTAGATGTTCATTTAATGGTGAAAAAGCCAAAAAAATATATTAGGAAATTTTCTATGTTAAATACAGAAAGTATCACATTTCAAATTGAAACAGAGAAAAATATTGAGAAGAATCTTGAACTCATTCACAGTTTCGGAATTAAATGTGGTCTTGCGATCAGTCCAGATACAGAAATTTCTAGATTAAGACCATACTTAGATAAGATTGATATGATTTTGGTTATGTCGATTGTTCCTGGTTTTGGTGGACAAGCTTTTAAGGAAGAAAGTATTTCTAGAATTGAAATGATTCATAAAATGATTCAGGAAGCAAATTTAGATGTGAAAATTAGTGTTGATGGTGGTATCAATGATGAGACTATCAAAAAACTAAAGTATGTTGATCAAGTTGTCGCAGGTAGCTATATTACCAATCAAAAAA
This sequence comes from uncultured Caryophanales bacterium, assembly GCA_947564265.1. Lineage (GTDB taxonomy): Bacteria > Bacillota_I > Bacilli_A > RF39 > UBA660 > Alloscybalousia. The sequence continues at coordinate 10,923 of CANOBK010000010.1, forward strand.
ACTTTCAAGAGCCTATTGATTGTTTAAGAAAAAGTGCTGGATTAAGGTGAGAATATGAATCATAATGGTTTAATTATAGTAGTAGTGGGAGAAACAGGGAGCGGAAAGTCCTTTATCACTAGGAATATTCTTCCTAATTATCCCTATATAAAGACAGTTACAAAATATACAACGAGAGGGTCTAGAGTTGATGAGAAAGATGTAATGGATGTTAAGGGAGATGTGCCACTTGAGGAAGTTATCAAAATGGAATATCAATATGTAAATCCCTTTAATCAACAATATTATGGGATAAAAAAATCAGAAATTGATCAGGCATTAGAAGAAGGAAAAATCCCTTGTATTGATTTATCTAGTGAAAATGCTTATTTAAAATTGAGACAGGATTATCCTGGTAAAGTACTATTACTAAAAGTAGTCCCATATTTTGATGAGGAAACAATGAAAGCTACCTTTGAAAAGCAAGGGAGAGATTCTAAAGAATTTGAAGAAAGAAAAGATGCTCTAAGTCATCCATTAACTGATTGGGCATATTCTTATGATGATATGAGAGAGATTGTCAATCCATATTTTCTAAGAAACTGTCCAGAAAGTATATCTTATAGTATTGTAGTACAAAGACTTGAACGAATTATTCAAGGAGAATGCAGGGCCGATTTGGGGTGTAGTTTGATGAATGATTATGAAACATCTCGAGAACTTTATCAATATTTCTATTACTATTCGAAAAATCGACCAATTGACCGAGAAATGAGCTTTTCAAAGGCAAGTCAGAAATAATGAATAAAAAAGGAATCTAAATGGTTACTTTTCCTATGTAAAATAAAGACAAAAATAGAAAAAGATTTCTCTCTCTTTTGCTTTTTAGCGTAATTTATGTTGTAATTAATATAAGAAATAAAGTAAAAAGGTGATATTATGGAGAATGTAGATAGTAAAAAATGGGAAATCAAAGGGAATGATTTGGAACGGTATTTCGGAACGGATGAAGAAATTGTCATACCTGATGGTGTAGTCTGGATTAATAAATATGCATTTAATGAATATCGACGTAACCACTATCCAATCAAAAAGCTAACAATTCCTGGTACCATACCATCGATTCCAGCTAATCTTTTTAAAAATATGCCAATCGAAGAATTGGTGCTTGGGGAAGGTGTATCTAGTATTAGAGAATCTGCTTTTCAAAACAGTGGAATAAAAAAATTAAAATTACCAAGTACTGTGAAGTATATTGAGGATAATGCCTTTACTCATTGTAATTTTATGGAAACAGAGTTAATTTTAGATGAAGGGTTAGGAAAGATTGATCAATTTGCTTTTTATGCTTGCTCTTTTAAAAAATTAACAGTTTCTGGTACTAAAAAATTTATTCCATCTTATTTTTTGAATCATGCATCGATAGAAGAATTAATAATTAAGGAGGGTGTATCTGAGATTGAATACTCTGCTTTTTGTAGTACTGGAATCAAAAAATTAGTATTGCCAAGTACAATAAGAAGTATTCAAGGCTCTGCTTTTGCTAATTGTAATTTGACAACGTTAGTTTTAAATGAAGGCCTAGAAGAAATTGGTCCTAATGCTTTTAGTAATAATCCACTTACTACCATTATTTTTCCTAAAACTTTATCTGAAATCAATTTTGATCATTCCTTTGATTTAGGACATAGAGATACTGAGTTAGAGATTGTTTGTCATTTTCGGCATATAGATAGTCATATAAAATGTCAACGGAAGCGACTGAAATGTAATCTAACAGTTCTTATTGATGACGATTTCAATTATCCTGTGGCTTATGATTTTATTCAAGATATTAAAGAAGTAAATGTGGATATGAAAGTGAATCGGATTACTTTTATTGGTTATATAAAAAAATTTAATTTATCTCTTCTAAAAAATGCTGCTAAAAAAGCAGGAATCGAAATAGAAATGGTTGAAGATACAAATGGTTTTGTGAGAAACGAATTGGTAGGCTCTAAAACAAAAAAAGAAGAGGAATTCGATTATCATAGTGGTGATTTAGAAATTGATGAATTGATAGATAAAATAAAAGAAAAAAGTGAGATTTTAGAAGATTCTGTTAAGGAAGGATTACTTGAGAAGATAGAGATATTAATTCAGACATATCAAAAAAATTTGAAAGATTTAAAACCAACCTTAGAATCAGAGAGTCAGATTACTTTAAGAACTTATCAAACACCACAGTCTTTAAGAAATCAATTGATTGTTGATTTACAGGCAATTGATATGAATTTTATTCATTTAGATGATAATTTTAATTTGAAAGAGAAAATCGATCAATATCAAAAAATCTTGGAAGATTCCAGTATACCAGAAGCAAAACAACAAATAGAATCTATGGAAGATAAAATCAAACAAATGAAATATTGTGCTTCTGTTATGGGAAATTCAGCGATTCAAAATGAGGCTCTTACAATCTTAACAGAAATAGAAAACAAGTTGTTAGTACCTTCTTTCGATACATTTACTTTACAATTTCCTACTAATTTTTATACTTTTGAACAAGAATTAACCGATCGATTAGATCAATTGTATGAAAAAGTACAAAATGCTTATATACTTTATCAATCTCTTAATGGAGTGGTTGAAGATTCTTTAGGAGAAGATATCCAATCTTTAGAAATGATTATCAATTCCTTGGATTCAAAAAATAAAATGGAGTATCAAGAACAGCTTCATCAAATTCGAACTAAATATTTAGAACAAATTCAATCATTGCAGGTAGATAGTGAAAGCAAATTGCAAGTTCGTGAAGATTTAATGCCAATATTAGAAAATCTGGCAAAACTGGTTCCTAATTTGATGGGAAAACGAGATGTATTAAACGATATTGATGTAGCTAAAAAAATAATCTTAGAAGAAAATAAAGAGGTGTTAGGAGCTATTACGAGTAGTGTTTTAGATACTATGTCTTTATTGGAAAACAATAATTTGGATGAATCTTTGAAGGAAACTGTTAAGGTGTCCATGCTTCAAATTTTAGAAAATTCTTATCAAAATATCGTTGAAGATTCATTTGTATTGGAAGAAAGAGAAGACAGTCCTATCAAAAATCTAGACTGGAATTTACGAGCTACTATAAAAATATTGAAAGAGATTTATAAAATACAAGACTTTGTTCATAGAACGATTCAGTATAATGAAACAATTCAGGGATTTCATTATGAATCAGGAAAATCAAGTGCAAAAAACTGAAATAGAATTTATTTCAGTTTTTTTGTATGTTACTATATAGGAAATAAAAAAATAAGCAATATTACTCGCTTACTTCAGTATTTTGTTCTTCAACTTTTTCTACTTTTTCATTTTTTCTAGAAGTTCTAATTTCTCTAGCACTTAATCTTACTTTCGTTCCATCTTCTAACGTAACTACTTGTAAATTAACTCCTTGTTTTTTTCTAGTAGCATTTAATGCATGAGAACGTTTATTTCCGAATAAAGGCTTCTTACTTGTAATACTAACTGGCATTTCTTTTCCTCCTTTTAATACATAATAACTTGCGCTTATAACTTTATCATAATTTATAAGGAATGTCAAATGATTTTCATTATTTTCCTTTAGTAAAAGAAGAACCGCTCATAATTTTTTGAATCACCTTTTGACTCATTTCTTCTTGTTTCTTCCAATAATCAAGAAATTCTATAGAATAAGAAAAACAATACTTCCTTTTGATATTGTCAATTTGCATCATCAAATCCATTGTCTCAATTTGTTTTAGATAATTAAAAAACTCTGGGTATCGATTTAAAAACTCTGTATAATCATTTAATTTCATTGAAAAAAATGGGTTTAAGTAAAAGAAACTTTCGAAGACATCTTTTTCTGAATCGAAACTTGCAAAAGAGTAGGAATAATCATACATGGGAGCCCAAAATAAATTTTCTTTTTCTTGATATAACATTGTATTACAACTATAACGATCTGTTTGTCTCATATAGGTATCAATGGCGAATGTTTGATAAAGTGTCATTAAGAATTTTTCTTTCATAGGTTTACTTTTTGATTGTCCTAGAAAGAACGGAATAAAATCCTCATAACAGTCTTTGTCTTTTTTTTTCTTTTTCCAATTGGAGAAAGCGAATTCTTTTAAATCATCTGGGTAACATTCTTTTTGTTCTAAGAATGGAAAGGATGCTAAATAGTAGATATTATCTTTTAACAGAAGAAAATAGTGAATGGTGTCTCTCCCCATAAAAGTTGCAATTTCTTCCCCTAAAAGTTCACGGAAGGAAAAACTTTTTCGAAATACTCGTTTTCCGTCACAGAAAGAAATATAAGAACTCTTTTCATCTGGAACAGTAAACGGTGTGTCTTTCGTTTTGATATCTTCCAGTTTATTGTAATCCATAAGACGATGCTCCCTTCAAAATAAGCATATTCTATCATAAATTTCTAGTGAAGTCCATCTTTTTGTGGTAGAATATAACTGAGAAAGGAGAGGGTTCTATGTATGCACCACTTTATGTTCAGACCAATTATTCTTTATTATCTAGTCTGATTAAAGTTGATGACCTACTAGAATTCTGCCTTCAAAAGAAAATTACTTCTCTTGCCATTACAGATTCTAATCTCTTTGGCATGATGGAATTTTATAAAAAATGTATGGAAAAAAACATTCATCCTGTCATTGGATTAGAGATTTCTCTAGAAAATGACATTGTTTTATTCTATGCGAAAAATTATCGAGGGTATCAATCTTTAATTAAACTTTCTACGATTCAAGATGAAAGAACGGTAACAATCGATGATTTAAGACAATATAAAGAAGATGTATTAGCAATTGTTCCTTTTGAATATTTTGAAACATTCAAACAATTAAATGAGTTTTTAAGTGAAGTTTATCTTGGATATAAAAATAAACAAGAAGAAAAAGAAGCTAGATTAGAAACAAAACAAGTGGTGTTTTTAAGAAAAGCTCAGTATTTAAAAAAAGAGCAGGAAACATATTTGAAATATTTATTGATGATTCGGGATGGAAAAACGATTGCAGATAGTATTTCTTATCATACAGAAAACTTAGAATTAGATTTAGATAATCTCTATGATTATTCTAGTAATGAGGGTCTGTTTCAAACGTTAGAAATTGCGAAAAAATGTAAGTTTGAGTGGGAAGAAAGCGAATTATTATTACCAATTTATGAAACAAAAGATGGTTGTACTTCTCATGAATATTTAGTTTCTTTGTCACAAATGGGACTTTCTAGAAGATTAAAAAATCAGGTTCCTAAAAACTATCAAGAACGTTTAACTTACGAACTTGATATTATTCAAAAGATGGGATTTTCTAATTACTTTTTAGTTGTTTACGACTTTATCAAATATGCAAAAAAGAATCATATCTTAGTTGGTCCAGGAAGAGGAAGTGGGGCAGGATCTTTAGTTTGTTACTCAATCGGTATTACGGATTTGGACCCCATTCATTATGATTTATTATTTGAGCGATTCCTAAATCCAGAAAGAATTAGTATGCCAGATATCGATACTGATTTTCCAGATGTTTACCGTGATCAAGTCATTCACTATGTGACAGAAAAGTATGGAACAAAAAGAGTCTCTGGTATTGTAACTTTTGGAACTTTAGCTGCCAAACAAGCGATTCGGGATGTTTCAAGAGTCTTAAATATTCCTTCTTATCAAGTGGATCAAATTAGTAAAAGAATTCCTAGTTTTACAAAACAGAAATTAAAGGATTTCTATACAAAAGATTCGGAATTTAAACAGTTGATCGATATTGATGAAAAATTAAAACACATGTTAAAAATAGCGATGGTAATTGAGGGCTTTCCTAGACATACTTCTTCTCATGCAGCGGGAATTGTCATGTGTAAAAAAGATTTAGATGAAGTAATTCCATTAACTAAAAATGATGGAATCTATCTAACAGGATTTCCAATGGAATATTTAGAAGAATTGGGCCTTCTCAAAATGGACTTTTTAGGATTAAAAACATTAACAACGATTATGAATATCTTGAAAGATATTGAGTTAGGAGAAAATAAGAAAATTGATTTTCAAACGATTCCTTTAGAAGATAAACATGTATTAAATCTTTTTGCAACTGCTGATACAACAGGAATTTTTCAATTTGAAAGTGATGGGATGCGGAATTTTTTACGAAATCTAAAACCAACTTCTTTGGAAGATATCTTTTCAGCGATTGCCTTATTTCGTCCAGGACCTGCGATTAATATTGACTCTTATATTAGGAGAAAAAATGGCGAAGAGAAGATTACTTATCTAGATCCATGTTTAGAACCAATCCTAAAAAGTACGAAGGGAATTATCATTTATCAGGAACAGATTATGCAGATTGCATCTACTTTTGCTGGTTATACTTTAGGGGAAGCAGATATTCTAAGAAGAGCTATGAGTAAAAAGAAAATGGATGTATTAAAAAATGAAGAAACTCGTTTTATGGAAAGAAGTATTAAAAGAGGGCACTCAAAAGAAGTATCCAAAGAAATCTTCGATTTAATTTTGAACTTTGCTAATTTTGGATTCAATCGCTCACATTCTGTTGCTTATTCTTTAATCGCCTACAAAATGGCCTATTTAAAATACTATTATCCAAAATATTTCTATAGTAATTTACTGAGTTCTGTGATAGGAAGCGATACTAAGACAAATCAGTATATCAATGAGATTAAATCTTTAGGAATTTCAATACTAAAACCGTGTATTAATCGTAGTAATAAACATTATATTGTAGAGAAAGAAGGAATCCGTTATCCATTATCTGCAATCAAAAATGTAGGGGCAGTTAGTGTTGATACAATCTTAAAAAATCGAAATGAGCCTTATCAAGATATTTTTGATTTTCTAGCGAGAACTTCAGGGAGTGGAATTAATAGTAAAGTAATGGAATCTTTAATTGATGCAGGATGTTTTGATTCCTTTGGGTATAATCATCATACATTATATAATAGTTTAGATAGTATTGCTACTTATGCCGATTTAACAAAAGATTTAGATCCAGAATTTGTATTAAAACCAGAAATAGAAATCGTAGAAGAATATGATAAAGAGTATTTAATTCAAAAGGAAAAGGAATTATTTGGACTTTATTTAAGTAATCATCCCGTTACTAGTTATAAAGCAAAATATCAAAATATTGTTCCTTTGAATCAAGTGAAAGAATTTCATAATCGAAAGATTTCTGTCATTGTCATGGTAGAAAGAGTACGAACTATTCAAACAAAAAATGGAATGAATATGATGTTCTTAGTAGGTAGTGATGAATATCAATCTTTAGATTTTACACTATTTCCTAAAATATATAATCGATATCGGGAATTTAGTTTACAAAGTGGAATGATTTTAAAGGTTTATGGCCGAGTTGAAAGAAGGTATAATACATTTCAAATTGTAATTGATTATTTAGAAATATTAAATGAAAGAAGGTAAGTAAGATGGGGGTTACGGAAGAAGAATATAGACAAGCATATTTAGTTTGTAAAGAAAATGGAGTAAATGATATTAAATTGTCGCAAGTGGTTGCGGTTAATGGAAAGGCAGTTGCTATTGGTGTTCGGCTTTATATCATGTCACAAATTTATCGTGCGATGCAAAAAAAGAAACGATATGGTAATTATGAGAATCTAACGGAGGAACAAATCGATTGGTGGAGCAATCAAGGTTTTGATTTTGATTTAAGTTCCCACCATTATCATGATAAAGATTACCGTGAAGCTTGGTTAATATGGTTAGAAACCCATGATAAGGAAGAAGAGGTTTCAAAGAATGATTTTGTTACTTTTCCAAATGGTGAAGTAATTTATTTAGGAAATAGATTGTACATTATGAGATGTATTCATCAAGCGATGCAGAATGGTGAACATTATAAAAAGTATAAAGATTTAACGGAAGAGCAAATTACATGGTGGACATCTCATGGCTTTGATATTACAAAACCAATTGAGTCTGAAAAATATTTGTGTTTAACAGAAGAAGAATACCGAGAAGCACTCTTATTATGGCAAGAACAGAATCCAGAAAAAGAAGTAATTCCACGTGATGCATCTGTAATCATTCAAAATGGAAAACCTGTTCTTATTGGACGTAGGGTTTCTGTCATGCGCTCTATTTATCAGGCAATGCAGAATGGGGAAAATTTCAAAAAGTATAGGAATTTAACAGAGGAACAAATTGAATGGTGGACTAGTCATGGGGTTCGTTTGGCAAAAATTGATAGAAGTGCAGGATATGTTTTGAATCCCTTTCATATTCCAGAAGATAAAATACAAAAACGGGGATATCCAACCGAGGAAGAATATCGAGAAGCACTTTTATTATGGCAGGAACAAAATCCAGAAAAAGACAGAATTCCACGTGATGCAGTTGTTATCATTCAAAATGGAAAACCTGTTCCTCTTGGACGTAGAGTTTCTATTATGCGCTCTATTTATCAAGCAATGCAGAATGGAGAAAATTTCGAAAAGTGTAGGAATTTAACAGAGGAACAAATTGAATGGTGGACTAGTCATGGTGTTCGTTTAGCAAAAATTGATAGAAGTGCAGGTTATGTTTTGAATCCCTTTCATATTCCAAAAGAAAAGATAAAAACAAAAGGATATCCAAGAGAACAAGATTACCGAGAGGCATTTTTATTATGGAAAGAGCACAATCCAAATACTAAGCATGTTTTAGTGAAAGAGGAAGTAGTACTGAAGAGTGGAAAGTTAGTTCGATTAGGTCATAAAATTTATCGTATGCAATCTGTTTATCAAGCAATGCAGAATGGGGAAAAGTTCCAAAAGTGTAAGGATTTAACCGAGGAGCAAATCAAATGGTGGGAAAGTCAGGGGGTATTAGTGAAAAAAAAGAATGCCATTTCTGAAGAAGAAAGAGTTGAGGCTGAAAAATTAGGTGATCCTTCTCGTCCAGTTGTTGTTTTAGAAAGAAAACCGCCAATTGTTTCTCCTTCTTTTGATATACCATATGTGAAACCGAAGGCATCTTTTGAGAGTAACAAAGTAGAAAAAAAGCAATCAGGAGATATTTCCCGTCCAATTGCTGTACCGAAAGTGAGAGCGAAAGTAATGATCAAGAAAGAAAAAATTGAGGAGCAGTCATTACAAACTAATTCTTCTTTCGTGGCTGTACCAAAAGAAGTGTCTAAAACAGTATCTGAAAAAGAAAAAAATCAGAAAAAAACTATACCTGATTCTCCTAATGAGTTCAAAGAAACTCCTAAAAAAGAACAAAAATTGACTAACAAGAGTGTGGCATCAGTAGATGTATATTCAATGGAACCAGAAGTTCGAGAAGCCTTTCTTTTATGGAAAGAGCAAAATCCGAAAAATGAAAACGTACCTTTTACTACAGTAGTGAAAATAAAAAGTGGAAAAATAATAAGACTAGGTAGATATGCTAATCGTATGTGTCATATTTATGATGCTATGCAAAAGGCTGAACATTATGAACAATATAAGGATTTAACACAGGAACAGATAGATTGGTGGAAGAATCATGGCTTTCATTTTAATCTACTTTCTACTATATTGGAAAATAATTATAGAAAAGCATATTTAATTTGGAAAAAGGAACATCCAGGCGAAATTATACCCACTACTGCTAAAGTTACTTTGGAAAACGGGAATGTCATCCGACTGGGTAATCGAATTAATAAAATGAAACATATTTATCAAGCAATGCAAGAAGGAACCCATTATAAGAACTGTCAAGATTTAACGAAAGAACAAATTGAATGGTGGACCTCTCATGGCTTTGATTTTGAACTGAGTTCGCAATGTACGGAGGAAGAATATCAGGAAGCATTCTTATTATGGAAAAAGCAAAATCCTAAAAAAGATTCTGTTCCAAGAAGTGCCCAAATTACGTTAGAAAATGGGAAAGTAGTTCCTCTTGGAAAAAGGATTTCGACGATGAGATATATTCTTTCTGCAATGAAGGAAAATAAGCATTATGGTGGTTGCAAAGACTTAACAGAAGAGCAGATTAAGTGGTGGGGAGAGCAAGGAGTGAATTTAGAGAAAAGGGAAAATATAACCGAGGAAGAGTATCGAGAAGCATTCTTTATTTGGAGAAAGGAAAATCCTCAAAAAAAGACAATTCCTCCTGGTGTAATTGTTACCCTTTCAAATCAGAAACCCATTCAATTAGGAGCGCGATTCTATCGACTTAGAAAGATTTATCAATCGATGCAGGAAGATGAAAATTATCAACCAAACAGTATCACAAAGGAACAAATTGAATGGTGGTTAAAACAGGGATTAGTCCTTAAACAATTTGTTCAAATTACAGAAGAGGAGTATCAAGAAGCATTTTTAATTTGGAAAGAACAGAGTACAGAAATTCCTTTCCTTCCTAAGTCTTATATCGTAAAGATTAAAAGTGGGAGAGAGATAGATATTGGTCAAAGAGTTTATAATATGAAGGGAATTTATCAAGCGACGAAGCAAAACAAAAAATATCAATTTTATAGACCATTGAAGGAAGAACAAATCAATTGGTGGATTAATCAAGGTGTTGATTTTAATTTAATGGAGGAAATTTCTATTCGAGATTATTTGAATCGTAGTGCATATTTACGCTGGAGAGAACAAAATCCTGAACAAGAAACGGTACCGGATAATGCTGTTGTAGAAATGGAAAATGGGGATACCATTGAAATAGGAAAGCAAATATTAATTTTGCGATCTATTTATAAAGCTATGCAGAATGGAAGTCATTTCAAAAGGTATCATGATTTGACACAGGAGCAAATTAATTGGTGGTACTTGCACGGGGTGGATCTCAAAATTCCAGCAAAAACAAAATCTAAGCAGAAAGAAAATAAAGATAAGCAAAAGAAAACAATAGTAGAGAAGCCAATCAAGAATAGGATTTCAAATCGTGAAATACTTCAACAAGGATATTTACAGTGGAAAAAAGAAAATCCAAATGTAAAATCGATTCCACACGATGCCACTATAGAACTAAAAAACGGAAAAATTATTAAAATTGGTAGGCGGGTAGCTGAGGTCAGATATATCTATCGAGCAATGCAAAAAGGTGAACATTATGGTACAAAAAAAGATTTGACAGAGGAACAAATCAAGTGGTGGAAAGAAAATGGATTGGACTTTGAAATTCATAAAAAGGGAAAAGCTGTGAAGAAGCCTACTGTCAAGAAAAAAACTCCAATAAAAAAGAAAAATCCGTCAGAAGTAATTAAAGAAGCTTTCTTGTTATGGAAACAGCAACACAAAGATAGATCAAGTGTCCCGTATGATACGATTGTTAAATTACCCGATGGAACAACTGTAGAACTTGGAAAAAAAGTAAATACAATTATAAATATTTATCAGGCAATGAAACTTGGAAAAAATTATCGAAATTGTAAAAAATTGACTCCTGAAGAAATCTCTTGGTGGGAAGAACATGGACTTGATTGGAATTATATGCAGAAAGTAAATCATTCCAAATCTGTAACGTTTCCTGTTAAATATTTTTTGCAGGAATTTGATATTAGTCTAGAAGAATTTGAAGCTGGGCTAGCTAAAACAAGAAAAGGCAAACCAAAAGAAAAAATTACTTTCGATGATGAAAATATTACTCTAAATGCTTTTTGTTTAAAGGGTGGTTATTCTTATAAAATTGTTTCTCGTGTTATGAAACTCCATCAATTTTGTCAGTATGATACCTTGGAACAGTTAGTGAATCGGATTATGATAAATGATCTTAGTAAAAGTCAATCTCCTTCTACTTGGATTTATGAATTTTATGGAACTTCCATTGAATCTATACTTCTAGAACTAGAACTGAATCCTTCTAATATTTTGATGAATATGAGCGAGAAAATTATTTCTCTAGAAGATGCCATTTGTATTGAAGTTTTCAATCATACTTGTAAGGAGCAAGAAGCAGATTACTTGAGTGATTACTATGAGGATTTAATAAAGAAAATTGACTTTTGTAAGTCAGAGCAAGAAATTGTAGAACAGGTCGCTCATGCAGTTCTCTCAATTGGGAAAAAACACAATTTAATAAAAGAGGAAATTCAAGTATTAAAACAATCTATTATTAATTATCTTGAGAAAATGAGAGAATATCATGTTATCGATGTTGGTTTAGAAACAAACTATGAAAGAAAACTTGAAAAGATTAGAAAGTACAATTTATTAGAAGATGATATTGAAGAAAGCTATTTTGTTCCTTTCCGTTTTGAGTCGGGAAAACTTTTAGGAAGAAAGAGTGAATTATATCGAAGAAGGGATCTTTTAAGGCAATATATTATTGATTGGGATTATTATACAGATGAGGAAAAAGAACACGCTTCCATTGAACATTCTTTTACACAATCTGAACTTGATACAATTCAAAATATAAGATTGGAAATTAATCATACAATCGAGAAAGTAAAAACAATTGGGAAAAAAGTTGTATAATTTAATTAAGTAAATGAAAATGATATTGAGATAAATTAGAGGAAAATAAAAAATATGAAAAATAATTCTTCTTCGATTATTCCCAAAAAAAAATAAGTATGGTATATTTATATATAGGTATTAAAAATATAAGTGTTATGGGAGGGAAACTTATGAAGTTAATATTTCAAGTTAATGATTATTTACTCGCTTGGAATTTATTATATGGGGCATCTATCTCTCAAAAAGTCCATACCTTTAAACAAAAATTATGGACTACCTATAAAAGAAAATACAATGCTAGTAATAAGGATAAAGAAGAAATGCTTTGTGATATAAAGAATTATCTACCAAATGATGATACTCTCTATAATTTGGTTTTCGAAACTGAACTATTCGAACAAGTAAAAAAAGAGACCGAAGATCATCGATTAGCACTGATGAAGATTTGGGACAAAAATAAAAAAGCAGTCGTTAAAAATGTAGATGATATTTTGAGGTTTCCTTTGTTAAAGGAATATAACATCGTTGTCTTTCATCCAAAAATGGATTCCTATTTAACCTCTAATCAATGCAAAACAAATCTTGGTTGGGGATTTAAAAAAGACTTAGATGATAAGTTGATGACAATTACTAATATTATGTACACCATTATTAAGACTGAAATGGCTAGTTTTGAAAAAGAAAATAAAGCATATAAAGAAATTATTCAGGCGATATTAGAACTTGCAATTCATAATGAATTATATACAAGATTAAGTGAAAAATCTAATTACTTAGAAGGGGATCCAACACTTACCTTTTTAAAAAGACAAATTTATCCTTATTGGTTAATGTATCTTGGATGTGATAGGGAGGATATGACCCATTACATGATGCGAGATAAAGTGGTATTTGATATCGAGGATTATACCATTGAGAAAGAACTGAAGAAAGTAAACTTATACGATTTTATAAAATTTTGTATTAAAAATCAGAAGTACATTATTAGAATTAATAGTTTAGAAATAATATAAGAAGAGATTTCATTTATGAAATCTTTTTTACAACAGGGGGAAGTAGTATGAATCAAGATAAAATTTCCATTCTATTTGAACAGATTGGTTTAGAAGAACAAGAAAAAGAAAGATTAAAAGATTTGTCTTTGGTAAAAGTAAAAGTGAATGAGAAAAATGGTAGTTGGACTTTTGTTTTGGAGAGCAAAGATGTTTTAAGATTAGAAGAATATCAACTATTAGAAGAAAAGACAAAGAATGCCTTTCAAAATATTAAAGAAGTTCGTATTGAAATTACACCAAAGCATAAGAGTTTTGATTTATTACAAGAATATTATGAATATGCCCTGGAAAAAGTAAGAGAATTATTGATTTATGCTCTTATCTTTAAGGATTGTCTTCTTCTGATGGATGGGGGATATGTTATTGAATCAACGAATGTAGAGGAAGAAAAACAAGTAAAAGAAATTTTACCTAAACTAAATTATTTACTTGGATTATATGGATTTGATATTGAAATCGGTACTTATTTAAATTTAGAAAAAGAACATGAATTTAGGGAAGAAATTACAAATGAGATTAAACAAGCGTCTACACAAGTAAAACCAGTAGAAATAGACCCTCCTAAAAAAGCTTCTTCTAGCTTTCCAAAAACAAAAGAGGGAAAGCCTCAATACCGAAGAGCACCAAAAGAGGATGATCCTAATGTCATTCTAGGTCGTAGTATCAAAGATACTCCGATTCGTATGCACTCTATTGTTGGGGAAACAGATAATATTACTGTTGAGGGATATGTTTTTGGTGTTGATTATTTTGAATCTAGTAAGACTGATTTTAAAATAATCACTTTAAAAATTACGGATTATAGTGATAGTATTTATTGTAAAGTATTTGCGCGAGGAGACGAAGATTACCAACGATTAAAGAAAGCTTTAAAAGCAGGAAGTTGGTTTATAATTCGTGGGTATACGAAAAATGATACCTTCTCAAAAGAACTTGTATTAAATGCAAGAGATATTATGATTTTAGAAAAAGAAACAAAAAAAATAGAAGATTTAGCACCAGTAAAAAGAGTAGAACTCCATGCGCATACAATGATGAGTCAAATGGATGGAATTACAAAATTAGATCTTGGAAAACATACCTGTGAACTAGTAGAACGTACGATTAAGATGGGATATAAGGGTGTTGCCATTACGGATCATAATGGATGTCAGGGGTTTCCTATCTCCTTTGGAATTATCAAAGGACATAATAAATCAATTCGTAAGAAAATCAAAGAAAAGATAGAATCCTTAGAAGCAGAAATCGAAACAGAAGAAGATGCCTCTAAGAAAGAAGCTTTAATGGCAGAATTAGAAAAGGCAAAAGAAGAGAAGAAGAATCCACCAATTTTTAAGGGACTTTATGGAACAGAACTAACATTAGTAGAAGATATGGTTAATATTGTTGTTCGTCCAACAAATGATGATCTACTTCATAATACTTATGTGGTATTTGATACAGAAACTACTGGATTCAATGCTGGTGGAGCAGATCAAATGATTGAAATTGGTGCAGTAAAAATTAAGGATGGTCAAATCATTGATCGTTTTGATGAGTTAATTGACCCTAAAAGACATATTCCTGATAAAATTACAGAATTAACCTGTATTACAGATGATATGGTTCGTGGTAGAAAACTAGAAGAGGAAGTAACTAGAATGTTTTTAGAATGGGCAGGAGACCTTCCAATGGTTGCCCATAATGCAAAATTTGATATTTCATTTATTGAAATGGCAATGAAAAAGTACAATTTGGGAGAGTTTAAAAACACGGTGATTGATACCTTAGAATTATCTCGTACTTTAGATCAAGGTTTTGCGAGACATTCTTTGTCTGCACTCGTAAAACGATATGACGTTCCTTGGGAAGAAGATGCTCACCATAGAGCAGATTACGATGCAGAGGGAACAGCCTATGTATTTAGTAAAATGCTTAAGAAATTGGAAATGCAGAAGTATGAAAAAATTAGTGATTTAGATAAGCTTATTTCTAAAGACGAAATTCATAAATTCGGTCGTACTTATCATTTTAATGCGATTGCATTAAATCAAACGGGACTTAAAAATTTATTTACTATTATTTCTCTTGCTAATACGGTTTATTTATATAAGACTCCTAGAATTCTAAGAAGTAAATTAAATGAATTAAGAGAAGGACTTTTAATTGGTAGTGGGTGTTATGAGTCTGAAGTATTCAATGAGGCGAGAAGTAAAGATGGAGAAGAATTAACGAATGTCATTAATTTTTATGATTATGTAGAAGTGCAACCACCAGAAGTATATGACCATCTATTACAATTAGGTGACTTTAAAGAGGAAGAGGAATTAAAAACTCATATTAAGAAGATAGTAAATTCAGTAAAGGAAGCAGGAAAAATTATCGTAGCAACAGGAGATGTTCATCATTTTGAAAGAGAAGATAAAATTTATCGTGAAATCATTGTCAACCAAAAAGTTCCTGGTGGAGGAAGACATCCACTTGCTAAAAGAGATATTACTTCGATTCCTTCTCAACATTTTAGAACGACAGAAGAAATGTTAGAAAATTTCTCTTTTTTAGGAGAAGAGCTTGCTTATGAAATTGTCGTAGAAAATACCAATAAAGTATTAGATATGGTAGAGGAAATTGAAGTCATTCCAGATACTGGTGGAACACCATTTTCTCCTCGTGTAAAAAGTGATGATGAACAAAGTTATTTAGATTGTCCAAGCGTAGTTACAGAACTTGTTTATACTAAAGCGGAGGCTTGGTATGGAAATCCTCTTCCGTATTCGATTGAAGAGAGACTGGGAACGGAGCTTTACGGAGATATTGTATTAAACTCTATTAAAAACGATTTATCTGATTTAGAAGGAGAAGCACTTCAAGTAGAATCTTTCAAGCGATTACATGAAGTCATTTTAAAGGGACGAGATAGTGTTTTTGAACAGGTGAGAAATTATTTAAAGAAAACAAGTGAAGAAGAACTGGATGATGATGCTCTAGAAAAGAAACTGAAAAGTTCTTTAGGTGGAGTAATTGGTGCAGGATTCGATCCCATTTATTTAATTGCGCAAAGACTTGTAAAACACTCCAACGATGAAGGATATTTAGTAGGTTCTCGTGGATCGGTTGGTTCTAGCTTTGTGGCGACGATGATGGGTATTACAGAAGTGAATCCATTACCTGCTCATTATCGTTGTAGTGAATGTAAGAGAAGTATTTTTGATGATGAAAAGGGTAATCCGCTAGGTGCTACTTACTCTTGCGGATTTGACTTACCAGATAAAGAATGTCCAAATTGCCATATTCCTATGATTAAGGATGGTCAAGATATGCCATTTGCGACTTTCTTAGGGTTTAATGCTGATAAAGTACCAGATATCGATCTTAACTTCTCAGACTTAAATCAGGCAAGTACTCATGCCTATACAAAGGTACTATTTGGTAGTGATAATGTATTTCGTGCGGGGACAATTGGAACTGTTGCGGATAAAACAGCGTTTGGATTTGTAAAAGGGTATCTAGAAGAGAAAGGAATTTTAGATATGCGTACTGCAGAAGTGGAACGTTTAGCGATGGGATGTACTGGAGTTAAGCGAACAACGGGACAACATCCAGGAGGAATTGTCGTTATTCCAGACTATATGGAGTGCTTTGACTTTACACCTTATCAATTTCCAGCAGAAGATCCCACGTCTCCTTGGAGAACAACTCACTTTGATTATCACTCTATTGAAGAGTGCGTCTTAAAACTTGACATTTTAGGACATTCTGATCCTACTCAGTTAAGATTGATTCAACTTCAATCTGGAACAGATATTATGAAAGTACCAATGGACGATAAAGAGACAATGAGTATCTTTACGTCAACAAAAGCCCTAGGAATTACGAGTGATGATATTATGTGTAAAACAGGAACACTTGGAATTCCGGAGTTTGGTACACCGTTTACTAT
Source organism: uncultured Caryophanales bacterium (assembly GCA_947564265.1). Taxonomy (GTDB): domain Bacteria; phylum Bacillota_I; class Bacilli_A; order RF39; family UBA660; genus Alloscybalousia. The sequence goes on from CANOBK010000010.1 coordinate 28,290, forward strand.
TAAGCTCGTAGAGGATACCAAACCAACTACTTTTGGCGAATTAGTTAAGATTTCAGGATTATCTCATGGTACTGATGTGTGGAATGGAAATGCGAGTGATTTAATTGCACAAAATATTTGCCCATTTAAAGAAGTTATCGGATGTCGTGACGATATTATGGTCAACTTAATGAACTGGGGAATGAAGCCAATTCGAGCTTTCAAGATTATGGAATTTGTTCGTAAAGGTAAAGCAAGCAAAGATCCAGAAACTTGGAGTGGCATGGCAGAAGAGATGAGAGCGATTAATGCTCCTGAATGGTATATTGAATCGTGTAGAAAAATCAAATACATGTTCCCAAAGGCTCATGCAGCAGCTTATGTAATTAGTGCTTTTCGTATCGCTTGGTATAAGGTTCATATGCCAGTTTACTTTTATGCTTCTTGGTATTCTTCTAAAGCAACTGATGTCGATGTTGAAGCGATGATTGCAGGATATACTCCGATTAAAAATCGTATTATTGATATTCAAAATAAAGGATATGAAGCAACTAACAAAGAAAATGGTCAGCTTGAAAGTTTAAAGATTGCATTAGAGGCAACAGCACGCGGAATGAAGTTTTTAAATGTCGACTTATATAAAAGTGATGCTACCGTTTGGAAGGCAGTTAGCGATACCGAAATTTATCCACCATTCAACTCGATTGATGGTCTTGGAGATACTGTTGCTCAGAATATAGTTGCAGAGCGCGCTAATAAGGAATTTATAAGTATAGAAGATTTACAAAAACGAGCAAAAATATCTCAGACATTAATCGATAAAATGAGACTAATGGGAATTCTTAAAGATTTACCAGAATCTAGTCAAATGACATTATTTGAAATTTAATGAGAGGTCTTGCAAATTCTAAAAAAGATGTTATAATAAGCAACAAAATTAAATTTTAGATAAGAAGTGTGGAACGATGGAAAAGAAAAATTATTCGAATACAACTATGAGAAAGATGTATGATGTTGATTATTCTAACTCTGTGTTGGGAGATTATAATCAATCTTTATCAGGATTTTACGAACAGAATTTTTTTGAAGAGGCTGGGATAAAAAAAATGACAGCGTCGGAAGAGAAAGAATATTTAGAAAAGTTAATTCAAAGTTATGAAGTGAAAGACGAAACAGGAGTGACTCTTCGAACTGTTCTTGCAATTTTGACGGAATATAATAGGGAAAGAGGAGAAGTAGAAGCGGATGATTATTTAACACAGATTGCTAATGTTAGTATCAATGTGGATGCATTTCATGTTTTTGCTTCTTCTATGACTTCTTTTGTACTTAAAAGGGTAAGTCTGAATGATATTGAAAATCAACTTGGACAAGAAATTCATTTTGATTTTACAAAGAAGTTTTTAGGGATTTCTAGTTCTTCGTTAACTGCTACGTATTACGGAGATGATTTAGGAGTTTACCCAATTAGTTTACAAGATGATTTCCATGGGACTACGATGGTAACAAGAGAACAGAATAAGACGTTTTATATTTTAAAACAGTTTTATGAAAATAATGAATCTATTTTTCGTAAGTTATTAAGTCAGAGTAAAAAGCAAAGAATTTTTCAAGATGCCATTCAAGCAATTAAAAAGGAAGATGAACGGGTTCTACCATTTTCCACTGTCCTTGGTCTAGAAGAACAAGAAGATATAGAGTATAAATGTTATTTTGATATTTTAAAAAGTCAAGTCTCTATTAAATATGCTCCAAAAATGAAAAACAAAAGTTCCTATTATGGAGTAAAGGGTGCGCAAGACTCTATTCTAAACAGTGATTATTTATTTGGTGGATGGACTGATTTCAAAGATCTTATTTTGGAAACTTTTGAAGTAGATTATCAAAAACTAGCACAACCATTATCTCAAATTGTAGAATGGTATTTAGAACATCCAACTCCTATGATAGAATCTATTTTTCATCAAGAGAAAATAAAAAAGAAATAAAAAGACGACATAATCGTCTTTTTTCCTTCGTCAAAAAAATTAGGTGTTTATAATATGTCAAGTAAAACTATCCTTTTACTTAAAACTTTTGCATTTTTTTAAATATTTGCATAAAAATTTGACTTATTTAAAAAATATATGATAGTTTGAATTAGGTGATTAGAATGGATAGTAAGTTAATTGAAACACAAGAAAAATTTAAACGAGGTATTTATAAAAAATTAGATTTATTGACAGAGGAAGAAAAACAATTAGAATCCTTCATCATTGAATTAAGTCAAGAAGAAGAACTTTGGAAGGAATGCATGAAATATATGGATACTTCTTCTAAAAGAGAATTTCGAAGATTTCGTAAAGAACATTCTACCTTACCAGAAGGTCTTTCCTATTTTCATCATCATTTTTTAGAGGGAAATATGTTATTTACCTATGCGCTTAACAATTGTAGTTGGAGGTGGGCAATCAGCTATTTAAGAAAAAAGAAAATTCCTTTTGAAATTCCTGTTAGAGCAGAAGATAAATTTCTATCATTTCTTAGTTTTCTATCAGAAAAGGATAGTAATAATCAATATCGAGTTCAAACTTATACAGCAGAATACTATCTTTTTGTTTTAGAATTATCAGGAAAGATTGAAAGGAGGAATCATGTTGTTTATTTAACAGAAGAAGCATATCAAGAGGGGAGAACCTTTTTTAAATAGATCATTTGACAGTTAAAAGGGACAAATGCGTTGTCTCATTAAAAGGACAAGTGTTATAATGAATATGGTGATCTTATGACAGCAAACATAAAAGATTTAAACATAAATTATATCCAATATGGAGAAGGGAAAGATGTAGTCCTCCTTCATGGCTGGGGGCAAAATATAGCAATGATGCAACCATTAGGAAATGAACTTCAAAATTGTCGAATTACTATTTTAGATTTTCCAGGATTTGGAGAATCAGAAGAGCCAAAAGAAGTGTGGACAGTCGAGACTTATAGTGATTTCTTAGAAATATTCTTTCAGGAATTAAAGATTAAAAAACCAATTATAATTGGTCATTCTTTTGGAGGAAGGGTCGCAATCCATTATGCTTCCAGCCATCCAATCGAAAAACTAATCCTTTTTGGTAGTCCATGCATTCGAAAAGAAAGAAAGTCTATGAAAGAATCAATTCTAAAATCAGCAAAGAAGTTACCAGGAATTGGTAGGTTTCAAGAATTTGCCAAAAGGCATATTGGTTCTACAGATTATAAACAGTCATCTCCTATGATGAGAGATATTTTAGTAAAAGTAGTTAATCAAGATTTGTCAAATCAGGCAAAAAGAATTCAATGTCCCACTTTACTAATTTGGGGAACGTTAGACGAGGCTGCTCCTATTGAGGATGCTAGAAAACTAGAATCAATTCTTCAAGATGGTGCATTGATTGAACTACCAGGATGCACTCACTATGCCTATTTAGAGGCACTTCCAAGAGTTGTCTCTATTCTTGAAAAATTTATATAAGGGAGAATCTAATGAATATTATAGCTATTTCTTTTCTAATTCTTTTACTATTTAATGTAATTAAAGGGGAGTTTGTCTTAGAAAAATTTCAACAAAATTTATATAATGAAGATTACAAATATTTGAATTGGACATTTAATAATAAGAGAATTGTTTTTTTATCTTTAGATTTGATTGCGTTACTATGTTTATTATTGGCTTATTTATTAAATACTAATATTTCAATCCCAATGATTTTAATTTCTTGGTTTTTTTATTTTTTAGAATCATGTAGAATTTTAAGTTTAAAAAAAATAGAAATTTCAAAAGGAAAACTAATTTTATCTAAACGAATTAAGAGGATTATTATCACATTATCACTTTTTTATCTTTTTCCTCTAGTTTTATACTTAACTAATTATGAATCTGGGTATTTTGCTTTAATGATTGAAGGTGTATTTTCTTACTTACTATATTATCTTGTTTGGCTTGTAAAAATTTTAAATAAACCACTAGAAAAACTAATTGATCATTACAACTTTGAAAAGGCAAAAGAAAAACGGAATCGTATGGGAAAATTAGAAGTAATAGGAATTACTGGTACTTATGGAAAATCAAGTACAAGACAAATTGTAAATACTATTTTAAGTGAAAGTGCTCCCTGTCAAGCAACTCCCAAAAACCTAAATACGATTCATGGTTTAATTACAACAATCAATAATTATTTAGATGAAAGAGAAAAATTCTTTGTTGTAGAAATGGGCTCTTATAAAAGTGGTGAGGTGAGTGCTATCTGTGAGCTTGCAAAGCCTAAGTATGCCATTCTGACGAATATTGAAGCAATTAATCTAGAATCGTTTGGAACAATGGAACATTCAATTGCTGCGAAGTTCGAGTTGATAGAATCTTTGGATCAAGATGGTGTTGCCATTTTAAATCAAGATGATCATCGTCAAGTTGAATATGAGATTCAAAGTAACTGTAAAAAAATCTGGATTTCGATTGATCATGAGGCGGATTATTGGGCTACAGATATTAACTATACCAAAGAGGGAACTCAATTTGTATTTCATGATCGAAAAACTGATTTAACTTATACTGTTGAAACAAAAGTTTTAGGAAAGCATAATGTTTATCATATTTTATCTGCCATTGCTCTTGCAAAAGAGGTGGGAATAGAAGATGAGAAGATAAAAAGAGCAATTCTTAAGCTACGACCTTTGGAAAATCATTTAGAACTTAGAAATTATGGTTATATGCATCAAATTAATAATACGCATCGTTCCAATCCACAAGGAGCTAAAAATGCATTAGAAGTTCTTGATTTGATGCCTGGTGAAAAAGTGGTTGTGACTACTGGAATGCAAACATTTGGAGAAAAATGCAATGAAATTAATCATATTTTTGGTAGTCAAGTGGCAAAAGTTGCAAATTATGTTATACTAATAGGTGAAAAAAGTACAAAGTCCGTATTCAGGGGATTAATGGAAAGTGGCTTTGACAAAAAGAAAGTATATATTGTAAATCGTGTACATGATGCATATACTTTATTGCAAGAAATAAAAACAAAAAAAGAAATCTATGCACTTTTTGAAAGTGATGGGGATTTAAAAGATTAGGAGTGAGAATATGAAAATTAAGATTGGTGTTATTTTTGGAGGAGAAAGTGTTGAACATGAAGTTAGCATTATCTCTGCCATCCAAGCAATGAATAAGATGGATGGAGAAAAATATGATATTGTACCAATTTATATTACAAAGGATAGACAATGGTTTACAGGAGAAGCCTTAAGAGATATTGAGACATTTCAAGATATTGATTTAATTAAAAGGTACTGCAAAAATATTGTACTTTATGAAAAAAATGGACATTTCTTATTACAAAATAAGAAAGGATTATTCAAAAAAACAGTGAATGAGATTGATATGGCATTTCCAATTGTTCATGGAACCAATGTAGAGGATGGCGTTTTACAGGGATATTTACAATCAATAGGCATTCCTTTTGTAGGAGTGGATGTCTATGCAGCTGTTGTAGGACAAGATAAGATTTTTATGAAACAAATCTTTGAACAAGAAAAAATTCCAGTAGCACCTTATGTTTGGTTTTATGATACGGAATATCAAGAAAATCAGTCTGAAGTGATTTCAAGAATTGAGAAACTAAAATACCCAGTGATTGTCAAACCTTGTACTCTTGGAAGCAGTGTCGGAATCGCTGTTGCCCATAATCAAGAGGAATTAGTGGATGCTCTAGATTCTGCTGTTACTTATGATAGTAGAATTGTTGTAGAGAAGGTAATTGACAATTTAATGGAAGTGAATATTAGTGTACTTGGAAATTATGAAAATCAGCAGGTAAGTGCAATCGAAGAAGTAACTCCTAAAAATGATTTTTTAACTTATGCAGATAAGTATATTGGTGGTGGAAAAGCAAAAGGAAAAATACCGCCAAAATATAAAGGTGCTAGTAAAGGTATGGCAGGTGCCAGTCGAATTATTCCTGCACCACTCTCAGACAAGTTAAAGACTGAAATTGAGGAAATTGCAGTTCAAGCATTTAAGTCATTAAAATCGTCTGGTGTTGTTCGTATGGATTTTTTAGTCAATAGAAAGACAAATAAAGTTTATATTAATGAAGTAAATAATATTCCGGGTTCTTTATCATTTTATTTGTGGTCACCACTTGGTAAAGACTATTCTGAATTACTTGATGACATGATTAATATTGGAATTAAAGACTACAAAAAAAGAACAGCAAAAGTACATTCATTTGACACGAATATCCTAAAAGGATTTTCTGAAATGGGTGGAAGTAAAGGCATGAAAGGTGCAAAAAAATTCCATTAAAAAATGATTCTATTTTTGGTAAAAAAAGACACTGTCAAAAAGTGTCTTTTTCTTGTTTCTGCATGTTAGTTATGTTAGTATAGAAAACAAGGATGTGAGAATGGATGAAAAAATTAATTGGAATTTATGACAATACAGGAGTGGTACTTAGTAAAAGACCAATTAGTGTTTTTCCCGTTTACACAGATGGAAGTAATTATTTTTTTAAATGTATGTCAGAGAATTTGAATAATTTATTAAGAATTTTACGAGGATTATCTGATAGTCGTGAAATCGAAGAAGAGATTGATGCTTATATTAATAAAGAAAATAGTTTGTATTCTAACAAATTACTTCGCTATACCGATGATTCAAATTACTGTTATTATTTGTGTTCCCCTTCAATTCAATCGATGCCAGGGTTTCATTCTGTGGAATCCTTCCCTTCTGTCAAAGCAGAAACAACCAAAGAAACATATCATATAGACACATATGCTGTGATTGATCATGGTGAGAAATTGGTGGTCGGAAGTCTAGATTATGTGAATAAAAATGTTTCTAATATTACCAATCTAAATGTAAGTAGATTATTAAAACAAGAAGAACTAATTAAAAAGGTAAATTCATTGTTAGAAATTAATAGACTCTTTATATAATTTTATTGACAGTTCCTAAAGCTTTTATAGTATAATATTATTAGAATAGAATACTAGAGTAGAGGGATGTTATGAAATTAATAATCAGTATTTTTGGAATTATACTTTTGTTGTTTATTTATTCAATTTGTTCGGTTTCAGGAAAATGTTCTAGAACAGAGGAATTAGAAGAGATAAAAATAAAAATAGCTAAAGGTGAGTAAAAATTTATTTTAGGGTATTTGCATATTTCTCTTTTTGTGTTATACTAAACAAGTAATCAATTTATGGGCTGTTAGCTCAGTTGGTAGAGCAACTGACTCTTAATCAGTGGGTCTAGGGTTCGAATCCCTAACAGCCCACCATATTGATTGTTACTCGATTTTTTCGAGTTCTAAATTAAAAGAAAACTACTTACTTTCAAGATTAAGTGGTTTTCTTTTTTTATATAAAATACAAACTTAAAGGAGAGTTATATGAAAAAAATTATGGACTTTTATAAAGAAACGAGTTGTTATACGGATTTAGGACTTTATAAAGAATTTGCTCAAAATTTGCCAGATGATATTAAGCAATTGTGCCTTTTACAAAGAATGCAAACGATTCATCCAATTGCTTTTAAAAAGAAAGAAATTAGAAATTCTAAAAATAGTTTTTGGGGAGATATGACACAGATATCTGACACTAGGCTTTTAAGAGAAGATGATATATTTCCAAACTCTATTAGCATGTTAGCGGAAATACTAAGAAGAAATCCTCATTATTCATTAAAACGAGAAGCGAGGGATAAAATTTATGTAACTTGTAGGGGACAAGCATTGCTTCTTGCATCGATACTAAAGACAAAGAACATTCCCGCTAGGGTGAGGAGTGGATTTGCTGAATATCCAACGGACAATGGAATTTTTTTTGATCACTGGATTACAGAGTATTATGATGATAAAAGTAAAAAGTGGAAGTTTGTAGATGCGGATTGTTGTTGTAATGATAATATTGACTTTGATATTTATGATATTCCGCATAATAAATTTTTAACAGCAGCGGAAGTATGGTTAGCCTATAGAGAAAAACGATTGGGAACTATTAAATTAGGACATGCCTATTATGGAACTGAAGAATCTAAATTAATGGAATCTTTAACAACAGCTTTATTTTATGATTTTCATTGTTTAATGAATGATGAGATTATTTATGTTCATTATCCTAAATACTTAAGAGATAAAGGCTTTAAACTAGATGAGGATGATTTAAAGGAGCTAGATTATTTGGCACAATTAATGTTAGACCCTAACAAAAATTTTGATTTATTAAGGAAAATTTGGGATACTGTTTTAAAATTTAGAATCATGAGTGGTGGAACTATCTAGTTTATAAAGAAAAAGATATCTTTGAAACAATTGTTTCTTGGATATCTTTTTATTTTCCTAAAATCCATTCAATAATTAATTTCTTCCATTTGAAATAGTCTTCTTTTTCTAATTGAATATTTCCAATGCAATATCTTTTATTGACAATGTGAGCACAAAAAATACATTCATGTAGATTAAAGCAGTCTTGGATAAAAAGAGAATTACTAATTTTACTAGAACAGATAACAGAATAGCTATTACTGCATGTTCCAGAATCATATACTTGGATACAATAATTGCACTCACCACTATTTTTGCAAGCAAGCAAATATTCTCCACTTCCACATCCCTCTGTAAAAACAATATTTTTACATCCACGACAATTGAGAGAACGGTAGGCTGAAATACATCCATAGAGGGTATCACTTTCACTAACATCTTCACAGTCATAAACCCTTTCTGTTGTTTTATAATTAATTTGATTCCAGATTTCTAGAACTTCTTCGATTGTCTCAAAGGTTTGATTCTTTCTCATCCAGCCTTTGGTTTCATCTAAGTGTTCCATATTTGTTTGTGTAATGTAGGAATTTGTCAGTTGATCTGTCCATGTTATTTCTTTGGTAGTAGAGTCTTCTACTTGGATTGGGAGTTTTATATCTTTTGTGAATCGTTCCTCAATCTCTTTTAAGGAAAATGAATTTTCTGTTCGAAAGATACTAAGAAAAATCTTTTGAATCATTTCTAAAGCCTTTTGTTCATTCATAAAATCACCTCACTATTCGAATGAGTATTGTTTTCATTAAGTCCATTTCTTTTAGGAAAGAGGAAATGGAAAGATGTTCAATTAGATGGGAAGAATTTTCCTCTTTTTTCTTTTTTTCTTTTCTTTGAAAATCCATTGTTTTTCCTAAAAATGCAGGAATTAATGTTCCGTTATTTTGAATTCTTGCGATACATTCCCGATCTGCTAATTCTGTTAGTATTTGAATTTTCTTTTCTTTGGTGTTGTCTTTCATTAATTCCATTTCTAGCATATCAGACAGTAGAACTGCATCTAATCTAGAAATCCGAAATGAAAAATAATTGACAACATTTGCAAAAATGGCATTTTTCAAATTATCACTAATTTGGTTAAAATATTGTCCTGCGAGAATGATAGATAGTCCATATTTTCTAGCCTCTGATAATAATCTTTCTAAGATTGGATTTTCTACTACTGCAACCTCATCTACAATTAGGATTAAATGTTCTGTAAATTTCTTGGTTTGAATTACCCCTAATACTTGTTGCATTAGCAAAGAAGCAATCGTTTTCGTAATTTTATCTCCTAGTTTTGTGCGATCAAGAGAGAAGATGGTTAAAAAATTTCTTTCTAATAGACTTTCTAAACTATTGGTTTGATTCTCCTCTTGAAAAATTGGGACTAACTGCATTTCATCGATAAAAGAAATGATAGGAGAGATCGCTTCATTATAGGATTTAGACTTTAGTTCTGTAAAATCTGTTAAGAAAAATTCTACTACTTGAACAGGCAATATTTCTTCTAATTCCTGTAATAAAGAATTTCTAAATTCTAGTTCTAATAATAGCTTTCTTAAATTAGAAAATGTAAATTGGTGTCCATAAAGCAGAAGAAGGATAGCATATCGTAAGACCCGTTCTAATTTAGAATTATATTGACTTGACAATAAATTTTTAAAGAGTGAAAGTAAAAGTTCTGTCGTAGCGACAAAATCCTCTGTGTCATTTAAAAATAAATCAATTCCTGTTTCATCAGTTTGAAAGTTAATAACTTCAGTATCATTTAACCAATTTAAATCTTTTTCTAAAGATGCATGAGGATCAATAATCATTACTTTATATTGTGAATCTTCTCCTTGATAGGCCTGTATTTGTTCTATAAAGTAACTAATAAATTTTGATTTTCCAGTACCACTAGAACCAACAATCATCGAATGTTTATTGAAAGAAAAGTCTTTCATATTTAGATAATAATTAGAAGAAGAATAGGGAAATGGTTCTATTTCTAGTAGTGGTGTTTTTGGATTTTTAGAAAATAGATGGATTGATTTTTGTAGATTTAAATATTTCGGAAGTTTTTGATAAAAGAACCGTTGTTCTGATTTCGATGGAGATGCTAAAGTGGAAGCAGCAGTTGTGAATAATAATCTTTGTCTATAGGATTTATTTTTCTTTTGAAAGAATAGAAAAATAGAGGTAATAAACGTAGTTTGATAGATAGGAAGAAAACGAATTCTAATACGATATAATTGTTTTCTTTTTTTTACTTTGAGAAAATCAAAAATTTCATGAGAGGATTTTCCAATTCCTAGATAGGTAGGAATCTTTCTTCTTTCTCTCTTTTGACTTCTTTTTTCACACTGCTTAAAAACAAATTCAGGAAATCCACTTAGGATTGGAGGAAGGAGAGAAGATGTTTCTAAATAATAGTGAATTTTATTTCTTTCAAATTCTATTTCTATTTGCCATTTTCTTAAAAAACCTTGTAGTTTATGAATTTGTAGTAAGAATGATAACCAACGTTCTTTTGAAATGTTTTCTTCTGATAAAAAGAGTTCCATTCTGTTTTTCAAACTATCCCCCCTTTCTTGCAAAGAAGTATATCAATAAATAAAATAAAAAAACTGACTTTTTTCTTACAAAATAAGTCAGTCTTCAATCGGTACTAAAAAATCAGTAACCCCATCATGGTAATATTCTAATTCAGGGAGATCTCTTAGTCGATATTTACAACTCGGAATAAATGAGTTATAAAAGGATTGTGATAAATCTTGGATAGAGGTTGCTTCTTGATTTGGAATTCTAAAAGATAAATATCGACATTTTGGTATCGTGTATTTTGTAAATCCTGGAATTTTGTTTTTTGACAAAACCCAATATTCAAAATTACAACTTTCAAAACGGTTTTCATAATATACCATTCCAAAATCAAATTCTCCATATGTAGGAGTATAAGTTTCATTCATCATATGGAAAAATTTAGGTGCATCGACTTTAATCGTGTCCATCGTTGTTTTAATCCCTTTTCCATACAATGTAAGTTCTGGAAGAGAAATGATATCATATTCAAACGGTTCTATTACTGGTTCTATTTCTTCAAAAAATAGTTTTGGGAACTCTTTTAATTTGGTAGTATTTCTCTTTAACTCACTAGGTTTTACACCATAAAATTTTTCAAAAGCCCTTGAAAAAGAAGTGGCATTTTCATATTGATATTTGATTGCGACATCCATTATTTTTTCTTTTTTTTCAATCAAGTCATATCCTGCCTGAGAAAGACGACGATTTCTGATATATTCTGTTAGAGTCATATTTGTTAGTAGTCGGAAGAGTCTTTGCATTGTATATTCGTTTGTTAATAACATTTGCGCAATTTTTTTAGAATCAATCTTTTCTTCTAAATGTTCTTCTATATAATCAAATACTAAGTTGAGTGAATGATAAATATTCAAAAAAAACCACCTCTTTTTTTCTCTTATTATAACATAAATAAAAAAAGAGAAACACTTCTATTTATCTGTGTTATAATAGTAAGAAATGTAGGGAGGGTTTTATGATTAAAGCAGGAGTTATTAGGAATTCACAACAAGTTGGATTAAAGAATAAGGAAGTTTATCCTTTTCTATTAAAACTTATGGATGTGATGAGTGAAGAGGAAAAAAATGTTTACCATAAATTCTTAAGTCGTTCTTTAATTGTGGATGATTATCAAAATACGATTCAGTACTTTGTTCAAGTATTAGGATATACGATCATTATTAATAAAACAGTCTATTTTCCAGAGGGGAGTAGTGTGATTGATAAAGCTGCCTATCTTAAAGCAGGATATCATTTAGAAGCATTATCCGAACAAGTCTATGAAAATGGAAAGTTTCATAAGTATCAAAGCAAAATACAAAAAGCAATTGAAAAATTAGGTTTTGAACATTCCGCTAGCGATGAAAATTATTTGTCTTTTTGGTATCCTAAAACAAAAAATCTTGGATTTAAAACACCTGATACTATTTCTATTGATTTTACGGAGGAGGAATCTGATTTAATTAAAAGAGATCTTTTTGGGCAATTAAGTGAACAATCTATTTTGGAAAGAGTCTATCAAAAAAGAGAAAAATTAAATTTAGAGGGAGAACTATTTTTAAGATTAGATGGATTTAGTAATAAATTTAATTTTGAATCTTGTCATTTGACTAGTCTAGATGAATTATATCCAAAACTACTAATTAGTCTTAATGATTGTTGGGATAAATTAGAATGGCAAAAGGTGAATGGATTTGCATTAAGAGAATTTATCAAAGCTAAGAATCCAAGAAAGACCATTTATCATGGGTTACCTTTAAATACAGAATTTCGAGTTTTCTATGACTTTGATACGGATAAGGTTTTAGGAATTTATAATTATTGGGACAAAGATAGATCATTTGAAAATTTAAAGGAAAAAGAAGATTTATTTAATTATTTAGAAGAGTTTGAAACTTTGGAAGAAGAATTTTATACTCTGTGGCCACTTTTAGAAGAAAAAGTATCTGAACGTTTTAAAAAGGGGAATCTAAAGGGACAATGGTCTGTAGACTTCTTATATGATGGACAAGATTTTATTCTAATTGACATGGCACATGCTGAGTGTAGTTACTATTATGAAAAAGTATTAGAAAGAAATCCACAATTAATAAAAGAATATCAATAAAAACTGATATTCTTTTTTAACGATTAATTTTATCTAGGATTTTAACAAGATTATTTTCTTCTTTTGGTTCCTCTAGAAAGTATCCTAAACAATAGGATAAATCACTATATTTTTCTAATATCACATCATCTGTTGGTTCATTTAAAATAAATGATGTATGATCAAGATCAATGTTAGAATTTCCCCCTAAAAGGCTTTCGAATGCGGTTAATTTATTGACTGTTCTTTGGTAAAAACATGGTTTTAAATTCAACGAGTATCCTTTGATAGTTGGATTCTCTTTTTCTATCTTTTTAATAATTAAATCATCATAGTAGGAACTAATTCCGCTACACTGCATTCCATAGACTCTATCGCTTTTTGATTCGGTTCCAATTTCAGGAGTAAAGAATTTGTAGACACGTTCTCCCTGCTTAAAACATTGATCTCCTAAAGCGTCTTTTTGTAAAGAGATTTGTTCACCATAAGAGATATATCCGTAGTCTCTAAAATTCTGAATCATGTGATCTAGGGTAGAGGAGTCAATATAAGATCCTTCATAAATTGTTTCTTCTTGTTGATTGAAAACTTTGATTCCATTTCCAAAGATTGTAAAATCTGCTTTTAATTTTATTGTTCCAAGTGTAGTAAAATCATTAAATAAGGTTACTTCGATTCCTTTTCCTTTTTCTTTTTCTGGTCCTAAGTATCGATAATCAACACTTTCTCTTTGTGGTGTAAATCCACCAATTTTTCTCATACAATATTCTGGTCGATTAGATAGAATGACAAGTTTATATCCATTTTTTTGTAAATCATTTAGATAGTGAATTCCTTCTACTGTATCTCTATAGTTAACTCCTAAGAGAGCAGTATCACTGATTACGATTGTTTTTGGTTTCTTTTTTAAGTAAGGATGATACAGTTCTTTTCTTCTTAATATATTTGCAGATTCATAGGCCATATCACATTGATAGGAAACTTCATACGCTTTATCATCTAGTTGAATTGGTGTAGCAGAAAAAACTTGAATATTTTTGCATCCTTCTTTTTCTAGAATGTCTCTCGTAATCTCTTTTGCTCTTTTTGCTTCTAGAACAGAGATAATAATAGTTCCTGATTTTTTTGCATATTTTCTTTGAATTTCAAACTCTTCTTTTGTTAGAGAAAGCCTTTCTAAAGGATTTGTTTTTAGGGAAGCATGGGTTAGCTCTATCGGCAGTTTTTGATACCATTCCCAAACTTTTATTTTATTTTTTTCGATATCACAAAGTTTATATGTTTGTCCTTCTTGGTCTTCTTTTATCCAAGTAGGAGAGGATGCATCAACTTCATAGGGACAATTCATAATTTCTAATTCCTTTTGAATCGCTTCTGTAAATTTGGCTATTTTATCTTTTGATAGTTTCGTTTCTCCATATACATTATAATTATAAATTAAAGCAATGGCTACAATTTCCATTTGACTAATCTGTAATTTCATTTCTTTTCCTCCTGATCTATTCCCATTTTTAATTTTTTTACTTTTTGGACAATTTTGTAATCACTTTCTGTAAGTGCACCTAACGTATATTCAAAATAAATATTTAGCCCTTCTTCGCTCATATTACTTAATAGTTTCCATATTTTTTTATCTATTTCATACTCTTTCCTTATTTGACTCTTGATGGAAGGTGAAAGCGATTCGAATTTTTCCATTCTAGGATCACTTCTTCTTAACTCTTTTCCTACTTCTTTTATATCATACCGATTCATCAGATAAATAGGGTACTGATTTTGATTAAAATATTGAATCGCATCCAGTAGAGTAGGTTCTTCTTTCTCTAAGACGGTTGATAAAACTAAGTGAATTCTTTTTCTCATTTCTTCTTCAATTTTTTTAACGATTTCTTCATCTGAACCTCTCGTAACTTGTTTTTCTCTTAATCTTCCAATTAGATTGTAAAAGAGATCTCTGTTTCCAAAAGAACCAAAATAGTCTGTAAAGAAATTCATGACAGAGAACATTTTATGTTCTAAAAATTCCTTATCTGTATATTTTGAGTTGAAAGCAATTTCAGAAATTAATTTGTTTGCATCTGTTTCTCGAATTACAATTCCTAAAATATCTTTTGTCTCAATTCTATATTCTACATGCCTTTCATTCGTATAGTGATATCTATTTTTATGAAATTGCTTTTCTAGTGTATCTATTTCTCCAGAAAGAATAAAAGAGATTTTATTAGTATTAAAGTCATACAATTCATTTTGAATTTTATAATACCGAAATACGGTAAGAGGAAAGTGACTTACTGAAATGTATTGTTCTTTACAGCTGGCATGTGTATAATTTCGATAAAAACTTTTAATATTTAAGTCCTCTGCCGCTTTCTTTGATAGAATTCCATTTTCTAAAATAGAGGTGAATCTAAAAAAATCAATATCAATCGCATGGTAGTAAAAGGAATCAATGTTTTCATATGATATTTCTTCCATTAAAGTCCCTCCTAAAATATTGATATTTATTATAAATCAAGAGTTTATTTTAGTAAATAAGATTTTTCCTTATTTTTAGTTACGATTTACAGATTTTCCTTTTTGTGTTATAATATGCAACTATGAGGGGTGATTAAAATGGCTGAAAGATTTATTAAAGAGGCAAGTCAATTAGCTAATCTATTAAGTAAAATGTATGGAGATAGAATTCAAATAGAAGATAATCCATTACGACTAACCAATTGTGGGGTTGATGGAGTTTTTGATTCTAAACAATTTGGAATTACTTTTCAGGGTGATTTTTTAATTCTTTCTGTTGAAGCAAAAGGAAATAGTATTATCGAAGAACTTACAGCAATTTTAAAAGAAGTAATGGGAGGAGAACAACCATTATGTAGTTATGATTTACAGGATAATGTAAGAAAAGAACGCATTATGCCAACGATTGAATGGGATTTATGTGATCCAGAAGGAAGAGTAAAAGAACTTGTCAACGGTAGGGGATACGATGGAGATTTTAATATTCTTAATTTAAAGTTATATAATTCTAAGAAGGTAGAAGATTATTTAGAGAGTGAAGAAGAGAAACAGGAGAAAATTAAGGATGCAAGGATTTATGGGATTGATCCAGGTTGTATTGATGTAAAGTCTGTAAAAGATATGAGTGAATTCGAATTGTTTTTGACAATTGAATCTTTGGGTGCATATATCTGGAAAATTAGGCATGAAATGGCTCATTATAGAATTCCTTATGTAGATTTAACAGAAGAAGATTATGGAATTGAATATTTAGTTTATCAAACAACGAGATTTGGTGTTGAATTAGAGGAACCAACAGTTGATAAACATGTTGAGAAAACGCCATCTTATAATGCATGGTATCAGTTTTATCATAATCATCTTTATCAAGTATTAACAAAGGAGCAATGTCAAGAACTGAGTAAAATTATCCTAGAAGGTGGAGATTATTCTTCTTTCTTACCTAGTGGAAATTGGAAAGATTTAATAGAGAAACCAACACAAAAAAGAATTCAAGAATAAAAGAATATCAGAGATTGTTTTCTGATATTCTTTTTGTTTTATGATTGATTCGGTCATAATATAGTGATAGAGATAACAGTTTTTGTTTATTATCCAGTTCTGGAATTTTTTCTCTTAGCTTTTGAAAATTTTCTTCTACTTCTTGATAAGATAGTTTCGCAATAGTTTCTCCATTAAACAGTTTATCGCTAG
This sequence comes from uncultured Caryophanales bacterium, assembly GCA_947564265.1. Classification (GTDB taxonomy): domain Bacteria; phylum Bacillota_I; class Bacilli_A; order RF39; family UBA660; genus Alloscybalousia. Next base: position 44,934 of record CANOBK010000010.1, read on the forward strand.
ATTCTTTAGAGTCAAAAAAGGAATTAGAAGCAATATCTAAAATTGTGTCTCCTTTCTGTAAGTAGGAGTGATAATATCCACCAGAAAAAAGGTTTGGCATGTAGGAAAGTACGACAGAATAATCTTGATTTTTCTTAAGAAAATCATAAGATCTTTCATGACATTCTCCTATCAGTTGCTTTCTAAAAACATAAGCAGAGGGAGTGTTATAAAAAAGCCTACTTGCTTTTGATACTTTGATAGTACCAAGTACTGTTTCTAATGTATACTGATTATTTGATTGTGTAATCTCTTTAATTCCAGGCCATAGCGCATCTGCTTCATTTTCTCCTAATTCTTTCTTTTTTCCAAATAAATAGTAAATTCCATTTCGGATAGATTCAGAATATTGAAACTTATTTTCTTCAAATAGTTCAATCCATTTTTGTTTTTCTTCTATACTTTCACTTAAAAAATAATTACCTAATAAGTCCTCTATAAAATTTCCTGTATTAGGATATCGAAACTCACAACCAGGATTTCTTTTGGAATACTCAAATAGAATCCAAGCTGCGATTGAATTTTGTTTCCATTTGGACTTTGTCGCACGTATTTCTTGTTGTTCATATAAATCATCATATGTTATTTTCATTTTTCTTCTCCTGTCAATCATTGGAGGTTATTATATCATATCTTCTAGAAAGGAAGAACATTTTTCTAATTTATGAATAATAGGAAGTGTTTTCTATTTTTTTTCATTGATATATTTTTTATTGATAATTGTAGTAATTACACTATTTTCCAAAAAATAAGGGGTCATAATTAACTGTCCTCTATACTTTCCATGTTTTCCAAAACTATTATCTACTTTCAATTGTTTTATCTTATCATTTTCTAGTAAGACTCCAGTAATACACATCGCATGATCGTAATTAATTAAATCTAATCGCATTTTTTGTTCCTTGGGAATTTTTTTAATATTCAATAATTCATTTAGATTATAAAAATGATTGTCTAATACATTTTCATCATAATCTAGTGTTGTCGATTCTTCTGCTGAAAACCATACACTAATTCCGTCACTTAATTGTTTTATAATTGATTTTTTTATTTGATCAATCGATACTTCTAGAATCGTTTCATTGGTATTTAAATAAATGTTTGGAATAAAAGAATAACTACTAAATAAGGTTTCTTTTGAGAAAGAGGTTACTGTTATATATTCTTCTAAAGCGTCTTCTAAATATTGTTTTTTAAATTGAAGTGGGGTAGTTCTAGTACCTTGAAATTCAAAACTAGTAGGTGGATTGCCATATATTTTTGATAAAAATTGGTATACTTCATACATTAGGTTCTCTTTCTTTTTTTGTCTCTCTTCTTTGGGTAATCCTATGAGTGATATGGCATCACATTTAATTTTAGCTCTTAATAGTTCTATTGTTAGGGAGTCATTATAATTCTTATTTACTTCTTCCATATCTTTTTTTGGAAGAAGCCCATATTTATTTACAATTTCTCTACAAAAATGAAATGTACCAAAACTACCAATATATCTATTAGTATTATGATTGATTTTTTCTAAGGATAGATTGGGACAATCAATAAAACTATTATATAGAATATTTGCTTTTTCTAATTTATCAAAAAAATTAATATAATTGGAAGAAAAATCTAGTTTCTCTACATTTAATTTTGTATTTTTACGTAAAATATCTTTCACAACTCTTAAAAATGCATAAGTATTACACTGGTGACTTCCTAATTGATTATAGATTTTTGTCTCTGGTACTTCAATATTAAATTCAAATTGGAATGCCTCTTTTTGCGTTTCATCAATACTTGCTTTCTTAATTCCCAATTCTTTGATTCTTTCTTCTATCTTTTTATTTTTCTCATTTTTGACATATTGTCTTTGAAATTCTTCAATGTGCTCTAATTCTATTTCAGTGTTCATAAGTACCTCCTTTTCTCTTTTTTCTATTTTAAATTATAGCAAAATTTAATGTATAAGAAAACTCGAACTCATAAATAATTTCAAAGTTCGAGTTTGGTATCTATCTGGTGCCGTTGGGGTAGTTATCCACAACTTTTTACTTTAATATATGTTTCTTTATAATTTCTAGAGCTTCTGGCAATTCTTTAATTCCTGATTTTGGTCCTAAATGGCCTATATTTGGAATAAATATTTTTTCCGCATTAAATTTATCAGCATAGTATTCTAACTCTTTTAAAGAACTTATAGGATCATTATCACTATAAATAGCATACCTATATTTCATTAGTAAAATGTCTTTTTCAATTTGTAATTCCGTTGGAAGAAACTCATCCATTATCTTATCAAAAGTATTTTCTTTATGAGTCTTATTTATAAATCCTGCGCAACTTATATATACTTTAATTTTAACATTTTTTTCAGCAATGTATTTTGGAATAAAGTGTGCCCCTAGACTATGGGCAATTATAATAGAATCACTATTCAACGTTCCATTTAATAAATATTGATCCAATATTTTCCTCCACTCATGGTAATTTGCATTCTCACCTGTTGGAAAATCTGGAAATATCACATTTAATCCTAAAGATGTACATTCTTTTACTAAGTATGGTCCAAATGAATTCTTTGTGTTACCATTAAAACTATGAATAATAAATAAACTTTGCATAATTTCATCCTTTCCTTAATGATATTATAACAAAATAAAATACTTTTATATATATTTTATTATTACATTTTGTCTTGACAAAATATTTAACCTCTAGGAATTTTGTCATACTAACAAAATAACCTGCGGAGATTTCACATTTATAAAATTATTTATATAAATTATATTTGTTTGATTGTTTTATGTGTATATATAAAGTATAATTTGACTAGGAATATTTGATGTGAGTGTCATCCTCCAATCTTGAAAAAGGAAGGAGGTGGATATTGATGAAGAAACGAGTTTATGTAATTAAACTTTGCAGATACATCTGTATCATTTTATCACTTCTTACCTTATTGGTATTAGTTATAAAAAAATAGACACTCTTCAGCATTGATAGAGTGTCAGAATCTTTTAATAGAGGTGACATTCACTTGCAGAATCGAATGTTCCTCTTTTTTTATTTTATGCAAGTTTCCTTGACATATTCATAATACCATAAAAAAAGACTTTTGACAAGTCCTCTATATCAAAGTTCGAATAGTTCGAACAGATTTGTCAATGGTGCCCTAAGAAAGGACGTTCAACAACTTTTAAAACAATTTTTTACATACTCGTATACCATTTTTTTGTAATTAGTTAAAAATTTTTCTCTTGTTTTATCATCTAATGAATTTAGATTTAAATAAGGAGAAGAGTCTCCAATTTCTAATAACAAAAGTTTATCATCTAAAGTTTTTAAAAAGTCAATTCTTTGAACGCCAACAAAGTCATCTGAACATAAATTAGCAAAACTTTGTGCAATTTTTAATTCTTCATCAGTATAATCATACAAGCTAGGTGTAGGATAGATTGGTTTTTTGCTTGGGGCAAATTCCAAAACATATTGAAATTCTCTATTAAGAAAATAAAATTCTACTTCTTTAGTAAAATTAATTTTTGGTTGTATAATACAGGTTTTATCTTCCATTATTTCTTTTTTCATTTGCTTTTTAATTCCAAAACCATCATATCCATTTATTGGCTTTATTAAAAAAATATCATTTTCGCTATAATTGCTAAAAGAAGTTATGTCTGTCTCTGTAGGTATAACTGGATATCCTTGGTTGTACAAATCTTTAAGATATAATTTGCCCAAGTTATCAAAACTACTAAATAAATTTATTGTTGGTATATTCTTATCTTTAAGTCTTTTTCTTAAATTACTCATATTTTCTTTATGTTGTAAAAACTCTTCGTTGTTCAGATGCCATATATTTCTTAAAATGATTACATCAAATAGAGTGTCTAGACTTTCATCATAATCTTGTCTAGTAACCGTAACATGATGTCCATCCTTAATAAAGGATTTAGCTATAAAACAATCTTCTTTCAACCCAGGATTGTCTATATCTGTAACAATTAATATTTTAATAGTACTACCTCCTTATGTATATTGGTTTGTCAATATTCAAGTGTGTTTACTAAATTGCCATAATTTAGTATAAAATCATTGTTTTATAAATGTATGTTTGTTATTATTTATACAGGAACATTTAATAAGTTGGGTGGAGCCAAACTTCATGAAGGAAGGGAGGCGATACAATGAACAAGAAAGATTTACTAATCTTTGCTTTAGTAATTATTATCTTCCTTTTACTATTATTGTTATTTATAACTCTAATATAAAAGAAATCCACCTAACTCATCCAATGATTTAGGTGGTACCAATTTATTCGGCAACACTCAACACTGGCATATTGAATGTTCCATTTTTATTTTATGCAAGTTTCCTTGACATATTCATAATAACATAAAAACGACTTTTTGACAAGTCGTTTTGCTTATACTCGAAAAAGTTCGAGTTTGGTATCAATCTGGTGCCGACTGCCGGATTTGAACCAGCGACCTACGCGTTACGAGTGCGTTGCACTACCAACTGTGCTAAGTCGGCAAAACTTTTTTCTTATTTATAGTAACATATTTTTATTCGTTTGACTATCCTTTTTTTCAAAAAAACTAGGTTGTAGGATAAAACGAATTTTGATAAAATGATTACGAAAAGTGAGTGACTACTATGAATATTAAAAACTTAAGTCTTTCTTTTGGAATAGAAACTATTTTTGAAGAGGTAACTATTCAATTACCAGAAGGAAAGAAAATAGGAATTGTTGGAGCTAATGGTGTAGGGAAAACCACACTTTTTCGACTTCTATTAAAACAAATAGAACCAGATCATGGATCAATTACATTTTCTAAAAAAACAAGAATTTCCTGGCTTCCTCAAGTAATTACGGATGAAATACCAGAAATTGAATTATCTGTATTTGATTATTTATTAACAGGAAGACCGATTCAAAAATTAGAAAGACAAATTACAAAATTATATGAAGAAATGTCTGGAATAGAAGATTCTAAAGAAGTGAATCGCCTTTTAAAAAAGGTAGAATCTCTTCAAGGTGAATTAGAGTATTATGAACCGTATCGTGCAGAAGAAGAGTTGTTAAAATTAATTTCAGGGATGCAGGTAGAAGATAGTTTATTAGATCTACCTTTATCGAAGCTTTCAGGAGGACAAAAATCAAAGATTGCTTTTATTCGCTTACTTTATTCAAAACCGGAAATGATTTTATTAGATGAGCCTACGAATCACTTGGATCAGTCAACAAAAGATTTTGTGATAGAGTATTTAAAAAATTATGTAGGGAGTGTTCTAGTTATTTCTCACGATGTTTCTTTCTTGGATCAAGTTGTTTCTCATATTCTTTATTTAGATAAAAGAACTCATCAGATGGAATTATTTCTAGGGAATTTTGAACAGTTTGAACGCATTCGGAAGGAAAGGGAACTTCGGTTGGAAAAGGAAGCCTCTATGCAACAGAAAGAAAGAGAACATCTTCAAAGAATTATTGATAAATACATTCATGGGAATGAAAAAAAGGCAAAAATTGCAAAAGACCGTCAAAAGAAATTAGCTCGTTTAGAAAAAAATGCTGTAGTAATAGAAAAGAAACAGAAAACAGCTAGTATTAATCTTCATCAAGGTAGAGAAAGTACTGCCTTTCCTTTAAAAATTGAAAATCTTTGTTTTAAATATGATAAATCGGCAAAAAGAAATCTACTTTATAAAATTAATTTGGAAATTCCAAGAGGGGAAAAATTCTTAATTGTTGGAGAAAATGGAGCAGGAAAGAGTACTTTGCTAAAACTGATTATAGGATATTTAATTCCTGATTCTGGAACTATTGTTTTAGGACCTAAAACAGATATTGGGTATTATGCCCAAGAACATGAACTTCTTGATTTAGAAAAAAATTTACTAGAAAACTTAGAAGAGTTTGATTTAACCGAGAGAGAAGCGAGAGGAGTGCTTGGAAAATTTTTATTTCAGGGGGATGAATTATATAAAAAAGCTTCTGTTTTATCTCCCGGGGAACGTTCTCGATTAGCTCTTGCGAAGCTGACACTACAAAAGGCCAACCTTTTAATTTTAGATGAGCCTACCAATCATCTAGATCCAGAAACACAAAAAATTATTGCGAAAAATTTAAGAAGCTTTCCAGGAACCATGATTCTAGTTTCCCATAATCCAGAGTTTGTTGATTATTTAGGAATCGAAAGAACGTTGATTCTACCAGAGGGAAGGCTTGACTATTATCAAAAAGAAATTGTACAAAAATATCAGAAAATAAATAATAAAAATGATTAGAAATTTTTAAATAGTGGTATTATAAATAAGAAAATAGAAAGCGGAGATGTTAAAATGAATTTAATTCGAGCTTTAATTTTGGGTGCTTTTTTCGTACCTCTATTCATTTATTACGTTTATTATAGAATGGGAAGATTGTTAAAGTATTATCAAAAGGATTCTAAGAGAAGAACGATTCTTTTAACTGCTATTTTTCTTCTTACGATGGTAAGTCTCACTACAACCGTTTCTATTATTTGTGTTTTTCTCTTAACGAGTGCGCTTTTATTAGATGGTTTTTATTGGGTAGTAGGATTATTTGTTAAGAAAAAAATAAAATTGATCAACAAGTGGTATCAAAATGGAACTTTTATTCTTCTCCTTACCATTTTACTTACTGGTTATGGCTATTGGAATGCTCATGAAATTAGACAAACTACTTATCTAATTGAAACAAATAAACAAATTCCGAATGGTGAGTTAACAATTGTGCAGATTAGTGATTTACATTTTGGAGTTACCTTAAACGAAAGGAATCTTACTGATGAATTAGAAAAGATTAATCGTGTAAATCCTGATTTAATTGTACTAACAGGAGATATTTTTGATGAGAATACAACAAAAAAAGAAATGAAATTCGCTTCTAAACAATTAGGGAGTTTAAATTCTAAGTATGGAATCTATTATATTTTAGGAAATCATGATCCTAATTATTATGCAAGAGATAAAAAGTATACAGAAGAAGAGATGTTAGAGGAATTACGGAAAAATAGAATTCATTTATTACTGGATGAAGTAATGGAAATTAATTCGGACTTTTATTTAGTAGGGAGAAAAGATTTTTCTTTAGGAAAAAGGGAAGATTTAGGACAATTAACAGAAAACTTAGACTTTAACAAACTCGTTATTTTACTAGATCATCAACCACTAGATCTTTATGAGGCAGAGAATATTGGAATTGATTTACAACTGAGTGGACATACACATGCAGGACAAATTTGGCCTCTGGGATTACTGATGGATCTTACAGATGTTTATTCTATTACTTATGGAAAATATCAGTCTCAGGGATATACATTATTAGTCTCTTCTGGAATGGGAGGCTGGAACTATCCATTTCGAACTTCTAAGTGTGCAGAATATGTTGTAGTAAAAATGAAACAAAAATAAATACGGAAAGAGAAACTTCTTTCTTTTTTTATGATTCTAAGAAAACAAAAATATTTTCTACCACCCTTGACTAACTTATGATATAATCTTAATAGAATAAGAGGTGGCGTGATGATACATTTTTTCAGGGATATCCTTGATGGACCTGTCTATATCATTGTGGTAATTGTATCGATAATAGCAATTATGGGAATTATTGGATTTATTATGGAGCGATTAAAGAAAAATGGGGAAGAGGAAGTGACTGTAAAATCAGTTAATTCTTTGAAGCCAGAAAAGGTAGGTACCTTAGTAATTTCTTCTAATCCATCAAGTACTCCAGAAAAACCAGTCGAAAATAATCCTACTAATTTGGAAAAGACGGAAGTCTTAGAAATTGTATCGATGCCACAGACAAAGACAGAAAAGGATTTAGAAAAAACAGAAGTTTTAGATATTATGTCTCTTCCTCCAGAAAATAAACAAGAAAATTTAGAGAAGACTGAGGTATTAGAACTTAATTTTAATAAAGAACAAGCTCAATCAGTAGAACCAATTCCTCAAGTAGAGATTACTGCAACAGAAGAAAAGCAAGAAGTATTAGCAATTAATAGTTCTGATGTTCATGTAAAGGAAGTAGTAGATACAAAAGAAGACCAATCTCCCAATAATAAAAAAGTACAAACACCTGTGATTGATTTTGGTTCAACGAAAGATGTAAAGGTAAATAAGGAATAGGGAAATTCTATGGACTTTACGATTGATATTCTTTTTTGATATAATAAGGAAGTTAATGGAGGCAAATAAGTATGACTTTAGATAATATACTAGTAATTGTAAAAAAGATTTTAGATGTTTCTTTAGTTTGGTTAATTATTTATTACGTACTAAAGAATATACGAAACAATGTAAAACTTACCCTACTGTTTAAAGGGGTAGCTCTAATTTTAATTTTAAAAGTAGTAAGTGATCTATTAGGATTAACGACAATTGGATTATTGTTAGAATATATTATGATGTGGGGACCACTAGCATTAATTATTATCTTTCAACCAGAAATTAGAAACGTACTAGAACAGCTTGGAAGAACACAACTTTTAGGAAGACACAAGGTATTAACAGTAGATGAAAGAGAACGGCTTGTTTACGAAATTGTACAGGCAGTTGATTATTTAAGAAAAGCAAGAATTGGTGCATTAATTGTATTAGAAAGAGACACCAGTTTAGCAACTTATATTGATAAAGCTAAAAAGGTTTATGCAGATTTATCAAGTGATTTATTGATTTCTATCTTCTTTCCAAATAACCCATTACATGATGGTGGGGTTGTAATTCAGGGAGATCGAATTAGTTGTGCGGGCGCTGTATTTCCAACTAGCAGTAGTTCTAAGGTAAGTAAAAAGTTTGGAACTCGTCATAGAGCAGCTCTTGGAATTGCAGAAGAGAGTGATGCTATCAGTGTTGTGGTAAGTGAAGAAACAGGAAGAATGTCAATCGCTGTCAAGGGAGAGTTGTTCTATAACTTATCCTTAGATGATGTAAGAATGATGTTAATTGATGAACTAAGACCAAAACAAGAAGATGAAATGCTAGATGAATTAGATGAGGAAGAGATTTATGAAGAAAATAAGTAATATCATAAAAAGAATTCTATTATTCTTCGATAAGTGGCTAATTACTCCAATTACAAAAGGAATTTTATCATTTACCGATTTTACAAAGAATAACGGAAGAGAATTAGAAAAATTTTTAAATAAAAAACAAACATTAATTATTTTATCGTTAATTTTTGCTTTTGCTATTTTTTTCGTAGTAGATCAAAATTCAAATACAATTATTAACAAACAGGCAGAAGTGTTATATAATCGTCCAGTAATTGCGGAATACAATGCAGAAGCTTATGTGATTGAGGGATTGCCAACAACTGCGGATATCACATTAATTGGTTCTAAATCTCAATTATATATTGCTAGACAATATCCAAGTAATGAAGTATCTATCGACTTAACAGGATTAAAGCCAGGAAGTCATAAAGTAAGTTTAAAATATAATCAAAGCCTATCATCAATTAACTATAAAATTGATCCATCGACTGCGACTATTATGATTTATGAAAAAGTTCCAGAAACAAGGGAATTGAATTATGACATTTTACATCAAGACCATTTGGATAAAAAATTATCAATCGATAATGTAGATTTGAGTAGAAATGATGTAATTATTAAGGGCGCAGAATATAAATTGAAAGAAGTTGCTACAGTAAAGGCTTTAATTGATATTGACAATATTGGTAACATTAAGGCCGGAAATATTACGTTATCAGATATTCCATTAATTGCTTATGACTCGAAAGGTCAACCAGTAGATGTAGAAATTGTACCAGAAACAGTTGAAGCTACGCTTAAAATCGCTTCTCCAAGTAAGGAAGTTGAATTAGAAATTACTCCAGTTGGTGATTTGGCATTTGGAAAGTCAATTAAAGAAATTACGGCTTCTATTCCAAAAGTTACTTTATATGGAGATCAAAAAGTATTGGATTCTATTACAAAACTTCCAGTTGAAATTGATGTAGCAGGTCTTACAGAAAGTAAAGATTATAATATTAATCTAAAGAAACCATCTGGAGTTCGAGATATTAGTTCTAATACGGTTACTATTAAAGTAGTACTAGATGAGGTTGTCACAAGAGAAGTAGAAGGAATTGGAATTACACCAATTAATCTAGGTTCTGGACTCAAGGTACAAGCAGTATCAGAAGCAGATAGTAGGGTTACAGTTGTTGTTAAAGGAAGTACTGATGTTATTTCAACCTTGGATGAAAGTTCTATTGTCGCAACAGTTAACCTTAAAAACTATACAGAAGGTGAGTACGATGTCGAACTAGAAGTTACTGGACCAGACGTAAGGTTAAGTTATGAAGCTAAAACAAAACGTGTACGTGTTAGAATTTATGCAGATAAATAAAAGAAAGTCACTTTTTCATAAAGTGGCTTTTTTCGTTTCTAAAGAAGAAAGGAAAATTTTAATCATCCCAGTCTTCGAATAATAAACTGATATTAATAATACCAGCAATTCCAACTAATACGTAAACAATTCGAGTAATTACATTATCGGCTCCAAACATGGTTTCAACTAAGTTAAAGTCAAAAAGACCAATTAAACCCCAGTTAAGTGCACCAATGATTGTAAATACTAAGCATACTTTTTGTAATGTTTTCATTTTCTTCCTCCTTTATTAATTTCTAGTATTAGAATAGACAAAAACAAAAAAATTATTCATGAATATAGGTCTTTTTTTTTCATATAATGAAATGAAAGATAAGTTGAGGTGAAGAAAGTGAAAAAGAAAATCTTAATATTATTAACAGGAATTTGCTTTTTTTTAACAGGATGTTTTGGAAACAGTGAAAAAAATGTTTTAAAAGATTTTCAAAAAAAATATGGAGATTTAAAATCTTATCAGTTAGAAGGGAATTTAGAAATTTTAAATAATGAGGATGTTTATCAATATGAGGTAAACGTATCTTATCAGAAAAAAGATAAATTTAATGTAAGTTTAATGAATAAAGCAAATAATCATGAACAAATTATTTTAAAGAATGAAAATGAAGTTTATGTTCTAACGCCTTCTTTAAATAAAAGTTTTAAATTTCAAAGTGAATGGCCATATAATAATTCGCAAGTATATTTAATTCAATCAATTTTAGAAGATATTTTAGATGATGATAATAGAACCATTACAGAAGATGAAGAAAAGTATGTTATCGAGTCAACAGTGAATTATCCAAATAATAGAAAGTTAGTAAATCAGGTTGTAACATTAGATCGTGATTTGAATTTAAAAGAGGTAAAGGTAGTAGATGAACAAGGTACAGAGCAGATGAAAATGACGTTTACTAAAATTGATTTAAATCCAACCATTGATAGTAGTAAATTCGATATTAATCAAATCATGACAGAAAGTGTTCCAACACCGACACCAACACCAACGACTGATGCACAAACACCAAATGCCAGTCAGAATCCAACAACAACTCCAAGTCCATCACCAACTCCAGGTGCCACAACAACACCTAATACACAAGCAAGTAGTATCGATGATATTATTTATCCACTTTATATTCCAACAGGTACAGTGTTAACAAATGAGGAAAAGGTTGCAAAAACAGGTGGAGAGCGAATTATTATGACTTTTGATGGAGAAAAACCATTCTTATTAGTCGAGGAAACATCTAGTATTGAAGAGGAATTCTCAATTATTCCAACTTATGGAGAACCATATCTTTTAGTTGATACAGTAGGAGCATTAACAGATAGTTCTATTTCTTGGAGTAGTAATGGAATCGACTATTATATTGTTTCTGATGTTATGAGCCAGGATGAATTAGTTGATATCGCTAGAAGTATTACGGTTGTACCTAATGCAAAATAAAAAAAACATACAAGTTATCAATAGCTTGTACGTTTTTTTATTTTTTATAGATGAATATTTTGTTGACGATTTCTTAGTAATCGAATGATTAAGATAATGACTAGTAAAAGGAGTAAAAAGTCACAGACAAGAGCGATGAGAGTAAGTTGATTATTATTTTTTTCTTTCTCTATACTAGTATTGTTTTCTGATATCATTGTCTTTTCTTCTTTTACATAGTAGATTTTGATAATATTTTCTTCCTCGTTCTCTCCAACTGTTAATGGATAGTTATCAGTTTTTTCTAAGACGTAATTCTCTTTGGTTTTGTCCTTATAAGAATCAATGATAGAACCAATTTTCTTTTGAGAAGTTATCGTTTCTGTTTGATCAATTGTACCATCATAATAGTATTGAATAATATATTTTTTAATATTTTGGGAAGTATTATTTGGTGTTACCTTTGGAGTCGGTGTTGGTGTTGGTGTTGGTGTCGGTGTTGGTGTCGGTGTTGGTG
>CANOBK010000011.1 GCA_947564265.1 uncultured Caryophanales bacterium
TTTTTTTAATTTTTCTCTCATAAGTTACGGCTCCTATCCTATCTATAATCCAATTATACCCCCTAGAATGGTACTTATACCCAAAACGAAATATAAATAATTGCCAGTAAAATTAAAGCAAACAAAAATCGCATTTCTGCGATAATTTTATTACGGATTTTTAAAATCTGTAATGACCAACTTTTTCTTTGTAAAATAGGATTATTATTTTACTTATTATTTAAAAATAAATTCATATATTCATTAATACTTTTTAATTTAGTCTTATTTCCATTTGAATTCATACTATTTGAATTTTCTGCATCATTTTGTGCTGAATCATAATATAATTCATCATCTAATTTAACTTTATCTCTATATACATACATATGAGTTTTTACTGGCATATATAGATCTGATATTTCAGAATCTCTTACACTTTCCGCAAGATTTTCAAGAGCATCCCAACTCTTATGAATATAGACATATTCTTCTTTTTTCACAACTAACTGATATAATATATTTAATGTTAAATAGTTTTTAAATCTATCTATTTCAACTAATCTTTCCTTTTTTCTTTTTTCATCTTTTATATCTGGGCAATGCTCAATTATTGGAGATACCCAAAAGGAAACTGCTTGATTTACACATTCCATTATTTTATTTGTTTCCTCTGTAGATAAATTTTTTAAAGATAATTCTACTGCAAATTTTTTCAGTTTATACTTTAAGCCAATTTTTAAATCAATAATACCTATTTCTAATTTATCCTTTAAGCTTATATCATAATTATTCATTATAATTCCCCTTTCAATAATGATTGTTATTCTACAATAAAATAGTTCTCTTGTCAATTTCATGGTATAAGGGATAGATACTTCTAGTATTTTGTAAATTTAAATGTATTTTTTGATAGAAAGTTTAGATTTTAAATACAACAGGATATGAGATTTGCACCAACAAAAAACAAAGCCCCTTATTTTATAAGAAAAATCCTTCGTTTTTTTTGTGCGAAAACTGTTTTGGCACTTGCCAAAAAGGGGTGTAATGTATATACATTGTATTCCATTTCTTGATAAAACACTTTATTTACAAAAAAATTAATATATTCTATACTATTTTTATTTATACCATTACTTCTTTGGGTATATGTTCCATATGCTCCCCCCAGGCTTTTTTGTCAACCCGAGATTCTGCTTGAATTAACCTACTGAGTGAGGGATTCTTGATACTGTTTTTATACCATTTTGGATCCACAAAACTTGTCGAATTTTAGCATAAAAAATCTCTAGTTTTTTTACTAGAGACCACTTTATTTTTATTTATCTACTCCTTCTACCAATCGAATTTTCTTCTTGATTTTCATACTGTGCTTCCATTTGTCTTTGATAATAATATTGTTCTAAATAATAAATTCTTGATTTTAGTTCTTGTTCTAAAATATCAAGTTTCTTTTCCAATGTCTTATATTCCTCTTCTTCCATATATTGTTGATACTTTACTTTTGCTTCTAGACGTAATTTACTAATTTCATTTAACCCCTCTCGATAAGCATCAGAACTTGTACTATCATCATCATCATTATCAAAAATTACGGTCATGAATTCTAGTAATTTTTTAAATTTTAAATTCATTTTTTTACTAGCAACTTTCTGCATCAAACTAGGATTGATAATTACTACTTTGTTTACATTGATTGCATCTTTTATTTTTATATTTTTTTTAGGAGACAAATCATATCCTTCCATCTTATCATACTCAAAATAAGTAATCGATGAATCGTTTTTCCCTTTTACAACGAAATATCTTTTATCAATCATGATTTCACCTCTCATTTTTGTAATAAGTCTGGTCTTCGCTCCATAGTTCTATTATAACTCATTTGATGACGAAATTCATCAATTTTTTTATGATCCCCAGAAACTAGAACTTCTGGGACCTCCATTCCTCTAAAATCTCTGGGTTTTGTATAACTAGGATAATCTAGTAATTGATTATTGAAACTATCTTGTAAGTGGCTTTCTTCCTCGATTACTCCCGGTAAAAGTCTAATAATTGAATCTGTTAAAATCATCGCAGGATACTCTCCTCCTGTTAAAACGTAATCTCCAATTGAAATTTCATAATCGCAAATACTTCGAATTCTCTCATCGAATCCTTCATAATGACCACAAAGTAAAATCAAATGTTTTTCTTTGGAAAGAGAATACGCAAGAGATTGTTTATAAAGAGTTCCATCTGGTGTTAGCATAATAACTTTACTATCTTTGGTACGGATACTTTCAATGCAGTCAAATATTGGCTGACAAGTAAGAACCATTCCACACCCTCCTCCATAAGGAGTATCATCTACTTTTTGATGAGGATCTTTGGAATACTCTCGAAAATTAATAATTCGAATCTCAGCGATTCCTTTTTCTTGTGCTCTTTTTAGAATCGATTCTTCAAATACTTTCGAAAACATTTCTGGGAATAAAGTTAAAATATCAATTTTCATGAAATCAGTCCTTCTACTTCTTTAAAATATACTCGTTTTTCTGAAATGGAAATCTCATCAATAAAAACTTCTTGGAAAGGAATTAAAATCCGTTTTCCCTCTTTTTCAATGACAAAGATTTTATTTCCTTTTCCCCGATTTTCAATGTCACGAATGATTCCAAAGCATTCATTTTCCTTCCAAGCTTCCATTCCAATATAGTCTTCTTCTAGAAGCTCATTCTCCTTTAAATTCAAATCTTCTCTTAAAACATACGCATAGAGTCCTTTAAACCGTAAGACATCATTAATATTATGATAACCCTCTAAACAAACCATCTCAAAGTTCTTATGGTGACGATAACTTGTAATCGTAACAGGTTCTTTCTTCCTTCCTAAATATAGGGTCATATTAGGAACAAAGACATTTTCTTTTTTATCAAAATCAGAAAGAAGTCGAATTTCTCCTCGAATTCCGTGGGTATTGACAATTTTTCCAATATAAATAAATTCTTCCATACTACCTCCGATCAAATTCATAAAGTAAAATACTAGTCGCTATTGCAACATTTAAACTTTCTACTTCTTCACTCATTGGGATATAAAGGTACTCATCACATAATTCTAAGATTTCTTGATGAACACCATTTCCTTCATTCCCCATAATCAGTGCGAATTTTTCTTTTTTCTCTTTTTTGATTGTTCGAATATCAATCCCAGACTCTACTCTAGTTCCATAAACTACAATATTTTCTTTCTTTAATTTTGGGATTAATCCCTCAATTTTTGCTGTCACAATATTACTATGAAAAATCATTCCCTGTGTAGAACGTAATACTTTTGGATTATAGAAATCAACACAACCCTCTCCTAACACAATGGAATCTATATGAAAGGCTTTACTACTACGAATCATCGTTCCTAAATTTCCTGGATCTTGTATTTCATCTAAAATTAAGATTTTATTTCCTAAGGATTCTTTCATTTCTTTCTTATGACAAAGTGCCAAAATCGTAGGGGGAGATTCTAATGTCGTAATTTTTGCAATAATTTCTTTTGTCACAAAAACGATTGGGACATTAAAACTACACTCTTCTCCTATCTCTAAGATCACCTCATCAATAAGTCCTGCACGATATGCTTCTTCTACTAAATGATTTCCCTCTACGATAAATTGATTTTCCTGATCTCGGTATTTCTTTTCTTTTAACCTACAATACTTTTTTACCCGTTCATTTTCTAAACTTGTAATTTGCATCTCTTCACCTACTTACTTATATTTTAAAATCCTATGAGAATCCCTTCTAGTAGTCTTTCATTATTTTTCGCACTCTTTTATAATTTGGATAATTTGCTTCCACTACTTTCCAAAACTTATCAGAATGATTCATTTCTTTAAAATGACTCAATTCATGCACAATGACATAGTCTAAACAAGAAATATCTCGTTTCATCAGTTCTAGATTAAGAGTTACTTTTTTTAATTTCGAATTACAGACACCCCAACGACTTGTCATTTTCCGTATCGTCAAACTAGGGTATGGAATCTTTCTATCAAAAACAGAATACCAGTAATCGAGTCTTTCCTGAAACAAAACTTTTGCTTGTTTTTGATACCATTTCTCAATATTGGCGTTTTTTCCAACAAACACTCTCTGTTCTCCTAAAGTAATATCTTTTCCTATTACAGATACAATTTCATATTTTTTTCCTAAGTAATAAAAACCTTCGTTGTTTTCTTTCTTTTTTTGTTGTTTCGCAAACATCGTAGAAATAGAATCTATATTTTCTTCGATCATTTTTTTTACTTGTCGATCTGATACAAATGCATTTGTTGAAACATATAATTTTAAATCATTTTTTACTCGAAAATAAGTATTCTTTGTACCCACTTTTTTTGTAATAATGACATCGTACATCATGTTGTCTATTTCTATCTGCATTTTATCACCACCATAAATTCTTTTTTATTTTAACATAAATTTGTATAAAAAGGAATTCTTTTACTCAAAATAATAGTGAAAGGAATGAGTTTATGAATTTAGATATCAGAAGTCATATTATTAATAATTTTAAAGGAGATACCAAAGAAACACTAAAAAGTGCGATTGAAGAAAGTATTCAGAACAATGATGAAATTACCTTACCAGGAATGGGAGTATTCTTTGAACTAGTTTGGAAAAAATCATCCAATGAAATGAAAGAACAAATACTTTCTGACTTAGAAGAAGCAGTGAATGTAAAATAAAAGCGCTACCTTTGGTAGCGTTTTCCTTTTAACGATAATGGTTTCCATTTTTTGTATATTGAACTCCTTTAGCACTCTCTCCAGAAGCAAATCTTTCAAAGTCATGCATTGGTTCCAATTGCCCCGTTAACATAGCATCAACGATTTGACTCGTAACTTCTGAATAGCCACCATTCAAATATTTTTGATAATGACCTTCATAGTATGATTGAAATTGACCAGATCCTGTAATAATTCCGTATGGATTCTTTCCTCCAGGCCAACCTCCAGATTCACTTCGATTAATCACAGTAGACATTGCTGCATACACTTCTACTTCATCAAATCCTGCTTCGTGTTGAATGGTTGCTTTGATGGTATCTATTTGTGTTGGTGTTAGATTATATGCCGTAATATAATTGATTCCTGTACTACTTGTATTCATTACCAAATTAATATTTTCTGCTGTTTCTTCAGAGATTGCTTGTCCATCTGATAAAGCCATTTCTGCCACTGTTCTAATTTCTTCTTCTGTTGCATTTTGACTACTTAATTGTTGTGCCATAGCCTCAATTTCTGCTTCTATTTCTTCCTCATTTGATGCATCAGTACTACGAGATTCTGCGGTTGCTTCTTTGTTTTCTGTATCACTTGTTTTCTGTTTCTCATTTTCTACAGAAGGTTCGTCTTCATTTTGTTCAACTTCTTCCTCTTCTAATTCTTCTTCCATTACCTGAGGAGTTTTTTCATCCTTATCCGATAAATCTAATTCGAAATCAAGGGAAAGTTCAGTACCACTAGCTACTAATTCTAAAAAACCAGTATCAAATTCACCATTCTCATCTTTCTCAAAACTTTGTTCATAATCGTCCTCTAATTGTGATTTGACGGAAAAAAAGCCTGCTATGAGAACTGTTCCTGCTGCAAGGAAAAGTCCAATTTTCTTTCTTATTTTAGTGGAAATTTTTTTATCGTCTTTCCTAATTCCTTTTCTTAGAGTCTTCTCTTCTAAACGGTCTAATTTTCTCTCTATCTTCTTAAAAAGTCTTCTTAGTTCTGGATGTCTTTTTAATTGATTATAACCTTGAATGACAAAAGTATCGTTTTTACGATAATTCATATGTAAGTCGCGACCTTCAATGGAAATAGTTTTAACCGTATCTACCAAGGTATTTAAAATTCGTTCTATATTTTGAGGTTCGCTTGCTACATAATATTCAAGGACATCCTGCTCGTTAGATTCTTCTTTTTCACCAATTTCTCTTTGAATTGAAATCTTAATCGAATTATTTTCCTCAAAAAGTTTAAATTTTACTGCATGATTACTAGCCATAATTTCTACTTCCTTTCTGTCGTTATTTTAGAATTTCTCATCAAAAGTATTTTAATAAAATAGTTCTTGACAAAAATTCTGTTTATTTTGTATAATGGAGATGTTCATTGAGTGAACACCAAATGTCCTGGTAGCTCAGCTGGATAGAGCAATGCCCTTCTAAGGCATCGGTCAAGCGTTCGAATCGCTTCCAGGACACCACTAATATGTATAGGTCTTTTACACACACGTGTTTAAGTTTACCATAAAAAAGAACAAATGTCAAGGAATTTGTTCTTTTTCTATTGCTCTTTGTTATTTTTTAGTACTTTGATTATCGCTCAATTCTTGCTAATTCTTGCCCATCCACTTCGAATAACACCACTTGTACATTATAGGTATCAAAGATGGAATATGCTACTTGATAAGTTACTTCTTCTAATATCTTTTCATTATCAAATAAGCTATGGTTAAAATTTAATAGCATCAATTCATCTTCTACTTGATAATTCATAAGTTCAACATCTGTCTGTAATAAAGAAATGAGACTACTTTCATAAAGAAAGTTACTTGATAGATTTTCTACAATAATATCAATTTTTTCACGAGAATCGTTCACGTATTTCGTAACTGGGACATAATAGTTTTGTTGATTAATTTCATTCAGATAATAGGTAGTTACCTTTTGAATTCCAGAAGAATAGTCTAAATCATATACTTTATTAATTCCATAATCTTTCGTTAAAATCTCTGGAACTGGTTTCTTGGATGACGGAAGTTCAGTAACAGGAATTCCCTCTACTTGAAGTTTTAGTCCACTCACTCCATCTAAAGAGGTAATACTATAAGTTAGTCCCTCTATTAGTCTCTCCTGTAACTCCTGATTCCCACTCCATATTTCTTTAGATAAATTCAACGTCACCGTTTCATTTTCTACCGTAATTCCGAGCACTTTCGTACCAGTTGGCAGAATTCCTGATAATCCTACTGGCAACTTCGTATTTTTATCAATGGTTAAATAATTGATAAGAATATCAATTTTCCCTTCGATATTTCCTGCATCTAATAGTGTATTTGTTTTTACTAAATAATGATTACTTCCTAAAAGGTAAACATCATCCATTCCTAAAGATGCCACATATTCTACTTCTGGCGAGACTTCAAGTTCTTGAATTAAGTCCGTTCCCGAAATAAAATAAACGACAAACAGTGTAAAAATCGCAAATGTCGTAATTAACATTTTTCTTAAAGCTTTTCTTCTTAGCATACCCTTCACCTAATCTATTTTATGAAATTAAAAAAAGAAAAAGAATAAACATTTCTATTTATTCTTCAGTCTCTTTACTCTGATAAGGAAATGGTCTTTAATCGGAGTAGTTCAACTACTGCCCCTGCACGATCATTGACTCCAAGTTTTTGGATTACATTCGAAATATGATTTCGTACTGTTTTATCACTAATTCCAAATTCTTGTGCAATTTCTTTCGTACTTTTATTCATTACTAATAAAGAGAAAACTTCATATTCTCTTTTTGTCAAAAGATTATCCCTCACTTTTTCACTCCCTCTTCGTTTCTATCCATATCGGCCTATAATAGTTTATGTTAGAAATTAAAAAAGGGATAGTAAAAACGCCTATTAACTATTTTTCAAATTTGACAGTTACATAGACCTTTTCAGAAAAGTTTTCTTGAACCTTTTTCATAATTTGATTTGCTAGATTACTATCATGATCTTGTTTTACGACAACGACTTTTACATTTGTCCCATCAATTTTAACAAAACTATCCAAAGAGAAATTGGATTTAATTTGACTTTCAATGGTAGTTTCTTTTGCTTTCAATTCATTTAATACTTTCATCTGCTCATAGGCATCATTCTTTTCTGTTGCAGTTGCCATTTCACTTGTCAATGTCGTTTTTAGTTCTGCCATTGCTTTTTCTCTTTCTTCTTCTAGTGTTACGCGCATTGTCACTAATGTTTCACTTTCTTGAATTGTTACTTTCGTATCATTCTCTTTTTTATCTGATGAAATTTCAGAATTTGTCTTCTCTGTATTCCCATTGTTGGTAAGTAATAGTTCATTTGGCATTGTAATATAATATACACTTAAAACTAAAATTAAACTGAACAAGGTTAAAAACCACAAACTTTGCTTGTTTATCATTGCATCCTCCTCTTTTCTACTAAATCTTATGAGTGAAGGAAAAAGTTATGCAAAAAAAAGAGTATTTATTTCTTATACTCCAGTAATACTTTTAATTTTTCTTTACCCTTTTCAAAATCTAGCCAAGAAGGATTTAGTCCCGCCATTCCTTGAAAGACTTGTAAAAGTTCTAAATAGATATCAGGAGGAATCGTAAAACAGGCCTTTGTTAAAACTTCTGGATCTATTTTTCCATCCATCATTGCCTGATAAGCTTCTATCAAGGGATAATACATTTCATTTTTGACAATATCATACTCTGATAGTCTAGTTAGGTGATATCGATAATAATTTTGAAAGGCTCTAAGAATTTTTTCATCGCAGAAGCTCCCTTTCTTTACGACTAAATGATTCTCTCCTACAATAATAATTTCTCTTGTATCATTCGATTTTTCATAAATACTTCTTTCTATATGAAATGGTTGATCCCTAAATACCTGCCGTAAACGATATCCAATATCTTTTTTCATTGATCTTAGTAAGGGACCCTCAATATTTTCTGCACTATATTGAATATTACTAACTGATTGAATTTCTATATCTTTATAAAATTCTTCATAAACAATTCTTTTTTCATGATATTTAAGTCCGTCCAGATAAATAAAACTTGCTTCTTTCCAAAACATCTTTTTCTCCTATCTATATAATCGTTGGAATCTATGTGACCAATATGGCTGATGATTGATTCCCTCTAACAAAGATTTTACTTTTTTCTTAGAAGATTCTTGTAATATTTGGTTTTCTTCAACCCCTGCCATTCCTTTCAAAATAGAAAGGATATTTAAGTAAAATTCTTCTGGTTGTGAATCACAAAACAAACTGACGATTGAATCATCAATCTCATCACACATTAGACTTTGATAAAGTTCTATTAACGAATCATATTCATCTCTAGAAATTTCTTTCTTTAAAGAGAGAGATTGTTTATGCCATTTTTCATATTGATTGTAAACTTCCAAAATGGAAGAATCTACTGTCTTTTCACGATCTAAAACTAATCCTTGATTTGCAATTATCATAGTCTCTAATTCTTCCGATGGAAGCGTTGTTCTTTCCCACAAAATTGGTTGATTGTATTTTGTAAGAGTTTCTTTCATTCCCTTTCTTGCTTCTTCTATCATTGCATTCTGTAACTTAGTACTAACATTTGTACCATCAAAGTGAAAACTCGTTACATCTTGAATTCTAAAATCGCTTGTATAATCTTGATATGTAATGATCCTTTTTGTATAATTTAGACCATTCATGTAAATAAAACTTGCTTTCTTTGTTTCCATTCTATTCTCCTGTTCTAACTCATGAACTTTTTATTCATGTAAGAAAAGAATAACATAAGAGATGAGAGAAATCAATTAAAATAAGGCATCAATAAGAATTTATTATTACCGTTTCTTTTTTTGATATTTTATGATATAATCAGTAACGTCATGGGGGATAAAAGAATATGGATAACACATTTATTTGTAATAAAGTAGCGGGATTGTCAAATCGGTTTGAAACGTGCAATACAGAGTTAAAGAAACGTTATATTGCTAAGAATATTACACTATTTAATACATTGATATCAAGTATGTTAAACTCAAAAGGAACTTTTGGAACAGGATATCCATTTTATGCACTAGAAAAAAATTTTAAAGGAACATTGCCTGTAATTCATGAACAAATTCGGTATAATAATCAACTAAAACAGGAGGGTGAACAGAGTAATCATATCATATGGCCATGCTATGAATGTTTACGAGATAATGGAGATGAAATGCCTGATTTAAAAAAGGTTTGTAATTCCTGTAAAAAAATTGAACCTTCTTTAAAACCTAGAAAAATTATCAATCGACTTCCAGATATTGATATGTGGGTAGTCTGCAATGAATGTAATATTCAAGCTGCAGCTGACGAATTAATTTCTTTATTCGAAGAAAATAATATTCAACCATCTGATATAAATCCAATTCAAACAATTGAGGATAT
This sequence comes from uncultured Caryophanales bacterium, assembly GCA_947564265.1. Taxonomy (GTDB): domain Bacteria; phylum Bacillota_I; class Bacilli_A; order RF39; family UBA660; genus Alloscybalousia. The sequence goes on from CANOBK010000011.1 coordinate 10,168, forward strand.
CTCAGATATTGTAAATGATTTAGAAAATGATACAATGCCTAAAAAGTTATTACCAATTGATGCTCATATTATTGGATATTCTTCTTTATTCTCATTATTGAAATTAGTGCCTGCAATACTTAAATTTTCAAGCGAAACTGATACCATTCCTTACTTGCCAATTCACCCTCTTTCTTATCGAAAGGTATGGCAATATGATGATGTTGCCTACAATTTTATTCACGATTTCTTATCCAGTTTCACTGAATTTAACTTTGATCCAGAATTAGAAAAGTTATTACTTGAAACTAGATCATTCGTGGCTAATCAATATTCTAAAGAACAATTATATGATTATTTAATTATGACTGGACCAAAATCAGTGAAAGAAAGACATAAAACATCATTATTAAAAGATCGATTTGAAGAAAGGATTCACTCATGGAAAAATTAATTGATTTACATATTCATACCAATTTCTCAGATGGTGCGCTCTCTCCTAAGGAGGTTATTGATACTGCTTATAACAATGGGGTTCAAATAATTGCTATTGCAGACCATGATACCATTGATGCTTACACAGAAGAATTATCAGAATATGCAAAAGAAAAACAAATAGCAATAATTCCTGCCGTTGAAATATCAACTAAAACAAAGAAAGCAGGAATTCATGTACTAGGTTATAATTTTGATATTCATCATCAGGAACTAAGGCAAAAACTTTTTTCTTTAAGAAATGCAAGACATGAATATTTATTTAATGTATCTAAAAAATTAAATAAACTTGGTTATCTTTTACATACAGAAGAATTAGATCAAATAGAGGCTGTCACAAAAGCACATATTGCTAAAGATGTAATTAATCATGAACAAAATAAAGATATCCTTCTAAAAAATTTTAATAAGATTCCGAGTATGGGAGAGTTTATAGAAACCATCATGAATGAAGGATGCCCCGCTTATGTAAAAAAAGAGACAATTACCCCTAAAGAAGCATCTGAACTCATTAAAAAGGCAGGTGGAAAAGCAATTTTAGCTCACCCAGTAGCTTATCAATATGAGGATCATTTAAGCGAAGAGGAAATTTTATCTTTAGTGAAAGAAATGAAAGCAGATGGAATCGAATCTAACTACATCTATATTGATCGAAGCAATAACAAAATTAATGAAATTCATAAATGGAATAAAATCGCAAAAGAACATCATTTAATAGTAACAATTGGTTCTGATTTTCATAATCAAGATGGAATTCATCCTGAGATTGGTCTGATTCATGAAAATCTTAATCTTGATCATTCTTTTATGAATTCAATTATTTCTAATTTAATGAATGAATAAACTACAGAATTGTAGTTTTTTATTTTCATAAAAAAAGAACATATTTCTATGCTCTAGAAGAATATTTTCCATCTTTTGAAGTTACAAGAATTGTTTCCCCTTCTTCAATAAATAATGGAACTTTAATTGTCATACCATTTTCAAGAGTAGCATCTTTCATGGCTCCACTACTTGTATTTCCTTTTACAGCAGGTTCTGAATGTGTAATTACATATTCAATCTTATCTGGTAAAGACATTCCAAGAACTTCTCCTTCATAAGAAGTAATACTTACAATCAAGTTTTCTTTTAAGAACTTTGCATCGTCTCCTAAAGAAGATTGGTTTAATTCCATTTGATCATAGGTTTCCATATTCATGAAATAATAAATGCCGTTCATTTCATAAAGATATTGCATATCTCTTCTTTCAATATGGGCAGTTTCAATTTTAATTCCTGCATTGAATCTTTCTTCGATGATTGAACCTGTTCTTAAATTTTTTAATTTTGCAGTAACGAAAGCTGCTCCTTTTCCTGGCTTTACATGTCCTAATTCTAATACTGTGTAGATATTTCCATCCATTTGAATAGTCATTCCTACTTTTAAATCATTTACATTAACCATCTAAAATCCTCCTTTTATAAAACGATAGGAGAATGATTCACTCTCCTATTTTTTTCTATTTCTTTTCTTTATGTGCCGTATGCTTACGACAATGTGAACAGTATTTCTTTAATTCAAGTCTGTCAGTTGTATTCTTAACATTCTTACTTACTCTATAATTTTCATTATTACATTCTGTACACACTAGAGTCTTATTCTGTCTATTTCCAACTTTTGCCATAATATCCCTCCTCGTTTCCTATAGGTATTATATCAAAAAATTAAGAAAAATCAAAAGCTTTTTTGCATTTTCCGAGTTTTTTTATAAAATTAAAGAAGGCAATGAAAAAAAGAGAAATCTCTCACTATAAATTTCTACTAAAATAGTAGTTAGAAATCTCTCTTGCAATTCGACGATTCACATAACTATGAAAGGAAATTCCTGTACTTGGATCTTCTACATCAGGAGATGTCACTGTAATTGTCATTTCTGGATGATCAAAGGGTGCATAACCAACAAATGCATTACTAACTGTCGCCGTATCAATCTTTCCATCGCCATTCGTATCTAAAAAACTTTCACTTGTTCCTGTTTTTCCAGCAGGATCTGGCGCATCACCCATGACTCTTTTTCCAAGTCCAATCGTCATAACTGCCCGAAATCCCTCCTGTACTCTTTTTAAATATTCCTCTTTTGTATCTACTCGATTCTGAAGAACAGGCATCACTTCATATGCAAGGGCACCGAGACCTTCTACTTCCGTTGGTTCATACACTGCTTTTAAAAGATGTGGTTGATACCGATTTCCACTAGAAGCAATGGTTGTTATATATTGTGACAATTGAATTGGCGTATAAGTATCGTACTGTCCAATCGCATAGTTTAATAAGAATTCTGGCTTTTGACTGGTTCCGATATAGCCTAGACTTTCTACTGGTAAATCAATCCCCGTTTTTACTCCTAGTCCAAACTGAGCAAATGTATTCCGGTAAGTCGTAAAGGCTTCTGGGTCAATAGAAATATCCGCATTATAAGAATAATTGGCTCCACCTACACGCATCGCGATTTTAAACTGATAGACATTCGATGACTCGGCTAAAGCAATGATATCATTCAATCGACCTACTTGATGAGAAGAACATTTGGCGGGAATCGATTTAATTTTAATACACTCGTCCGTCATCACTTCCCCTATTTTTAATACTCCTGTATTGTAACCTACTAACATCGAGGCTCCCTTCACAACACTTCCTGGCGCCATAGGATCCGTTAACGCATAAGGAGTAATGTCAGTTCCTTGATATCCATTTTCTGTTGCTACCAATTTTCTTCCTGATATCGCTAAAATTTCCCCTGTTCCTGGTTGTTGAATCACGGCATATGTTTTATCGAAATATTTGGTGTTTGCCTCCCCTTTGGCTCGAATTAACTCTTGATCAATTAACTCATCTACCTTTTGTTGAAGTTCAATATCAATTGTCAACACAATATCGTTTCCACGAATCGCATCCGATACTTTTTCTAAACTCGAATCTGTTCCTTTTAAATACTTTGCCTTTGTTCCTTTTAATAAGTGTTCATACTGAAGCTCTATGTTACTAGTACCCACTCGATCTGTTAACTGATATCCTAAAGATAAATACTTTTGTTTGTTTTCTTTTGTTACTGGTCCAATATTTCCTAAAACAGAACGAAGCGTATCTCCATATAAATACTTTCTTTGCCATGTAACTTTTGTATCAACTCCCCGAAAAGAAGAAACGTTTTCTGAAAAATAAGAATATTCTTCATCGGTAACTCCCTCGTTTTTTAAAATTTTTTCCTGATAAGAATAACCTTGATTCATTAGATAGTAAAGATAAGCCGCTTTTAAATCTTCTTCCTGATAAATGGATAGTTCCTCTTCTGTAATTCTAGAAATTTTTAACTCTTCAATTTCTTTAGAACTTAATTCTCTTCTTTTTAATTTTTGATATTCTTCCTCCGTAATTTTTTCTGTTCCTTTTTCTGGATATTGAATCAAATAAAATTCTTTTAGATTCCTGATGTGAAGTTTTGATGTATCAAGGGATAAATGTTTTCCAATTTCATAGGCAAGAGCAATTTCTTCTTTTGCCGTAATCTTCTTTTCTTTTTGATAATAAATTACGGGAATTGCTACATTATCTACTAATAGTTTATAGTTTCTGTCATAAATTCGTCCCCTAGGAGCACTCTCCCCCTCCACAATCACTTCCGTTAAATTTTTTAAGTTCTTCTCATAATAAGCACTACGTAAGTAAATAATATGATAGAGGGAATAAAATAAAATAACAAAAAAACAAGCCACTAAAATTTCTAAAACAAGAATTCTATTTTCAATTACTTTTTTATATCTTTTCATAGAGTTCACCATTTATAGTCTGTACTTTTTTGAAGAAAACTTGCATATATTTTAATGGGTGAAGATATGTACAAAAATTTATTAAAACAATGGATTACAAATATCCAACAAGAAGATTTTAACCGCTATTTAAAAATGAATGGATTATGGACATCAGATCAGGAAGCAAAAGTTCTCTACCAATTTTTAAAGGAAGATTGGGAAGATATTTACGATGGAAAACAGGAGACTTTTTCCAAGTTACAGAAGAATATTTCAGAAGGAACTTATCAAAAGTTGTATTCTCTCTACGAACAAGCTAAGAAAAAGTATAATATTTAAACCAGTAGAAAAATCTACTGGTTTTTTTGATATTATGTAAACTTTTTATCTTTTTTAATTCGCTTTTTCTAGATTTTCTCTCCAACCATCTTCCCACTTTTTTTCACGAATCATTTCAATTTCTTTTTTATAGGGAGCAAATTCTCTATTAATGAAAGGAGTTTCTAGAATCTTAGGAACGTTTTCTAATAGCGGATGATCAATTACTTTTAAAAGTAAATCAAACCCTAGTGTTCCATATCCTAAATTTTCATGTCGATCTTTATGAGCACCTCGCTCATTTTTACTATCATTAATATGAACACAACCAATTTTGTCAATCCCAATGATAGAATCAAATTTCTTTAAAAATGAATCAAAATCTGATAAATCATAGCCTGCATCATTTAGATGACAAGTATCGATACAGACTCCAATTCTTTCTTGATTGGTAACACCATCGATGATTTTTTTTAATTCCTCTAAGTTTCTACCAATTTCCGTTCCCTTTCCTGCCATAGTTTCTAATAACACTTTCACATGACCATGATCATTTAAGAAGACAGCATTTAGTCCACGAATAATATTTTCAATTCCTTCTTCTACTCCTTGTCCAACATGACTTCCAGGATGAAGAACCATTCTACGAACACCTAACTGTTCACATCGTTCCAACTCTTCTGTTAAAAAACGAATTCCAAATTCTAAATTATTTGCATTCGCTAAATTGATAATATAAGGTGCATGAACAACCACTTGTTCAAAGCAAACTTCATTTTCTTTCATCAAAAGAAGTGCCTCTAATGTCTTCTCATCACTGATTGAATATCTCAGTGTATTTTGAGGAGCTCCTGTATAAAACATAAAGGTGTTCGCTCCATAACTAATCGCTTCTTTTGTACTTCTTAATAATTGATCTTTCTTATCAAAAGAAACATGAGAACCAATATAAAGCATATTAACTCACTCTCCCACACTGATTACTACTATAGATAGTGGTATTCCAATTTTCTAAGTACCCGTTTTCATTTTTTTTCTGTACTTCTTCTAAACCTTTAATAGTATAAAGAGAACGCACAACTCCCTCTTCTGTTCCACAAAACGATTGAATCGTAAGTTCCATTCTATTTTTTGCATTCTTTAGGAAAGCCTCTTCCATAATCTCATCCACTCTTGTAAGTGGTAAGGCATTTTTTCCAAGATCTTGTAAGGCCACATAATATTCATATTTTGGGTCATCTGGTGTTCCTTGATTAATAATGGCAATATAACTTTTATTTTCTGCATAATCAAAACCAAAGGAAGAACGAAAAGAATCCTTTTCTTTATCAAGCAAACTTGTAGAAATAATTGTTACATCGTTCTCTGTTACTGGTAAATCGAATTTTTCTAAAATCGTATCTTGACTAACGATTCTTTGATCATTAATGGCATCATCAATAAACAATCTTTTTTTCGAAGTTCCTAAATACCCAGTTACTGCTGGTATTGCAAGGCTAAGCAAAATACCAACGATTACTAAAGTAGCCAGTAATTCTATTAATGTAAAACCTCTATGATTCATAAGCATCACCTAGTATCAATATACCATAAATCCTAAAAGAAAAAAAGAAAAAGAGTCAAATCACTCTTTTCCTTGACAACAAATTTTTATTCGGCAATATTACGAACGGTGATGTTTCCAGTTCCACTGATGGAAAGATTTTGTGGTACATAATTCTTCTCAGAAGAAGAGCCAGAAGCAGTATTTAGTATCAATCTTGTAGTATTTACTTGCATGCTTGTTAAACTGACATTACCTGCCGTTGCATTCCCTGTATATCTTGTTACATAATCAGATTTAGAAGTCAACTCCTCTTCAGAAATAATCATCTGTTGAGAATTTTTACCAATTACATACTGTCCATCATCAGCAGTTGCATAATATTTATATTCAGGTCTATCACTGTTGCTACCCATTTGAACAATTACAACATAAGAACTTACGACCGTTCTACTATTGTTTTTTCCCGTAATTCCTTCTAAGAAGGATCCTCCATAGGGACTCTTTTTTCCACTCTTGTCTAATTTATCTACTAACAAATCAAATGGAATAATAGTAGCATCATATTGATCTGCTGGCAATTCAAATTCTCCTGAAATAGCTGCATATCTGGCAGCGCTTATGTATTGAAGAATATTATCTGTATAACCACTCTTCTTTGAAGAATTGATATATCCAGTAACAGCTGGAATCGCTACCGCTAAAAGTATAGATAATATTACAATTACAGCTAGCAACTCAATTAAAGTAAAACCTTTTTTATTATGCAATTTCATTTTATAATCCCTTCTCTCTATCATTATTTTTATTATACAATATCGAAAATCGGCGGTCAACAATTCCAAAACTTTTTGTCAACAGTTGACAAACTTCAGTAATTTTAAGTTTCTATTTCATTGTGTTAACATAAAAGAAACTAGATGATTTAGCCTACTATTTTTCAAAATCAATTGACACAAGGCTACTATTTCTTTTCATTATAACTGTCTGGTAAATCATTTTCGTATAAAGCATATAGTTCTTCTTTTCCCTTAAGGGATGCTAAAAGTGAGAAGGATTCTTTTACATCATTTAAAATATAAATCTTTTCTTTATTAAATCCACTTTCTATTAGTCCCTCATAAATTGGTTTTGTCTGTTTTTCTCCAATTAATATTACATAATCTGCAACATCTGCCATCTGCATTCCAAAGATTTTATTGTACTCAGATTCTTTGGCACCAAGTTCAATCATTCCAGGGGTAACTACTGCCTTTGTTCCAGGCATCATTTCTAAGACTTCAATTGCACGTTTCGCACCTACTGGATTGGAGTTATAGGCATCATCAATCATGTAAATAGAACCAACTGGTTTTATTTCTAATCGGTGTTCAATTGGTTTCACTTTTCGAACTCCCATTTCGATTTCTTGAATACTCATTCCAAATTCTTTTGCTAAAGCAATTCCTGCCAAGATATTATAAATATTATGGTTTCCTAAAAGCCTTGTTGTAAAGGTATGAGGCTGATTATCTCCTTTAAAATAGCAATCAAAAGTACTTCCCTCTTTACTGCATCTAATATTTTTTGCATATAAGTCTACTTCCTGATTATCAATTCCAATCCATATCTTTTGACAATCACTTTGAATCTTATAAGATAACTGCTTGGGATCATCCCCATTTAGTATGGCAATTCCATCACTTGGTAACGATTCAATTAATTCAAATTTCGTCTTTTGAATATTTTCCTCGCTTCCAAAACTTTCTAAATGAGCAGTTCCAATCGTTGTTAAAATTCCATACTTTGGATGGACCATTTTACATAAGGTAGCAATTTCTCCTCGTTTATAAGCTCCCATCTCTGCGATAAATACTTCATCAAATTTATCTAAGTGATTATTAATTGTAATCATCAACCCATACTCTGTGTTTAAGTTTTTAGGAGTTGGATGTGCGATCATTTTTACATTTAAAATATCACTTAAAATATTTTTACTACTTGTCTTTCCATAGCTACCTGTAATTCCTACTACTTTTAATTGAGATAATTTTTTTAATTTTCTAGTAGCCTGAAAATAGTAATAGTAGTATACACATTTTTCGATTGGTTTATTCAAAATATTAGCAACCCATAGAATTAAATAGTTTAGATAAACCATAACTCCTAAAATCAAAAGGAATACAAATGTTTTTTCATTTAAATAATAACATAGAATACTTGGAATCAAATACAGGATTGTAGTCGTAAGTATCAATCTTTTTACTCTAGCAGTAAGCACTAAAGGCTTTTTCATCTGAGATTTTTCTTTTTGCTCTTTTGCATGGATCAAGAACATTCCTATCACATAAATCAAACAACTTACATATAACCATAATTCTTGTTTAAAATAAAGAGATAAGGAAAAACATACAACTGCCAAAATATCAATTGAAACAAAAACTGAAATTAAATTTTTTAAAATCCATTTCAAATAACGACAATTCATATTATATAAATTTTGTTGTAACATATGCATGGCTTTTTTAGACTTAAAAATGGTATAAAAATATGCCAGTAAAATCGTTATAATCGTAATATATTTCATACAAAACCCTCCTAATTCACACAAGTTCGAATCGTACCAGAAACTCCTGTAACATTTCGGATTTCTTCATCCGTTGGTGCAGCAATACCCTTTCTTACTAATGTCATTCTATTATCTTTTTCTAAATTACTACGATCAGTTAAGTATATTCCTCTTGTATTCCCATTACTACTTTTCCCCATCATATTTACATAATACACCAATTCTTCGTTTTTACGAACAACAACTACAAATGTTTCATTTTCATCATAAGGATTACCTTCTGGATCAGAAGGAAGGTCTTGATTATCTAAACAAGATAAGTTAACTCGTACAATTTCTCCATATCCAGGTTTATTGATTCTATTTCCCATTTGACTTCTAACTAGAGAAATCATTTTTTTAGCATCACCAATATAAGTTTCTTTTTTATTACGATCGAGAGTTGAAATAATATTTGGTACCGCAATTGCCATCAAAATCGACAAAATAACAACTACAGATAGAAGTTCTACTAATGTAAATCCTTGATTATTCAATCTTCTTTTTCCCATTTTTTTCCTCCTCTACTATAAAAATTATAATATAGATTCCATTGTTTTACAATACAAAAGAAAAGAATTCCATACCAATTCGGTTGAAATTCTATTCTTTCTACTCTTCTGCTTCTTCAAATTGAGAATTGTAAAGAGTTGCATAAAATCCATCTTTTTTTAGTAATTCTTCATGATTTCCCTGTTCTACAATATCCCCATCCTTCATTACTAGGATTAAATCTGCATTACGGATTGTAGAAAGTCGATGTGCGATAATAAAGCTTGTTCTTCCCTTCATTAGTTGATCCATCGCTTCTTGAATTAAGATCTCTGTTCTCGTATCAACGGAAGAAGTCGCTTCATCTAAAATGAGAATTTTAGGGTCATTTAAAATTACACGAGCAATCGTTAAAAGTTGTTTTTGACCACCGGAAATATTGTCTGATTCTTCATTAATTACCATATTATAACCATCAGGCAATGTACGAATAAAGTGATCTACATGGGCGGCAATCGCAGCATCTTCAACTTCTTCATCAGTTGCTTCTAGTTTTCCATAACGGATATTTTCACGAATGGTATCTGAATAAAGCCAGGTATCTTGAAGAACCATTCCGAATACTTCACGAAGCTCATTACGATCAAATTCTTTTAAATCTTTTCCATCAATTTTAATAGAACCGCTATTTACATCATAAAATCTCATTAATAATTTTACCATGGTTGTTTTTCCAGCTCCCGTAGGTCCTACAATCGCAACTTTCATACCAGATTTAATCTTAGAATTAAAATCGTGAATAATCATCTGATTCTCATTGTATCCAAATTTTACATGTTCAAATTCGATATTTCCTTTGATTTCTTCTGTAGAAGCTGGATGCTCTACACTTGGAACTTCTTCCTCTTCTTCTAAGAATTCAAAGACACGTTCTGCTGCCGCTGCCAAAGCTTGGAGTAAATTCATTACCTGAGCTGCTTGCGCAAGAGGTTGCGTGAAACTACGAACATATTGAGTAAAAGATAAAATATCCCCTACTTGAATCTTATTTTGAATCACAAGCCATCCACCCAAAATCGATACGACTACATATCCTAGGTTTCCAATAAAGGTCATAATTGGGTGCATCATCGTTGATAAAAATTGACTTTTCCATGCTGTATGATAAAGAGTCTCATTCGTCTTTTGAAAATTTTCTAACGCTTTCTTTTCCCCATTAAACAATTTTACAACATCATGTCCTGCATAAATTTCTTCTACTTGCCCATTAATATGTCCCAAATATTCCTGTTGTTCCGTAAAATATTTTTGACTTTTTTGAACAATCAACATAATAAAAATTAAAGAGAATGGAACGATTAATACCGTTACAAAGGTCATGAGTGGGCTGATTGTAAGCATCATGATGATTACACCAATTGCCAAAGTAAAAGAAGAAATTACTTGTGTTAAACTTTGATCTAAGTTTTGACTCACCGTATCTACATCGTTCGTAATACGAGATAAAATTTCACCAGTTGTTTTTGATTCAAAATATTTAAGAGGCATTCTATGAATTTTTTCAGAAATTTGTTTTCTTAAACCATAGGTAACATTTTGACTAACCTGTGCCATAATCCAACCTTGAATATAAGAAAATATCATACTGATTCCATAGAGTCCTAGTAACGTAAGAAGAATTCCTGAAATTTTACTAAAATTAATTCCAGCACTTGTTCCTGTTACTCTCCCTATCAATCCATTATAAATTTCAGTTGTTGCATTTCCTAATATTTTAGGACCAATGATAGAAAAAATGGCACTTCCTATTGAAAATAAGACAACTAATAATAGTAAAAATTTATATTGAGATAAATATTTAAATAGTTTCTTCATTGTTCCTTTAAAGTCTTTTGCTTTTTCTGAAGGAACAGCAGGGCCCCCAGGTCCATGTCTACGAGCAGGTGCCTTAGTTTTTTTATCTTCACTACTCATTTTCTAATTCCTCCTTTGTTAACTGACTAGAAGCAATTTCTTTATAGATTGCACACGATTTTAATAGTTGTTTATGAGTTCCTTTTCCAACAACTTTCCCTTCATTTAAAACAATAATTTGATCTGCATGAAGAATCGTACTAATTCTTTGCGCTACAATTAAGACAGTTGCATCTTTCGTTTCTTTATTTAAGGCTTTTCGAAGTTCAGCATCTGTTTTAAAGTCAAGTGCTGAGAAACTGTCATCGAAAATATAGATTTCTGGATCACTGGCAATTGCTCTTGCAATCGATAATCTTTGCTTTTGACCACCAGATACATTGGTTCCTCCTTGTGCAACTGGAGAGTCATACTTTTTCTTCTTTTCTTCAATAAAACTTTCTGCTTGAGCGATTCGTGCGGCACGAACAATTTCCTCTTCTGTAATATTTTCTTTTCCATATCCAATATTAGAAGCAATGGTTCCAGAGAATAGAATTCCCTTTTGTGGAACAAATCCTATTTTATTGTGTAGTTCATGGAGCCTTACATCTTTAATATTGACCCCATCTACTAAGATTTCTCCACCACTTACATCGAAGAATCTTGGAATTAGGTTAATTAATGTACTCTTACCACTTCCAGTAGAACCAATAAAGGCTGTCGTTTTGCCAGGCTCTGCGGTAAAGGAAATGTCCGTTAAGACGTCTTCATCGGAATCTGGGTAACGAAAGTTTACGTTTTTAAATTCAACGAGTCCACGAACACGTTTACTAAATGATTTAGGATGATCTACTTCTTTTACTGCAGGTTCCGTTTTTAATACTTCGGCGATACGATTAGCAGAAACATTCGCTCTAGGGAACATAATTGAGAACATAGAAACCATGATAAATGCCATAACAATTTGCATTGTATATTGGATGAAGGCAAGCATATCTCCTACTTGCATTACACCGGAATCAATTCCATGAGCACCTTTCCATACAATTAAAATACTAATGGCATTCATAACAAACATAATGGTAGGCATTAAAACAGTCATTGCACGGTCAACAAATAAAGTTGTTTTTCTTAGGTTCTTATTTGCTTCATCAAAACGGTTCTCTTCTTTTTTCTGATTACTGAACGCACGAATTACTGGGATTCCACTTAGAATCTCTCGAGTCACTTGATTCAAACGATCAATTAGTTTTTGTACAACCTTAAATTTTGGCATTACTAACGTAAACATTAAAACCATTAATGTCATGATAGACAGTACAGCAAGCGCAATAATCCAAGCCATCGAAGAATTCGCATCCATCGCCTTAATTACTCCACCAATTCCAATAATCGGTGCGTAGAATAAGGTACGAAGCATAAATACCATTACCATTTGTACTTGTTGTATATCATTGGTTGTACGTGTAATTAAAGAAGCTACTCCAAATGATTTGAATTCTGTCGTTCCAAATTCCATTGTTTTTTGAAAAACAGCATTTCTTAAATCGCGGGCAAGTTTCGCAGCAGTTCTAGCCCCAAAGAAACCTACTGCAATCGCAAGTATCATATTTAATAAGGCAATTCCCAGCATCTTAGCACCTGATGTGAATATATAATTCGTTTGAATTTGATTTGTATTCATCCCTAATTTTTGATATTCACCTTTCACGGTCGCAATTGCGCTTTGCCTTGCGATAGATTCTGGAATCTGTTCAAACTGAGAAGTAAACTCCTCTACCATTTTTGATAAACTTTCTTCTGGTAAGGATTTAAATATCTCTAATAGTGAAAGATTTTCCATTTCTAAAGGGAGTGATTTCACTAACTCACTCTTTATTTTTTCACTTTCTTCAGAGGAAGTTGCCATGTAATAAATTAACATCGGTTGTGTTAAAATTTCCTCTAAATTTTCTTTTTCCTCTTTTGATAATTCTTGAAGTAAATAAATTGTCTCAGTTTCTAGTTCTGGATATTTTTTAACCAATTTATCATATTCCTTAGAATCTAGATTCCCCTGATTAATGAGACGGTAACTATCCAAAACAATCTTTTTATTCTCAGGAGTTGTAAAAAGCAATATATCTTCTAATGAGTCTTCTAAAATTGCTTTCGGCGTCACCTGATCAATTCCGCCTTGTTGGACACCAACATTAATAATTCTTGAAGTATAATCTGGCAAAGTCAAATCACAAATTGCCATCACAATTAATAACCCAATAATTGTTAAAATTGGTAGAATGGATTTTTTTAAGTATCCAAATACTTTAAGCATCTCTACTTTCCCTCCTCAAAACACCGAATCGAATGATTTCTAGTCGTCGATGATAGTTTTCTTTTTCCCGATTGCTTTCTGTTGGATTCATTAATGTATAAGCAACAGAACTCATCGTAATTAGCATAACAAGGGAAAAAGCATCGAGAAGTTCTTCTTCCCCCTGATAACAGTATATATTTTTATCGATATGACTTAAAATTTCCTGATCATTCTTTCTAATTACATCTTTTGGCGGTTTCAATTTCATTTTTTGTTCGGTCGAAAAACGCAAACTAAGAAATACATTTTTAAACAAAGTCGTTCCCTGTTCTTTCAAGCAAGAATCAATGATTTTCTCATGTAACAGTTCAAACGCTTGAATAAAGTCTCCCTGGCACTCTTCTATCTTATTTAATAACTCCCGATATAGTTTCACTATATATTTTTCCAAAATATAAAAATACAGGTCCTCTTTATCCGTAAAATACATGTAGAAGCTTCCTCTTGAAATTTTTGCATCTTGAATAATCCGATTGATGGAACTCTCGGAAAAGTCAACACGAGAGAACTCCCGTTCTCCAGCTTCTATCAGTTTTTTTTGTTTCTCTAATGACAGATTAAAAAATGTTTTCGTTGGCATAAACCACCTCTTTATGACAAATCGCCATACTTTTCCATTATATGATGACAACTTGTCATATGTCAACACTTATTAAAAATTAATATTCAAATTCAGAAAAAAAGAACAAATTTCTAAATAGATTTTTGTTCTGTCAATGCTTGTTTATATAACTGATTTATATTTTGATAATTTAAAAATGGAATCATATTTTCTAAGTATTCTGCTCGATGGTTCAAGTAATCTAAATAGTAACTATGTTCCCAAACATCAAATGCTAAAATGGGTATCATTCCAAACATATAAGGGGAATCTTGATTTGCTAGATTGAGTAATACCAAGTCACCACTTGGATTAACAGCTAAAAAAGTATAGCCTGATCCTGGAAGCTCTGCTGCTAAAGAAAAAAGTCGGTCTTCAAACTGGCCAATTCCTCCATATTTTTCTGTCAGTTTTGATTTTAATGGTTCTGGAACCTCTACTTTACTTGGAGAAATACTTTGAAAGTATAATTCATGATTTAATACGCCTCCTGTTTGAAATAAAATATCATCACGAATTATGATTGGAAACGCATCGATATTTCGATAAAGAGATGGCGCCTGATAAGAAAAGGAAAAATTTTGATTGGCTAAGATTTGATTCAATTGTTTTAAATAGCGAAGATAATGCCCTTCATAATGATTTTTTAAAGTTTTTTCTGACAATTTAGGAACGAAGGAAGAAAAACTATAAGGTAATTGTATTGGTTGATACATATCATCCCTCCTATTAAATTGTATGAGTAAAAAATCTTTCTATTCTTGATTATCTCTCTATCAGAAATTATTATATAAAAAAGACAGAAAAAAATTTATTCTGTCTTTATCATTTATTTTATATTTGCTTTTGTCCTATTGTCTTTGGCTTTTCTTTTTCAGATAGATCATTACTTAATTTTGCTAAAAAAGGTCCAGCAATATCGATAGGATAGCTTTGCAATGCTCTTGTTAATGTTGTTAGTGCATCCTCTTGTTTTAAATCTTCAGATGGCACCATAAATTTTTTAATCACTTCTCCATTATAAATTGCTTCTTCTATGAGAAGTGAGTTACACTTTCCCTTTAATCGTTGTACATTGACTAGTAAAGCAGAAAATAGTTCTTGATTTGTTTTTCTACAATCAAAATGACCTCCATCTGCTTTAATTTCTAAAGCTCTTAAGGTGTCCTCTCCTCCAATTAATTTAAAAATTGGATAACCATGTTCATTCGCTAATTCTATCTGTTTTAATAACCTAAAATAACTGACTAATGCATAGGTTTCCATATCTAATCGTGTAGACTCTTCATGATATTTTAACATATCCATACTAAAACCCTCCCTGTTTTTATTTTATCATTATCTTTCACTATAAACAACTTCTTTTTCTAGAATTAAGGAAACCGGTTTAAAAGTTTTTCGATATCCTTCGATTAAACCATATTTCTGAATTGCTTCCACATGTTTTTTTGTGGGATATCCTTTATGACTTTTGAATCCATACATTGGATACTGCTTATCTAGTTCAATCATCATTCTGTCCCTTGTCACTTTGGCAATGACAGAAGCTGCAGCAATTGAAATACTTTTTGCGTCTCCCTTAATAATGGAAGTACTTGGCATTTTAAGTTTCTCTAATTTCATTGCATCAATTAATACATGTTCTGGTTGAATCGACGATTTTTCAATTGCTTCATACATGGCAAGCTTGGTAGCCTCATAGATATTTACTTCATCGATTATCTCAGCACTCTTCATTCCAATGGAAACACTTAAGGCATGATCCATAATATATTGATAAAATTGTTCCCGTTTTTTTTCTGTCAGCTTTTTTGAATCAGTGAGTCCTTCTAAAATAAAGCTCTTTGGTAAAATCACGCATGCTGTGACGACTGGACCAATTAAAGGGCCTCTCCCTACTTCGTCAACTCCTGCTACATATTGAATTCCATTATTCCACAATTCACGTTCAAATTGATAAAGATCTACAGTTTCTTTCATTTCCTAGCTCCTAAACTTGGCACTTCAACATCTATCAAATGATTTGCATTATAACACTGTTCAATCGATAAATTAATTTTTGATAAGTAATCTAAAGTAGCAGGAATTTGTTTAAAGTTACCACCACCATTATATTCTCGATACATTTCATCCATATTTAAGGTTCCATTTCTTCTAACATTTCTCTCACAAATATCCTGTATAAGGTAGGCAGCACATTCAATATTTACTTTATCATCATTTTTAATTTGATCTGGAGTAAAACCTAGTTCTTCAAATAGTACTTGGTAGTTTGCTGGATTAATTTGCATAAATCCCTCATCTCCACTACATCCAACTTTTGCATGATTATCAAATTTACCATCAGATTCTACATGGGCAATCGTCATCAAAGAAAGATAGGGAATTTCATATTTTTCAGACATCTCATACATATGGATATTTAAATCCATCGGTAAAAGAGGCTGATCATATAATTGAATGGTATCCGCTTCCATTGTTTGTGATATTGTGTTTTCTACTTCTAATTGATTATAGGTTTCTGATACTTTATCCAAAGCGATTTGACTCAATTCATTGATTGGTTGTACCTCATGTTCTATTTCTACCTGATAAGTTGGAACTTCCTCTATCTCCGTTTTTCCTGCATCAAGACCAAACACGTATAACACACAACCTACACCTAAGGCAGTCGCAGTTCCTAAAATTGTATTTCTCACCTTTTTTAATAATTTGTCTGAGGCAGGTTTTTGACTTATTACCTTAGTTCGTTTCGTTTCTTTTTGTCTAATCCTTTCAATGATAGTACGAAAGATTATATCTTTTGGATATTTCTCATAATTTACTAATTGAATAATTTCAGTTTGGTTTTCTTTTGTATTTAAACGAATATTCATATTACCGTTTTTATCCTGCCAGTATAGGTTCATTTCATTTTCGATTCCTTCTAATTTTTGTTTAATAAAATCTGTATCTTTTGTTGTTTTTTTTTGAACGCTTTTCCCATCTTGGATAATTTCTAAGGTATAATTCAGTTCGCCTCTCGTTACTTTCAAGATTCTTTCTTTTACAAAGTGGTCCACTTCTTCTAGGTCTAAAAAAGCGAAATCATCTTCTAAATCGAAATTTAATGCATTTTGACTCATAATAACACCTACTTTTATATTTTTATTATACTCTAAGTTTTCCTTCTTTGAAAAAGAAACAAGAAAACAAGACAAAATTTGACAAGAAAAAGACTATTGTCCTATGTCTTCTAATCGATCTAGGGTAATCGGTCCAAAGAGCCCTTCTTTAAAATCTCTTACAATTAGATGATAAACTTTTTCATAGTCAAATGTTCCCCCTTTTCCGAGTGCTCCTCTTTTTTGAGCAATTTTAGATAGGGTATCCTCTAAATCGGAAAAATCGATTGTCTCTAAATCATAACGTTTTAGTAATTGTTCTGGATAGTATTTCATCATAATTTTTAAGATAAAAGTTGCAATTTCTCTTACATCTAAGATTTCCTCACGAATTGCAGAAAAGCAAGCTAGAATTGTTGCCTGATTTTGATTTTCCAATTTTGGCCACAAAATTCCTGGGGAATCTAACAGTTCAATATCTTTATGAATGCGAATCCATCCTAAGTTTTTAGTAACTCCTGGTCGATTTCCAATCGCGGTTGCTTTTTTCCCAACCAAACGATTAATTAAAGTACTTTTTCCCACATTCGGACTTCCTACAATTAATGCTCGAATCGAACGTGGTTTCATCCCCTTTGCCTTCCTTTTTTCGTTCATCTCCTGCATACATTCCTTTGTTAAAGAAACAATAGTATTAACATTCTTTCCTGTTAATAGATCCACAGGGACTACATAATATCCTTGCTCTTTATAATGCTCTAAGATACGGTCTGTTTCTTTCCTATCACACAGATCATATTTTGTAGCAATTAAAATTCTTGGTTTTCCCTTAACTAAAGTATCAATATCTATGATTTTAGAGCTAAGAGGCATCCTCGCATCAATCACCTCATACACAATATCAATAAGAGCGATTTTTTCTGCGATTTCCCTCCTAGTTTTTGCCATATGTCCTGGATACCAGTTTATATTTATCTGATTTTGTCGATTTTCATTATTCATTTGCTTCACTTCCTTCAATGCGAGCTACTTTAAAACCATCCCTAATTGCTTTTTTATATAGTTCTACAGTATCAAAATGCATTAATATTAATTTTTCCTTTTCTAAATTGATAATATCATCATATTTTATATGAGCGTTATATGTTTCTGTTGCAATTTCTGTATATATTGTTTTTATATTTTTATCTTCACACAATTCCTTTATATAATTAATATCATTTGTATCACCTGTATAATAATATTTTCCCAACTTATCTTGAAACATTATACCAAAACATTGTAATTTTGGCGTGTGAGTAGTTCTTTGCATATTAAGTTTTAAATCATTGATTTTAAAAGATGATTCCCTAACAAATTTAACAAGTTTTTTATCTACTCCAGTTAGTTTTAGTAATTTTTTTAAAGTATGGACATATTTAAAATCGCTATAAATTATTTTAGGACTTATATTTAAATTAAAATTACAATACCAAATAAAAACTCCTAATCCAGCCACATGATCAAAGTGAGTATGTGTAATTGCAACATAAATATTCTTTATATCTTTAAATGCACTTGCCTTTTCTAATTTCTCAGTCGCTCCCTCACACATATCTATAACTAAAAGATTATCTTCCTCTTTTAAATAACAACAATTTCCACCTAACTCAATATTGGTAGATCCACCTATACCAATAAAACTTAGTTTTTTCATCTCATACCTCCAAATTATCTATATAAATTTTCTAAAACCCTAGTCAAGCAATCATCTGCTGTCAAATCAGTATTTTCTGTAAATCTCATTCTAACTAATTTCCCATTTACTTTAAATATATAAAATTTTTTTACTTTTGCAATAAAATCTAATATTCTTTCCTCATTGGGTTTTCTTTTATCTATCTTTATAGGACTTATTTCATCTACATCATCTAAAGTTACATCTTCAAGTTTCATATTCTTACATCTATTCAATTTTTCTTCTAATTCTTTTAAATTATATTTATTTGTAAAATTACACTCACATTTCTTATAAACATCATACTATGTCTATTTATGAAATGAAAATGTGCAATTTTTGATTTTTATATTTACTCATTATTATCAATTTCTTCATTTGCTAGTTCATACAATTCTTTTTCATCTTTAATTATCTTAATTAATTCCTCTTTTGTTGGCAAATATGTTAAATACTTTGAAGCATACACATTTTTTACGTTATCTCCCAAAGTCATTTCTACTACGGCATCATCTTTATCTGCACATAATAGTATTCCAATAGGTTCATTTTCTCCATCTATCATTTGTGTTTTCTTATAATAGTTTACATACATCTGCATTTGGCCAATATCTTGATGAGTTAATTTACCTATCTTTAAATCAATTATTACAAAACATTTAGCTAATCTATTATAAAATATCAAATCTGGATAATAGTATTCAGTTCCTATTTTTATTCTTTGTTGACTAGCAACAAATGAAAAGCCTCTTCCAAGTTCAAGCAAAAACTCTGTTAAATGCGATAATAATGCTTTTTCTAAATCTGTTTCTAGATAATTCTTATTTTCTTTCAAACCGGCAAATTCAAAAATATATGGAGATTTTAGAATCTCTTCTGGTTGTTTTTCAATCAAACCTTTCTTTGATTCATCTAATATCATTTTTTTATCTGGTGAAATTAAATATCTATCATATAGTTTAGTATTTATTTGCCTTCCTAATTCTCTGTATCCCCAATTAGATTTAATTGCCTCTAATTCATAAAACTTTCTTTCTTCTTCTCTATCTACTCTAATTAGTTCTTGAAAATGAGACCAAGACAATTCAGTCGGCACTGCCGACCAAATTGGATAAATTTCATAAAATCTACGCATTCTTCTTATACTAACAGGAGAAAAGCCACTTCCAAATTCATTAATTAATTTAGAAGATAAAGCGTCCACTATTTTTTTACCATAACTTGCTTTTGTACTATTCTCCGACAATTCATATGTTACTTTACCAACATACCAATATACTTCTGTCATAGTAGTATCAATATGTTTGAACATTTTTTCACGTGCTATTATTATCTTATTTCGTATATCTTGATAAATATTTTCAACATCCATCAATTCGTTTTCATTATTTACTATTATTCCATTTTTCTTTTTCACTATTATCACCTTCCTTTTTGATTTTATTATACTTTTTACGGAGGGATTACAATGTCGTAATCAACCAGTTGATTGGGAGCAGAAAAACATATTTTGTTTTTTTATATATTATACCATAAATCCATTTGTTCTAAAGAAAACTTATATTATTTAATAAACAAAAAAAATCTTAGTTTTTTAAGATTTTTTCAAGCCTACTTTAATAATTTTATTAGCGCTCCTACTGTATTCTCATGATTATATGCTTGTTCTGAATTTTGTAGTGCCCATTCTTTTATGATAGGTCTTTTTGGAGCTGTTATAAATTTCTTTACATCTTCTACAGTTTCTAAGCTTTGCATATTTAAAATATCAATAAATATTCCTTTTTTTCTTTCTATTCCCTCTTTATTGAGATATGGTTTTAGTAGTTGAATCCAAGCAGATTCTAATCCCTTATGTAAATCTTCTTCTAACCAGTAATGAAACTTTGTTTTTGGATGTCTTTGCTCTAATAATAGGCATTTTAAATAAAATGGAAGCATATCTGTTACTCCATGCCAAATATCCACACTACAATATTGATACATAGATAGATTTTCTCTTTCTAAAAATTCAATTGCATCTCCAAGAACAATATTAATTTTATGATTCATTTGAGGTTTTAAATACATTTCAAACATTTTTTTGATACTGGGATCCAATTCAACAATCGTTATTTCTTCTACATCTTCTTTTAGGGATAACATATAGGCTACATATCCAAGTCCGCATCCCATTAATAGGACTTTTCCCTTTGCCTCTTCTATAAAAGATGCAAAAGTATTTATTTCACCAGGCTCTACTCCCATCCATTTGCTATAAGGGAAGATTGTTCCAAGAGATGGATAATTTACATTTTCTGGAAAATATCCATACTCATAAATTGCTGTTAATGATTTAGGGTCTCTTTTTCGCGCATCACATACATAAAGTTTTCCATCTTCAAAGAAAGCACCTTTGCTTAAATAAATATTGCCAATCATCCAGTCACCAATTTGAATATTTTTGATATAAGGGTTTTGTCTAAATTCTTTTGGATCTATTTTTGTTATTTTGAAGTTTTTTTCGAGTCCGATAATTTTCTTTCTCGCTATTCCAACAGGGCATCCTTGATCTATTTCATATATACCCCCCGAAATCATTTCCTCTGCATCTACTAAATGCTCAATAAATTCTTTTGTTCTTTCAATTTCTTCCATAATCACATCACTGCGTGCTATTATATCAAAATTAGTTTCTAATTTCAATAAAAATATGATTCAAAACATGAGCAATAGGTTTTTTATGACTCTATTTTTAAAGGTGCAATCTTTTCTAGTTCTTCCTTTTTTATTCTTCCTTCTCTTATTAGAATAATGTTCTCGTTTTTTACTTCTACGATGGTAGAGGCGGTATCACTTTCTATATCACCACAATCTAAGATATAGTCTACTTTTCCACCCAATTCCTGTACTATATTTTCTATTTTTGTTCCTGTTAGACTTCCCGATAAATTTGCACTAGGAGCTACAATGGGAACTTTTGCTGCTTCAAGTAATTGAAAAGTAAGGCCGTCTTTTAAAAGTCTAATTCTAACATAGTCATCACCTGCAGAAACAATGCTAGGCAAGGAGTTCTTTTTTCTCTTAAACTTAATTGTCAAAGGTCCTGGCCAAAAGGTATCCATCAGCTGTTGTTCTATTGGACTAATCGTATCAACCAATTGTTTTAACATCGCACCATTAGAAATCAAAACGACAAGAGGTTTCTGTTTCGGTCGACCTTTCACTTCATAGATCTTTTCACAGGCATCTCTATCATAAGCATTCGTTCCAATTCCATAGACAGTATCCGTTGGAAAAACAACTAATTTTCCATCCTTTAAGGCATTAGATATTTCAAGAACTGTGGAATTATCTATTTTCCCCTGTGGTATGTATTTTGTCATAATTATTCTCTCTTTCTTATTTTTTATTAAATTCTTTTATAGGAATATCATTGCTATCAGGAACAAAAATAGTTGATATTAAGTTTTTTTCCTCTTTTTCTCCTTCCTCCTCACTCATCATATCAATTTTCATTCCCAATAACGTTTCAAAATCACCATGTAATAGTAAACTTGTAATTTGTTCCATTTCCATAGCAGAACTTTTTAAATTTCTAATTAATTCTATATATCTTTTATATTCTTCCTTTTCCCTCTTCCGTTCATAAAATCCCATAGGATGGTCTGTTATATCTACAATGTATTCTGAAGAAAATTCTTGAATGGGAATTGCATACTCTGGCATAGGAATCTCCTCATATCCTAAATGATAAAATCCAAAACTTTTTCCTCTTTCTAAAATCTCTTCTGGTATATTTGCTGTCATAAATAAAAGATAGTGGTCATTTTCTCTTTCGTAACTACCCTTTTTATTTAAATCAAAATAATATTTTGCAAATTCATAGTATCTAAAAAAATGAACATATTCGATTCCTTCTTGATAGTTATATGTATTTAGAGAAGGGTTATCAAACTTTTCATTTTTTTGATTGGTATATTTATTAATTACTTCTTGCAGAGTTATACAACGATATACCCTCATCCCTTATCACCTCAATTTTATGCTTTAAAAATTTCTCTCATTTATATTCTCTTTTAATCCAAGTCATTAAAAGATTTACAATAAACTCTTTTTCTTCTTGTGTTAAATCTCTTTCTTTTGGAATATGATACCATTTTTCTAAACATCCTCTACAGCAACAAGCACAGGCATGCATCGCAATAAATACAGGATGATTTTTCATAGGAGTTTGTTTTCCATCCTTGTTAGGATTATATACACCTAATTTTTGATTTACAAAATCAACTGCATGACTTCTTACTACATCCATTCCCTTTTCATCGATATAACGAATCATATAATTTCTTAAATGAAAACTACTTCTAAAAGTTGATTTACTTAATCTATTTAAACTCTCTTCTATCATTTTTTATCCTTCTTTATTTAGCAATTGTTCTTGTTTCTTTAAACATTGATTCAGTGGACATTCTTCGCATTTTTTCTTACTACAAAATGAATTGCCTAATTCCCATAAATATTTATCGATATCACTTGGATTAATATGTAACTCTTTCCCTGCTTTTACGTAAGCATCCGATAATTTGGAAATGTCCTTATCTTTTATATTTTTAGAATCAATCATTCCTGTGAAATAACTAATTTCAATGTCGTGACGATCGATTGGAATCGCTTCAATTTCTTCCTCAAAATTACAGATTTTTGAATCACATATAATTCTTATTAATAAACCACCTGTTTTTTGACCATAACATTTAAAATCCATGATAAATTTTTTTAGTTCCTGAAAACTCCCAATTGATTTTAAATATTCAAAATTCATCCTTTCCAATCCCTTTGATAAGATTCTCCATTTCTTCGTAGCAATATTGGGATACCTTGGATGAATATTATGAACGATAATATTTTTTAAGTCTTCTTCTGAAAGAGTCCTAACATAATCAGGATTAAATAGTTTTGGATATTTCATATAAGTATTGATTAAATTCTGATGATACAATTTAGAACGCATACCATAATCTAATAAACAAGAATAAAACATATAGATATAATATTCATCTGTTTTATATTCTATATTAGGCGGATATCCTATCATCGCAAGTTGTTTATTATCACTAAAAAAATCATTCAATTTCTCTACTACTTGCTTGCATTTATTATAATCAATGTTCAAAATAATACATCCCTTCATATAGCTTAAATCAATATAAGCTTAACTCTACGAAAGAAAGAATTACTATACTTGATCAAAGTAAGTAATCTTTCGTTCATTCACATCATCTTCAATCGCATCCCTTAAAAGTTTTCTTACTTTGGTAGCATCTTTTAAGTGACGTAGATATACCTTCATCCCAGCACGTTCACTACTACTATGAGAATCTACAGTAACACTAATTGTTCCAACACCAATCATTCTTTCCCACAATGTCTCTGTTAAATCAGGATCTTTTAGTGTATATAGTTCATAGGAATTTGACTTTCTTTTCAAAAAGCCAGTCATCACAATTAATTCATCTTTTGTAATTTGGTATTTTGTAAAATTCATATGAATCAAAGTTAAAAAACGATCCCATAATCCATTGGGAGCTCCTTCCCATAAAATTTCAAAATCAATTTCCTCTATTTTTTTCATACGACCATCTCCTAAAATTAGTATAGCATGAAAAAAACAGAATAGAAAGATTTTCCTACTCTGTTCTTAGTGCTTCTACTGGATCTTTTTTACTAGCAACACGTGCTGGGATATATCCACCGATAACCGTCAAACCAACACTAATGACAACTAAAATAACTGCATGAACAATATTCAATTTCGCTACATTAGCAAGACCTGATAAATTCTCGATGATTTTATTTGCTGGGATGGTTAAAAGATAAGCAATTCCAATTCCCAATGCTCCTGAAGTTAATCCAATAATAAATGTTTCTGCATTAAATACACGTTTAATATCCTTACTTCTAGCTCCAAGTGCTCGTAAAATTCCTATTTCTTTTGTTCTCTCCAGTACAGAAATATAAGTAATGATTCCAATCATAATACTTGATACGATTAAAGAAATTGAAGAAAATGCTACTAATACAACAGTAATCGCATCCATAATATTTCCTGATAAAGAAGAAATCATCTCTGCCATATCCATATATTCAATGGAATCCTCTTCTTTTTTATCTTCATTATACTGATCTAAATAGGAAATAATTTCATCCTTTGTTTCAAAGTCTTTTGGATAAATAAAGATGGCAACAGGAACGGTATCATATCCCAAATATCCAAGCATTAATTCCTTTGTTGTAGATTCATCAAAAGGAGAATTTGTTAAAATATTATAATCTGTTTCTAATTGAGCTTTTACAATTCTTGATTCTTTATTTTTCTCAACTACTAATTCAGTTAAAGCATTAGTATAAGCAAAACCACTACCATTCGTTACTAATTCTTTATCCTCTTTCCCACGAATAATCGCCTGTACTTTTACAGTAATACTATTTTCGTTATGATATAACTTTTCTAAATCCTGACTTGGATAAAACATATTTCCAGATTGCTGATAATAGTCATCATTTAAAACTACTTTTAAT
Source organism: uncultured Caryophanales bacterium (assembly GCA_947564265.1). GTDB lineage: Bacteria > Bacillota_I > Bacilli_A > RF39 > UBA660 > Alloscybalousia. The sequence goes on from CANOBK010000011.1 coordinate 35,609, forward strand.
TCTTGATTCATAATATCATCAAATGATACAGTATCTTTCTTATCTAAACCTAATGTTTCTAAGACAGTATCGTAAATTTGGTTCTTACTATCCACCTGTAAAATTAATCCTGGTTCATCTTCCTTAATTTCACCCGCAATAACATCATACATGCTCTCTACGACACCATCTTCCCCTATATTAGGGTTTGTAGGAAGTAAAGTCCAAGGGGATCCCCCTATATTCATTGTGCTCACTAAATTATATTGATTTTCACTATCTTTATTGATTACTAATAAATTCGTTCCACGCTCATATGCGATTCCTGAAATATATTTTGTATCTAATTTCTTTAAATAATCTGTGAAATCACTCGTAATTTTATTCGTATGAAACATTGCTTCAAACTGATTTTCTTGTACATATACTTCTTTTGCTGTCGGATATTTTTCTCGTTTCTTTCCTGGATTAGAAGCTTTCTCCATCATATCCTGATCCATCTGCATTGCTTGTTGTGTAATCGTAATTGGTGCTTGAGAGAGGGATGTTTTTTCAAAGTTATCAATTTCAACTTTAAAACCATTAGATAAAGACAAAATTAAGGCAATTCCAATAATTCCAATACTAGAAGCAAAAGCCGTTAAAATTGTTCTTCCCTTTTTTGTTCTTATGTTATTAAAGGAAAGTTTTAGAGCCGTTCTAAAACTCATCGATGTTTTTCTAATTTTGAATTCTTTTGATTCTTCTTCTTGTTTAGCAACTGGACTACTATCGCTGATTTTTTCTCCATCTTTAAATTCAATAATTCTAGTGGCATACTCTTTCGCTAAATCCGGATTATGCGTAACCATGATAACTAACTTATCTTTCGCAATTTCTTTAATTAATTCCATGATTTGAATACTAGTCTGTGTATCTAGTGCCCCAGTTGGTTCATCTGCCAAGATAATATCTGGGTTATTCGCAAGCGCTCTCGCAATCGCAACACGCTGCATTTGTCCACCAGATAGCTGATTTGGTTTCTTATGAATATGATCAATTAATCCGACCTTTTTCAGTGCCTCCTTGGCTTTTCTTCTTCTAGTTTTCGCACTAACACCACTTAAAGTCATTCCCATTTCAACATTATCTAATATACTAATATGACCAATCAGATTATAGTTCTGAAAAATAAATCCGACACAGTTATTACGATAACGATCCCAATCTAAATTTTTATATTGCTTGGTCGATTTATTATTGATAATTAAATCTCCACTATCATAACGATCTAATCCACCTATGATATTTAGTAATGTTGTTTTACCACTGCCTGAAGTTCCTAATATCGCTACAAATTCATTTTTACGAAAAGTAATAGACACTCCTTTTAACGCATGTTGTACAAAGTCTCCTGTCTTATAACTCTTCTTTATATTTTTTAATTCTAACATGTTACCTCCTTGATACAAACACTAATATTATACTAGAAAATATATAAAACTTTTCTAAAATTTTTTATTTCTTTACACCTTCTTACACATTTTAAATCTTTTTATTAAAAATACAGAAAAAGACGTCTTCCATTAAAGACGTCCTCTTCTTAAATCGGATAATCGAAAGTCTTAACATTCTCGTATCTCGTATTTAAAATATTTATGCCTGCTCAAATAAAACCTTTTTTCTTAGATTTTCATCATCAACCAATTCTAAGAAAATTTTATTTTCATCCTGTTTTTCCAAACATACCAGTAATTCAAAAGATTCTTTGTTACTTGCTAGAATTAAATATCTTTTTGAATCCATCTCTACTACTTTCATAACCAGGTACTGACTACCCTGAAATAAAATAGTATCCCCTGCTTCATAAGTATTCATAGACTATCCCTTAGACCTAGCAGCTTTCCAAAGTCTCTTCCACATTTTATCTGTTGAATAATTTAAAATTCCAACTTTATAAATCTTTAGCCCATATTTTGTCATTAAGTAAATAAGGAGACAAAGAAGTAAAATAGAAACCCCGATATCAATGACTCCGATTTCTCCTACTACCAATAAGGCTGGTGCTAATAAACAGGAAAGGAATGGTACATAGGAAAGTACTCGAATCAAAATCGATCCATCAAACATTCCTGCCATAATCGCTAGATAGTATCCAAGTAAACAAATCATCATAATTGGTGTTTGAATTTGTTGGAAATCTTCCATATTTACAGTCATGGATGCCAAAATTCCTGCGATTAGAGAATATGCAATAAAAGATAGAATCATTAAAATAAGAGTTGCTGCAAGAATCATTGGTAATCGATCGATGATTCCTGCTTGACCTAAACTATCCCAAATACTGGAAATACTATCTGTAATCTGACTAGAAGAATCTACTTGCATCGAATTTTTTATTAAGAGACCAATTCCAGAATACAGTATTAATAAGACTCCTTGAAATAAAACAAAGGCATTGGAAGCCAATACTTTCGAAAAGAAGTGTGTTTTTGGACTGACGTTCGAAATAATAATTTCCATACTTCTTGTTGATTTTTCTTCATTAATTTCTGTTCCAATCATTTGAACAAGAAAAATTACAAGCATAAAGAATGGTAGAATTAATGTAGGAAAAACAGTTCCCATAATCATCGCTGTAGCCTCATCTTCTGATTTTGCATTATCATCTAAGATTAAACGATCAATTAGAATATTTGATGTAATTTTCTGCAATTCCTCTGGTGCAATATTTGCCTCTTTCATTGCTACTTGTGTTTTTGAAGTATTTAAGGCTTGTACTAAAACTTGGTAAGACATCGTATCAATCTTTTCATTAGAAATGATTCTTGCTTTTAAGTAATTGTCTTCATCCTCTTCTAACACAATTCCCACTTTATTGCTTTCTTTTAATTCTTCTTCTAATTCTTTTTGACTCTTAGAAAATAATTCTAGAATCATTTCATGTTCCAAATCGAAACTTTCTTCTGCTAGTAATAGAGAATTTTTAAAAATATCTTCTGTTTGCTTCGTTTCATCTAATAAGACTATTTCTACATCTGAAGAAAAATCTCCTCCAAAGAAACTAATCACACTATCGATATTCAAAAGTCCAACAATTACTACTGCAAGTAATATGTTGGCAATCAGGAACCATTTTGTTTTTATTTTCTTATTTAAACTTTGCTTCGTTAAAAACCAAAACTTACTTGTCATAAGATTCCCCCACTTTCTCAATAAAGATTTCATTTAAACTAGCTTCTTCCACTACAAATTTTGTAATCTTATTTTTAGAAATAGCCTGAAATACAGAATCAACAATTTTGTCATTCTCTATTTTTACTTGATATTCTTTTGCTGTAGAGATAACATCTAGTACACCAGGAACTTTCTTTATTTTTTCTATAGAAATATCTCCTTGAATAAAAATATTTTTCTTTCGGTACTCTTTCTTTATATCCTTTAAATATCCGCTTAAGACAACTTTTCCCTTTACTAGAATTACTAATTTCTCGCAGAAAAGTTCAATATGTTCCATTTGATGAGAAGAAAAAATAATGGAACATCCTTTTTCTTTTAATTCTAAAATTGCTTCTTGAAACATTTTTACATTGATTGGATCAAGTCCAGAAAATGGTTCATCTAAAATAAGCAGCTTTGGATTATTAATGATTCCTGCGATAAACTGGATTTTTTGTTGATTTCCTTTTGATAATTCCTTTATTTTACGGTTCTTATATTCAGAAATTCCAAACTTTTCTAACCATTCATCTAATCTTTTTAATATTACTTCTTCACTCATTCCCTTTAAAATTCCATAGTACACTAATTGATCTTTTACGGTAAGTTTGGTTAAAAGACTTCTTTCTTCTGTAACAAAGCCAATCGTATCCGTTACTGAATAATCTATTTTCTTTCCATCTAGGGTAACGGTCCCTGAATTAGGTTCTAATAGACCCATAATAATTCGAAATGTTGTTGTTTTTCCAGCCCCATTTTCTCCTAGAAGTCCAAAGATTTCTCCTTTTTTTACTTCAAATGATAATTGATCGACGGCTAAATGAGTTCCGTAGGACTTGGATATATTTTTAATTTCTAACATAATATTCTCCTTTTAAGAAAAAAGATACCCTATGGTATCTTATTCACAAACTGCTCCTACTTGCTTATATAACGCTCTCATATCATCAATTTTTACTTTTCCATTTTTAATAAGTGCAGCATTGTTAGAATCAATTTCAATCATCTTGTCTGTATCAATTTTTGAGTAATCGATATCAACGGTACTTGTTAATACACCATCCTTTACTTTAACATCATAATCATAGTATTTTACATCTTTATAATCTTCATACCCGGCTTCTACTAACTGCTTGTATGTATTTAAGTAGTCATCACTATCACTCATTAGTTTTTCTACTGTATGAACTTTCTCTACATAATCCCCTTTGTAAGTTACTTCATAAGTAAGATCTGCTTCTACTCCCGTAGTAACTTCTCCTGTTTTGGTACAACGTAATGTTTTTACTTCTTCCTCTTTACCACATCCTGTAAATACAAGCAATGCTGCAAATAATACAATTGATAATTTTGTTAGTTTTTTCATTTTTTCTCTCACCTTTCTTATCCTAACTTTGTCCCGCAGTTACTGCAGAAATTCCCTTCTACTGGTTTTCCGCAATTACTACAGAATTTTGCTTGTGCTACTTCTGTTGTAGCCCCATTTGTTGATGCTGGTTGTTGTTGATATGGGTCAATTGATGGCATTGATTGTCCTGGTGCTTGATTTTGAAAAGGTGCTACACTTGCTCCACCAACCATTCCACCAGATGCCATATTCATCATTCCGACACCCATAAATCCTTGTCCTGCTCCGTTTTCATTGTTTGCTGCATCTTGAACTGCATTAGCATAGGCACCAACCAGTGTACCTTGTTGCATCATAGAATTTGATGATAATTCGTAGTTGTCAATCTTCTTACTAGACTCGTCATCTAAAGAAACACTTTCTACGATAAAACCACGTAATTGTAATCCTCTTTCACGAATCGGTGCATCAAAGACTTTTTCATCCATGGTTTTTTTGATTTCGTCTGTACGACTAGGAAGCTCCATCACTGGCACTTTATGTGCAGCTGTTCCCAGTTCATTTAGGACATTTTGGAAAGCTCCAATAACTTCCGCTCTCATTTGATCCGTAATTTGGTCTACTCGATATTCATCGACAGAACCCGCTACTTGTTCCATGAACGTTACGGGATCTCCAACAGAAAACGTATAAGTACCATAACAACGAACTTCTACTCTCATAGGCGCATAGGTTCCCGTCATTTGATTTGGAATTGGATGAGACCAATCCTGATAAATAATCGGGGTTGCTGTACCAAATTTGTTTCCTAAAATCTCGGTCGTATTAAAGTAGTAAACTGCTTGCCCTTTGGCAGGAGTTCCATTATACTTAAACCTTTGCCACATTTCTTTGAATACAGCTCCAAACTGACCGCCAAAGAAAGATGGAGAACTGGATTGATCGAACTCATAAACTCCAGATTCAGCAGTTGCATCTAAAATTGCACCGGAATCTATGATTACTGCCATTTGTCCAGGAGCAACGATTACTCTACTTCCCTTCGAAATTTGACCAGTAGGGGTTGTCACTTTTTTCATTAAAAGTGTATTTCCCATATCTTCACATTCAATTAGGTCTTGCCATTGATCATGTAAAGTTCCACCTACAGATCCAACCATTGATTTAATTAAACCCATTATCTTACCTCCTCATCAATAGTCCTCTTTTAGATCTATTACCTTCCAGCATTTTACTAAGCTTGCAACCTGAAGGTGAATACCACTTTTACAGTAAGGGCAAGATGTCGCTTTCAAATCGCTTAATGGTCCACCACAGGAAGGACAAGTAATCCCAAGTACTTGAAAATCGAATCCCGCCTTTTTTGTATCATAGACATAAACAAAGGTTGTCGTATAACGGGTCTGCTTTTTGTATTTACTTGGAACCACAATTTTCCCATTTCGTTTTTCCTCGTAGTAATATTCTAAAGAGCTTGACACTTCTAATTTTATCATACCTTTTACATTTTTATAAGACTTTATCGCATGTTTGTGAAAAATAATATCATCGTATCGTTTCTCACAGTTACTTTCCAACAAGTCAGTAATCTGTAAAGCGATTTTTTCTCGAATTAATAAATAAGCATCGCTCGCTAATTTTTTGTCATTTCTTTTTTCAATTCCATCCAAAACAGTTCGAATGGTCTCTTCTGTCTTTTGGTAAAATTCCTTTTCCTCAAAGTCTTTAAAATCTCGTAAAATCATAGGAAGTAATACACTATTCATACCAGAAACTTGTTTATGTCTCGTTTTCTCTCTTGATTCTGATGCCTTTATCTCCTGATACAAACTACGAAAAGACTTTCCTCGAAACCCACAACGGTTCATAATAGAACGAATTACTAGATATAAAAATAAAAGAAAAACAAAAATACCGATGATAACTCCTAAAAATCCAATTAAAAATGCTTTCACTATAAAAACTCCTTTTGTACCTAAAACTAGAAGGTCATCTATTTTATTATATCACTTAAAATAAGAATTAGAAGAAAAAAAGAGAATTTCTTGGATTCTCTAAAACTTGTTAAAACAGCAATATCTATTTTTTAGAAACATCATAATTTAAATATAATGTTTTATTAGACCGATACCCATCTAAAGCAGGAACATCAAATTCTTCTGAATACCAACACCCCTGAAGGTTCGCAGCATCTAACTGATCAAATAATTTTTTATAATATAGAAGTTCAAAATAGGAAGCGTGATCCAAAATATTCTCTAACGATTCACTCAAAGTTACATGTCTTCCTAATTGATACTTATATAATTCCACTCGATGAAGTTTTAAGTTTGCATCTTTTTCTAAAATATGTATTTTAAGATTTTTAATTTTTTGGTTTTCATGGTCTTGATGTTTTTCAATCGCTTCTTTAATTCGGATATAATTATAACGCTGAATCATTACTAAATAGGCTTGTACAGCACCAACTCCTACAAATAAAGGAAGCGGTATAGAACTGGCTAAGCAAACAAAAGCAACGCCATGGCAAATTCCGTTGAAATATAAAAACTTCTTGTGTTCTTTTAAATCTTGAAGTCCATTTCCTCTCTTTAAATAATAGCCATTGCTAATTCTTGGTTCTGCTTTTGGCAAAGGTAATTTTAAAATCAGTTCTTTTAATTTCCGAACACCAATTTTTTCATAGAATCTTTTTTCTTTCTCACGAAATCTTAGATTATTCATAACCCACCCCTAAAATTGTGCATATTATATCATAAAATTATTATTTTGTATAGTCATAGCCCATCTAACTAAAAAGAAGAATTTATTCTATCATAAACTCTTCTTCTCATAATTTTCTTTTATTTGTCTCGTACTTGAGCAGGTAGTTTTTTCTCTACTGTTTCGATAATCTGATTGAAAATCGTCATTACTTCCTCATCATTTAATGTACGTGTAGGATCCTCAAAAGTTAATGAAAATGCGATCGATTTCTCATCACTACCAACGTTTTCTCCTTCGTAGACATCAAACACTTCAATTTTATGAAGAAGTTTTCCTCCTGCTTTTTTAATCACTGAATGAAGTTCCTCTGCAGTAATATCTTTCTTTACAACAAAAGCCAAATCTTTTAAAACACTTGGATATTTAGAAATCTCTTTATACTGCATCTTTTTTACACGGAAGCTAAATAATACATCTAAGTTTAGTTCTAATACAAAGACATCTTCTTTTATTACAGAAGGATGAACTTTCCCAATGACACCAATCTCCGTATTATTTACTATAATTTTCGCACTCTGTCCTGGATGAAGCTCTTTAACAGTATCCGTTGGAACGATACTATAACGATTTTTATATCCCAGAGATTCTAATACTTCTTCTAAAATTCCCTTAATTATATAAAAATCAACCTTTTCTTTCTTTAAGCCAACTTGATAAATTCCAGTCATTAAAACTGCTAATTTTTCTTCTTCTTGGTAGACTCCCTCTTTTTTTGAAAATCCTTTTCCTATTTCATAAATACAAATATCCTTATAATTTCTTGCTTTATTATATTTGAAAATCGATAAAAGGGATGGGATTAGACTATAACGCAAAGTATTTCTATCTTCACTCATTGGATCTAACACTTTTACTTTTTCAAGAGTTGTTACATCCGTAAAGTGGAATCCATCTTCTTCAGGAGTTAAAGCATAACTAAGTGTTTCATTTAATCCTAAATCAGATAATTTATTTCTAATATAACGTTTCGTTCTATCAACAGTACCAGGAATCACTGGTAAAACAAGCGCTTTTCCTTGAATTTTATCAATTCCATAGATTCTTCCCACTTCTTCAATAATGTCTTCTGGAATCGAAATATCAATTCTTCTCGTTGGAACTGTAATTGTAAACTCTTCTTGTTCCACCTTAGTTTCAAACTGTAAGCGTTTTAGAATATCTACAACTTCCTCTTTGGTTAAAGTAATTCCTAGAACTTTATTAATCTTATCTAGAGAAACAGAAACTGTCTTCTCTTTCACTTCCATATTCTTATATTCTACCATACTAGAAATGATTTTCGCATCCGCATATTTTTCTAATAAATGACAACTTCTCATCATTGCCATATAAGTTCTTTTTGGATCTAGTCCCTTTTCAAAGCGATTACTAGCTTCACTTCTGAGTACTTTTTTACTTGTCTTTCTGATACAAGTTGGATGGAAGATAGCAGACTCAATGATAATGTTTTTCGTATCATTTTCAATTTCGGTGGTAAGACCTCCCATAACTCCTGCGAGTCCTACTGCTTCTTTTTCTGTTGCGATGACAATATCAGAGGAAGATAATGTTCTTTCTTGACTATCCAAAGTCGTTAATTTTTCTCCATCATTTGCCATACGAACAATTAATTTCTTTCCTAAACGATCAGCATCATAGTAATGAAGTGGCTGCCCTGTTTCTAACATGACATAATTGGAAATATCAACAACATTATTAATCGGACGAATTCCAGATGCAATCAAACGATTCTTAATGAATTCTGGACTTTCTTTAATGGTAACATTGGTTACTTTCTTTGCTAAAAACAAAGGACAGTTTTCTGTTTGAATATCTAAGGAAAAGTTTCCTTCAATCGATTCTTTTCCTTCTTTAAAAGAGGTATCCATTTCTCTTACTTCTTTTCCATAAAGCGCTCCAATCTCGTAAGCCATTCCTAAGATGCTTAACAGATCTCCTCGATTAGAGGTAAGTTCAAAATCAATCACCTCATCATCCATTCCCATGTACTCTATCGCATCTTCTCCGACTGGCGCATCCTCAGGTAATTCATGAATTCCGTTGATATCTTTTTCGGTTAAGAATTTATGCTCTAACCCAAGTTCTGAAATAGCGCAAAGCATTCCATTCGATTCTTGACCACGAATGACACCTTTTTTGATTACGCCTCCAGGAAGGGTCGTTCCATCGACAGCAACAATTATTTTGATTCCCTTTCGAACATTTGGCGCTCCACAAACAATTTGTAGTACTTCACTTCCAATATTTACTTTACATACATGTAAGTGATCGCTATCTGGATGATCGATACATTCTAGTACTTCTCCAATCACTAATTTAGAAGTTGGAATCAATTTCTCACAAGAATCATATTCATTTCCGATACTTGTCATATCGTCTGCTAGTGTCTTGGTATCTACTTCAATATCGACATAATCACTGACAAATTTTCTACTTAATTTCATTTTCTTCATCCTTTCTATCAAATTGTTCTAAGAAACGGATATCGTTCGTGTATAAATAACGAATATCAGGAATTTCATAACGGAACATCGCAAAGCGATCAAGTCCTGTTCCAAACGCAAATCCAGTCCAAACTTTTGGGTCATAGCCACCCATCTCTAATACATTCGGATGAACCATTCCAGCTCCTAAAACTTCAATCCAACCTGTCTGCTTACATAGAGGGCATCCTTTTCCACCACATTTGAAACAAGTCACATCAACTTCTACGCTTGGTTCTGTAAATGGGAAAAAACTAGGACGAAATCTTACTTTTGTATTTTCACCCAACATCTTTTTGGCAAATAATTCTAGTGTTCCTTTTAAATCTGCTAAGGAAACATCTTTATCAATCACTAATCCTTCTACTTGACCAAATTGATGAGAGTGTGTTGCATCATCATCTCTACGATATACCTTTCCAGGACAAATCATGCGAATCGGTGTCTTCTCTTCGTTTTCTTGCATTGCTCTTGCTTGCACGCTTGATGTCTGTGTACGAAGTAAGAATTCAGGATCGATATAGAATGTATCCTGTGCGTCCCTAGCTGGGTGTCCAAGAGGTACATTAAGACGTTGAAAGCAATTTTCATCTGTCTCTAATTCTGGTCCATCTACAACATCATATCCCATTGAAACAAAGAAATCTTCTACATCTTCAATAATTCTTTGAAATGGGTGTCTGCTTCCTCTTTTTAGCTTCTTACTTGGTAAACTAATATCAATCCGTTCCGATTCTAACTTCTCATTTAATTCCTTTTCTTTTAAAGATTCTTCTAATTGATTAATCTTAGTAGTTACCTCATTTTTAATTTCGTTAGAAATACGACCCACTTCTTTTTTCTCTTCGATAGAAAGTTCCTTCATATTCGAAGTAAGTTCCGTAATTAGACCTTTTTTACCAAAATACTTTACTTTTAATTCTTGACATTCTCTACTAGAAGTAACTGATTTTATATCTTCTTCTAGGGATTTTCTAATCTTTTCAATTTTTTCTTTCATAGTCATAAAATTTTTCCTTTCTATTAAATATAGTTTTAACATGAAAAAACGACAATTTCCCAACTAAGGGCGAATTGTCGCGGTACCACCTTATTTATAGATTTCTCTATATCTCTTATCTCTTAACGCGATTCTAACGCTTAGCTTTTAACTAAGAACTCCAAAGGCGAATTCGTAAGATTCCTCTTCCTTGTTTCCACCAACCACAAGGTCTCTATCAAGATTTCTCTTAGTACTACTCCTTCTTCCATGTCAAACTCAATATAGCTAGATTATAACGTAATTTAGAAAAATTGTAAAGAGACGATTGTTATTTTTCTAAACAAAAAGAAAACAATTTTTAATTAAACTGTTTTCTCTGTTAACTCTTGTTCTAAATTAGCAGATAGTCTTTCAACAATTGTTCCTCCATTTAAATAACCACATGTTTTACTACCACCAGCTTTGTCACTTCTAATTAATGGAAATGCCAGATTTTCTACTTGTAACCTTGCTAATTCCTCTACATTTTCAATTTTTGCAGAAACGCCATTAATCAGTACAAAAGGAACTCCAACTTTACTACCAATTAAACTTTCATAATATTCTGAATTTGGAATTGGGGAATGCTTTTCAATCGCATCTTGAGCAGTTGCATAAACTGGAACCAAGTCAAACGGTTGTTTTGATGCTTCAATCATTTCCTCATAAGGAACCTGTCCAATTACTTTTGAAAAATCGAAGGATACCTGTTGCCAAATTGGATCTGATTTTAAAGCATCTTCTCCCACTTGATAGTAGGCTGTTTGTTCACCTGTTGGAACCCATACATTGGTAGAAGTATCTAACGGTGGATTAATACCATGATATCCATTTCCTGTCAACGTCCAATATTCTCGATCTCTATCAGAGATGGCTACTTCTATATGGTTTTCTTCCTGCATCTTTGAATTTTCCTCTCTTTTGGTCTTGCTTACAATTTGTTCTAGTTCATCCGTAGAAAGGCCATTCTTTCCGATAATTTCATTAATGCGTAGTGCATCATTAATTGCCTTTTTCACTCCTGTTCCAAAAACTTGGGTCAAAGTTAAATCTTCTTCTTTTTGCTTCATTAAATCTTGATGAAGTTTTTCTGGGGCTCCACTTTTTATCTTATTTTCAGCTTTAACCAACATTTGTTCTGCCTGCTCAGGATCAATCCCACGATGAATCAATTCATTCTTCGCATTTTCTCTATCTTTTTTAGAATCACCAGAATCAAATGTAACAGAGTTATATCTCTTATCATTCTTAGAATCTAAATCCTGATCTTTTTCTTCTACTTGGATAGGATTATTGGAAAATGCCTCAGGATGTAATATTTCTACATTACCTTGTAACTGTCTAATTCTTTCTTCATCAAAAGGAATCCCACGCTTTTCTTCTGGAATCTCGGATTCCATCCGTACGTTTTCTTCATGTTTTTCGGCAACTTCTTTTACAATCAATGCGCTAGCCGCTACAAGACCTGCAAAAAATATCCCTATTTCTGCTCTCTTTAGGACTCTTTGTCTTCTTAGTTTCGCATTTGCCATCTTTTCAGAAACAACTTTCTGACGGTATTCTTCAAAGTGATATTGATTATCCTCTTCCCTTTTCATAATACTTTCCTCTTTTCTAATTCTTTTTATACTGTCATTAACTCTTCTTCTTTTTCTTTAGACTTTTCATCAATTATTTTATTATATTTTCCAACTAAATCTTGTACTTGGTTTTGAAGTCCTTTCTGTTCATCTTCAGAAATTTCCTCTTTTTCAATTTCTTCATTTGCCTCATGCCTGATATTACGAATTGAAATACGGGCATCTTCTCCCATTCCTTTAATTTGTTTTACCAGTTCTTTTCTTCTTTCTTCTGTAAGTGCTGGAATAATAATTCGAATCGTTTCTCCATCATTATTCGGTGTATATCCCAAATTTGCTTCAAAGATCGCTTTTTCAATTCCTGCTAGACAACCACGGTCAAATGGTTTAATTAATAATTGTCTCGCTTCAGGTACAGAAATCGTAGCAAGTTGTTTTAACGGAGTCGGCGTTCCATAATACTCAACTACGACACCGTCTAAACTATTCGGATTTGCCCTTCCTGCACGAACAGTTGAAAATCTCTTTTCTAAATTCTCAATTGCTTTTTGCATTTTTTCTTCTGTCAATTTAATAATATCTGTATTCATTATTTTACCTTCCTTTAATTATCTACTACTTTCATTATATTATAAAAGAAAAATTATGAAAAGAACTTTTTTAAGATTTATCAAAATATATTTGTATCAAAATCACTTTTATGTTATCATAATCACATGCGAAAAATTATATTTCGTACTTTTTATTTATTTGATTAGATAGAATAAGGGAGGAACTATGACACCAACAGAAAAGGATATTTTGGTAGCTTCTTCAATCATAGAAGGAAAAAGAATTAATAGAAAAGAACCCTATAGAAAAATTTATAGTATGCAAACAGAAAACTCTAAAGAATTATTCAAAGTTCTATCTAGTCATTGGGAAAATAGCCTATTCATTGGAGGTAGCGCTGATCAATTTTTAAATTCTATTCTCTACGGAAGTAGAAACATCACAGTGATCGATAGTAACCCCCTGGCTATTCACTATATATTATTAAAGTTAGCAGCAATTCAAGTATTAGAAAATGAGGATTTTCTATCGTTTGCTAGTTGGTATCCATCCAATGATATCAATCTATTACATTTATTAAATGCGTTAAAGCCATTATTAGAGAAAGATTATCCTTATTTTGAACGAAACCCAGTTCAATTTTGGAGTTCATTATTTGAAAACTATTCAAAACAAGAAATTGCAGAACATCTTTTCTATAATCAAGCAACAGAATATGAAAGGCATTATCGAAAGGAAGAAATGCTAGCGCGAAACTCCTATTTACAAAAGAGATTCTATCATTATTTAAAAAAAGTAATTCTGAAAACTAATATTCAAGTAATCAATCGAGATATTCAGGAGATTGATACCATTTCAAACTTACCATCATTCGATAAAGTTTATCTTTCCAATATTCTTCTCGAAATGGAACTTTCGTTAGAAGAATATCAAAATTTCTTAAAGGAGAAAATATATCCCCTTTTATCAACAAAGGGAGAGGCTATGATTGCTTATCTAAATATTTCACATACTTATGGAGCTGATTTAAACAATCTGGGAACTATTAATCAAATTACAGACTTTTTTATAAACCAAAGTTGCCATTCAGAATTATTGTTTGGTTCATCTAATCAAAGTCAAATTGATACAGCCTTTATTTATCAAAAAAAATGATAGAGATTTTTTCTCTATCATTATTCATTTAATCCACGTTTTCCTAAAATATAGTTTTTAATTCGAACGATATCTGGTGCGGTTACTAATCCATCTT
>CANOBK010000012.1 GCA_947564265.1 uncultured Caryophanales bacterium
CGAGTAATCCTTGAGGTCCGATTGGTCCAGTAGGTCCAGTGGCACCAGTTAGTCCCTGAGGTCCAGTAGGCCCAACAACAGTACTAGCAGGTCCAGTAGGTCCAGTCGCACCGGTTAGTCCTTGAGGTCCAGTAGGCCCAGTAGGTCCAGTCGCACCGAGTAATCCTTGAGGTCCGATTGGTCCAGTAGGTCCAGTGGCACCAGTTAGTCCTTGAGGTCCAGTAGGCCCAACAGCAGTACTAGCAGGTCCCGTAGGTCCAGTTGCACCAGTTAATCCTTGAGGTCCAGTAGGCCCAGTAGGTCCAGTTGCGCCAGTTGTACCAGTTAATCCCTGAGGTCCGATAGGTCCAGTAGGTCCAGTTGTACCAGCAATACCTTGAGGTCCGATTGGTCCCGTAGGTCCTGTAGGTCCACCAGGAGCCCCTTGAGGTCCCGTAGGTCCTGTTGGTCCCATTAAATAGCAGTGACAGTGGTTTCTTCTTTGTTGCTCATTATTTTCACAAAAATCTTGAAACATAATTTACTCCTTTCTGCTATAATATATGAAACTTGAAATTTTGCTACTGGGTGAATGTCAAAGAAATTTGATATTTTTTTAATTTTTTCTTTTTTCTTCTAATAATCGTAAATTTTTTTGTAATCTAGAATCTTTTGGGTTATATTCTAAAGCTTGCTTTGCATGTAGAATTGCTTGATCTAAATTTCCTAATTGATAATAACTAACAGATAACAAGTCATCAATCGTTGAGTCAAAACAAAACCCTTCTTGAATATAATTTCTTTCCTTTGGATTAATTGTAAGAGCTGTTTCACAATTCCCTACTACTTCTTGATATCGCTTTTGTTGATAACAAAGAAAGGCTTTTTCTATCCATGGTTCTCTTAAATAGGGAGCTTCTTCTGTAGCTTTCGTAATCCACATTTCAGCTTCTATTGGACGGTTTAAAGCCTGATAGCAGCGACTGATAAATCGCATAGAGGCACAACGTTCATCCCTCCAGGTGGCACTCTTTAAAGAAAGATGGCGTAGTAGGGTGTCAATCGCTAAATTCCATTTTTCATAAAACATATATTCTCTCCCTAAGTAATGCATATTTCGATCATCTTCTGGGTCCTCTTTAACAGATAATTCTAAAAGTGGTAAGTAATTACTCCTTGATTTTTTAACATCTGGATAGTGCTTTAAAATGATTTTTTCTGCGAGTGTAAAGGTTTCTATTCCTTCCCCCTGATAGGTTAACACTTCATGAACAGGATGTTTCCAAATATATCCCTTTCTTGCATGAATTTTATCAGAATAAAAATAAGTAATTGGATTTCCGTTTTCATCTAATTTCCAGTGATACATATAACGTAATCTGGTACAAGAATGATTCCAAACTTTTTCAATTTCCTTTCTCCAACCAGGAAGAAAAATCTCGTCTAAATCGACACAGACACAAACATCAGTATCTTTGGGAATCATCTCTAAAGAGAGATTTCTCGCAACGTCAAATCTCCAAGGATCAATTTTTTTAACTTTTACATGACAACCCTCTTCTTTTAATAATTTTGCCGTTTGATCTGTAGAACCTGTGTCAAGTACATAAATATCATCTGCTTCCTTGACAGATTTGATCCATCGCTTGACATGTTTCTCTTCATTTTTACTAATGGCATAGACACAGACTTTTAATTTATTCTTCATAATCATCCTCTTTCTTTTTAATATAAATATATGTGGAAATAAAAAATAATGTTATAATGAAAAAAGAAAATTACAGTAGGGGGAATTCCATGACGAAATATATTTTTATTGATATTGATGGTACACTTTTAAATTCCAAGGGTGAGATTACAGAAAAAACAAAGCAGGCGATAGAAAAAGCTAAAAAAGAAAGATATCAAATAATTTTATGTACAGGACGTTCCGTTCGACATACTTTACATCGTCAGAGGGAATGTCAAGCTTCTTCTACTCTCATTATTTGTAGCGGTGGACAAATTTACGATAGTGTAGAAAACCAGTTTATTGATCAAGTAGGGATACCCACAGAATCTGTGGATAAACTTTATCAACTAGCAAAAGACTTAAATATAGAAATTTCCTTTACGATTGGAAAAGATGATTATGCGAATACACTAGAAGAGGGAAATATACTATTGACAGAAGAAAACTACTCTAATGTAAAGAATGGTTTAATTTCTCGTTGTGCGTTATCGTCATATGATTTTTTTCATATTCAAAAAGCAAAACAAGAAATAATAAAATGGGGAATTGTTTCGGTTGTCAATGAATCCGATGATATAGTAAAAGGGACACCGTTACAAAAAAAGGGAAAATCATTTATTGAGATTTCAGCTTTAGGTACAAGTAAAGGGAATGCGATTTTAAAAATTCTAAATGGTCAAAAGGAGGAGAGTTATTCTTTTGCGATTGGAAATAGTATCAATGATCGCAGTATGTTTCAAGCAGTAGATTGTTCTATTGCGATGGGAAATGCAGATGAACTTACCAAAAAAGAAGCAAAATGGATTAGTAAAAGTAATGATCAAGATGGGGTTGCTTATGCGATTGACTGGATTTTAAACCAAGAAAAAGGTAGTGTAAATTAAAGAAATTTTCGTTTGAATACAACCATTTAATGGTATAATAATAATAGGAGGAAGATCAAAATATGAAAGAAGAATGGAAAAATTTTAAAGAAGGTTCTTGGTGTAGCGAGATTAACGTAAGTAACTTTATTAAAGAAAACTATCAAGGATATGAAGGAGATGAGTCCTTCCTAGAAAAGACAACAGGAAAGACAGAAAAAGTGTGGTCGAAGTGTTCAGATTTACTAAAGGAAGAATTGAAGAAACACGTATTAGATATCGATACCGATCATATGTCAGGAATTAATGCATATGAGGCTGGTTATATTGACAAAGATAACGAGGTCATTGTTGGACTTCAAACGGATGCTCCTTTAAAAAGAATTGTAAACCCTTATGGCGGAATCCGTATGGTATATCAAGAGTTGGATGCATATGGATATAAATTAAATCCCACCGTGGATAAATATTTTAATGAATTTAGAAAAACACATAATCAAGGTGTATTTGATGCCTATACAAAAGATATTAGAGTCGCAAGACATGTTGGTTTATTAACGGGTCTTCCAGATGCCTATGGTCGTGGTAGAATTATTGGTGATTACCGTAGAATTGCTTTATATGGAATTGACTATTTAATGGAACAAAAGAAAAAAGATTGGGATCAATTAACAGGACCAATGAACGAAGAGTTAATTCATTTAAGAGAAGACGTTTCTATGCAGTATCGTGCATTAGAAGAAATCAAAAAAATGGCTGAAAAGTATGGATATGATATTTCCAAACCTGCGAAGAATGCCAAGGAAGCGGTTCAATGGCTATACTTTGGTTATCTAGCTGCCATTAAAGAAAACAATGGAGCTGCGATGAGTTTAGGTCGTGTAGATGCTTTCTTAGATATTTACTTTGAAAGAGATTTAAAAGAAGGTATACTGGATGAAAAAGGTGTACAAGAGTTAATCGATCAATTTGTAATTAAGTTAAGAATCGCAAGACATTTAAGAACACCAGATTATGATGAATTATTCTCTGGTGACCCTACATGGGTTACTTGTTCTATAGGTGGAATTACAGAAAAAGAAGAGAAGTCAATGGTTACCAAAACAAGTTTTCGTATTCTTCATACATTGACAAACTTAGATCCTGCACCAGAGCCTAATATGACTGTTTTATGGAGTGAAAAACTACCAGAAACATTCAAAAAATATTGTGCAAAAATGTCAATTGAGACTGATGCCATTCAATATGAAAATGATGATGTGATGCGTCCGCTTTATGGGGATGACTATGCGATTGCATGTTGTGTATCAGCAATGAGAGTAGGAAAAGATATGCAATTCTTTGGAGCACGTTGTAACTTAGCAAAAGCCCTTCTTTATTCTATGAATGGAGGAGTAGACGAAGTAAAGAATCAATTAGTTGTTCCAGGATTTGACAAAATGAAAGATGAAATTCTAGATTATAAAAAGGTAAAAGATGCTTACTTTAAAATGCTAGAGAAAGTAGCAGTTATCTATTCAAATGCCATGAATATTATTCACTACATGCATGATAAATATGCCTATGAAGCAGGACAAATGGCTTTACATGATACTGATGTAAACCGTTTAATGGCTTATGGGGTAGCAGGACTTTCTGTTGTAGCGGATTCCTTATCAGCGATTAAATATGCCAAGGTAAAACCAATTCGTAATGAGGATGGAATTGCAGTTGATTTTGAAATCGAAGGAGACTTTCCAAAATATGGAAATGATGATGACCGAGTAGATGAGATTGCAAAAGAGGTTCTTGATAAATTCTATAAAGAATTATCTAGTCATGAATGTTATCGTGGGGCTCATCCAACCTTATCTGTATTAACAATTACATCGAATGTTGTTTATGGTTCAAAAACAGGAGCTACGCCAGATGGAAGAAAAGCAGGAGTTGCTTTCGCACCGGGAGCTAATCCAATGCATGGAAGAGATGCTAGTGGGGCGATTGCCAGTCTAAACTCTGTTGCTAAATTAAAATATGCTGAATGTTGTCGAGATGGAATTAGTAATACATTCTCAATTGTTCCAAGTTCTCTAGGACATAGTAAAGAAGAACAAATTGAAAATCTGGTAACGCTATTAGATGGATACTTTGTGCAGGGTGCACATCACTTAAATGTAAATGTTCTAAATCGTGAAATGTTAATTGATGCGATGAACAATCCAGACAAATACCCATTACTTACCATTCGTGTATCTGGTTATGCTGTTCGTTTCAATCGATTAACAAGAAAGCAACAAGAGGAAGTAATCTCTAGAACCTTCCATGAAAAATTATAATGAAAAAAGGAAGTATTGATTCTATCGAGAGTTTTGGACTTGTCGATGGACCAGGAATTCGTACTGTTGTATTCTTATCTGGATGTAAACTTCGATGTAAATATTGTCATAATCCAGAAATGTGGAAAATGGGAGAAGCAAATTATACAGCAGAAGAACTGGTAAAAAAGATTCTTAGGAATAAACCGTACTTTAGAAGAAATCAAGGAGGAGTTACTTTCTCTGGGGGAGAACCTCTATTACAAAGTGAATTCTTAATCGAGGTATGTAAACTCTTAAAAAAGGAAGGAATTCATATTGCTTTAGATACGGCAGGTGTTGGAAATGGAGATTATGAAGAACTCCTTTCCTACATCGATTTAGTTCTTCTTGATATTAAACATGTTACGAAAGAGCAATATAAAGATTTAACGGGATTCGAAATGGATCCTTCTTTGAAATTTATAGAATCCTTGAATAAAAGTGGCACCAGTGTTTGGATTCGTCAAGTAATCGTTCCAGGAATGATGGATCAAGATAGCTACCTAGAACAGCTAGCACAAGTCCTTCAATCAATTAAAAATATTGAACGAGTAGAGTTTTTACCATATCATACAATGGGAAAAGAAAAATATAAAAAACTTGGAATCTCCTATCCTTTAGAAGATTTAGAGGAAATGGACACAGAGAAATGTAAGGAATTATACCAAAGATTTATGAGGAAATATTATGGAAAAGAATCAAATTGAAAGAATTTATGTAGTTCGTGATGAAG
This sequence comes from uncultured Caryophanales bacterium, assembly GCA_947564265.1. GTDB lineage: Bacteria > Bacillota_I > Bacilli_A > RF39 > UBA660 > Alloscybalousia. Next base: position 5,644 of record CANOBK010000012.1, read on the forward strand.
ACCAAGAACATCATAAATATATTAGTCAAATTTTAATTGAGTTTGCGAATAAGAATGTAAAGTATTATTCTCTTTCTCCTTCTGATTTAAAGAAATCTTCGAAAAAAGTAGAAAAAGCGGAACAAAAGATGGATGATCAACTAAAAAAAGTCTTAAAAGGATTAGAAAGGGAAGATTACAAAAAAGTTATTTTTGTAAAAGATTCTGATCAATTATTAAGAAGACATGTAGATCGAACGATTGAGATAAAACAATCAAAAAAATTAAAAAAAGATGAGGACTATAGTCAAATAGCTCTTGGTATTTCAACTCTTACAAGTCTAGGAATGATTTTATCCCCAGTTCATGGACCTATAAACATTTTTTTCAATAGTGTTGCAGCTTCAGCAATATCTTTAAATGCTATGTTAACGAATTCAAAAAGGAAGAAAATGCCTAAAGTAGAGCCAGAGTGGGTAAGAAAACTTAGATTTAGTCTTAGCGTTGCTTTTTTAGCAATAAATGTAGGATTAGGTGCTAAAAATCTATCGATTGAGTTAAAAGACACTTTTCCGCAAAAAACGGAATATTCGCTTCATAAGGGTTTTAATTCACAGGATAAACAACCTGTTTTAGATAGCTCGGAAAATCCTTTCGAAGATGGGAATATGATTACTTCAGCCGATTTAGCAGTCAATCTTTTAATGGAAGCTTTCAATTTGAATCCTTATCTTGAGGAAGGAGATAGGCAAATTGCCCAGTCATTAAGACAGTATATTAAAGAAAATCCTTATTTTAATTATGAAAAGTGCTACGATGACTTCTCTTCCTTTGAATTAATTACAACAAATGTGACAAAAGGAAATATTGGTGGGATTAATAACTCGGAACGTATTACCATCTATGGCCTTAATCAATTAGAGTATAAAGAATATGTAGATAAATTAGAACATGAACTTATTCATTATACTGGGAATCTTGATAACGGATTTTTAAATGAAGGTATGACAACCTTAATTTGTTCTGAGTACATGGATGATTTTGAATTAGCCGCTAACTATTATGACCAGGTGTTGGGAACGAAAATCTTGTGTGAGTTAATTACCCCTGAGAAAATGCTAGAAGCTTATTCCAAAGAAGATATGGGAATCATTGAGGAAGAATTAGCTAAAATTAATCCAGAAAAGTATCGGGAATTATTAAATGTTATGGACGAATATCATTCTAAAATGCGTTCCGCTGCCTATAAAGGAGAAATAGAGAGTTTTCTTGCTAAAGAATCTCCTCAATTTAAGGAGGATTTTTCAAATTTAATTTTGGATTTTACAGAAAACTTAAGTGAAGATAAAATAGAAAGAATCGTGATTTACTTAAATGCAATTGGACAGCAAATGAATTCGAAAGGCGCTATTTACTTTAATAAGAGTGTCAATCAACCTGGATTTGTGAAAGTCTATCATACGGAAGCAGATTCTCTAAATCTTGAAACAGGATATTCCTATTAAAAATTTATTTTCAATATAAAAACCACGCTTCTTAGCTACAGAAACGTGGTTATTTTTAAAGATATTTTTTTAATTGATTAATTGATTTTTGTTGAAATTTTAAGAATTTTTTCGCAAAAGATAGCTGATCCTTATCAGTATCCTTATCGTAAGCATTAATTTTTTTCTCAGTATCTAAACTTCCCATAGAAATTCCTTGAATCAGCATCTCTGCAATACTTGCATCACTATTATCTGACTTTACCTCTTTTTTAATTCCCATACCAGCCATCATTTTACTCATGGCTCCTTTTTCTTTTATTTCTTGATTATGGGATTCTAATTTTTCTTCAGTATCCTTTTTCCAAGATTGATATTCCTTTAAAATATCTTCTAAAATTCTTTTAATCTTATTATCCTTTTCTTTTAAATCCTCTAATAGCTGTTCCAAAGTAAAACAAGCCATTTCACTATCCTGGTAAATGTGTTCTAATAATTCATAATTTTCATCCATAATGAATTCCTCCTCATGTTTTTATTATGTAATCAATTCTTCTACATTATTCATTCAAAGGGAACTCTTTCTTTTTTTTCTTCCTAAAACGTGATAAACTAAAAGCAAGGAGGATGCCCATGAAATTAGCAAATAATTGGAAAGATTATGAAATTATCGATAGTTCCAATGGATTGAAATTAGAACGTTGGAAAGATATTTATTTATTAAGACCAGATCCACAAGTTGTCTGGGATAATGGGGATTTATTACAAAAATATCCGAATATTCATGCTTATTATCATAGGAGTAATCGTGGTGGCGGTTATTGGGAAAATTTAAAGAAAACAAAAGAGTCATGGAATATTCAGTATAGGGATTTAACCTTTCATATTAAACAGATGGGATTTAAACATACAGGATTATTTCCAGAACAAGCGGTGAACTGGGACTTTATGATGGAACAAATAGAAAAAAGAAATCGTCCTGTGAAAGTATTAAATTTATTTGCTTATACTGGGGGAGCAAGTGTTGCTTGTCTAAGCAAAGGAGCCAGTGTAGTTCATGTAGATTCCTCTCGTGGAATGGTAGATTGGGCAAAAGAAAATGTTCGCCTTTCTGGATTAGAAAATTATCCTATCCGTTTTATTGTCGATGATGTTGTTAAGTTTGTAAAACGCGAAATTCGTAGAGGAAATCACTATGATGCGATTGTAATGGATCCACCAAGTTATGGAAGAGGAGCAAATGGTGAAGTATGGGATATTGAAAAAGATTTAGACTCTTTGATCAAATTATGTATCGAATTGCTAAGCGATGAACCCTTATTCTTTCTAATCAATTCTTACACAGCAGGTTTATCCACAGAAGTTGTGAATAATTTATTTAAACTACATTTTAAAAAATTCTCTGGTACTTTTGAAACAGAGGAAATTGGAATTCCAATTAAAGAACATAATTTAGTACTACCATGTGGAATTACAGGAAGGTATCTGTTTGATGAAAAATAAAGAGTTAGAAATTTTATATGAAGATAATCATATCATTGTTGTTTATAAAGAAGAAAACATTTTAAGTCAGGGAGATTCAACTGGGGATTTAGATTTATTAACCATGATTAAAAACTATATAAAAGAAAAATATCAAAAGCCAGGAAACGTATTTGTTGGGTTAATCCATCGATTAGATCGTCCAGTAAGTGGTGTAATGGTATATGCGAAAACCAGTAAAGCTGCTTCTAGAATTTCTAAACAAGTTCGAGAGTCTAGAATAGAAAAACAATATTTAGCAGTAGTAAATGGAATTTTACCTAAAAAAAAGGGCGAATTTCGGGACTATTTAAAAAAGCAGGAAAATGGAAATACGATTGTTACAGATGAAAAAGATGGAAAAGAATCTATTTTAAATTATCAAGTATTAGAAGAAATGGATGGGAAAAGTTTAGTTCAGGTATCTTTAAAGACAGGAAGACATCATCAGATAAGAGTTCAATTTGCATCTCGTGGTTTTCCTCTTTATGGGGATCAACGTTATGGAATAGAAGATAAAAAACAAATTGCTCTTTCCTGTTATCATTTAGCATTTCTTCATCCAACAACAAAGGAAAAACTAGTATTTGAGCGTTTTCCTAAACAGGGAATTTGGGAAGAGTTTTCTTGTTTTAAGAATATTAATTCAGAAAAATAAGTATAAAATATAGAATTGGAATTTTAATTGATGGCAAACTAAGATAAATAGGGAGGAGATTAGATGAAAAATAAAAAGTGGATTCCGTATGTTGGAATTGGATTTCTTCTATTTCTAATAGGTGCTTTTTTTTGTTTATCTTCACTTGATTTCTTTTCAAAAGAAACTACCATTCTTTCTTGGGAAGATTCTCTTATGACAGAAGTTTATTCAAAAATGAAAGTTTCTGATGTAGTACAAATAGAAGATGGTACATTAGAAGATCAATGGATTGATACCTCTCAGTTAGGAGAAAATAAAGTTTCTTTTACCTATCATAATAATCAAGGAAAGAAGAAAAAAAGTGAATTTCCTCTGTTAATAGTAGATACGACGCCACCGCTGATTTGGATTTCTGGTAGTTATACAGTGATTCGTGGAAATCAAAAAAAACTAGAAGACAATGTACTATGTGGAGATAATTATGATTCGAATCCAGTTTGCAAAATTGAAGGAGAGTATTCATTTGATCAAATAGGGGAATATCCTTTAACATATGTAGCAACAGATCAAAGTGGAAATGAAACAAGAGAAGACTTTACTTTGAAAGTGATTGAAAAGGTTGGTTCTTCTTCCTCTTCTCCAAAAATATCGCTAGAAGAAGTAAAGAATCAGTATCATTCTTCAAATGTTTCGATTGGAATTGATGTATCTAAGTGGCAAGAGTCAATTGATTGGAAAAAAGTCAAAGAGAGTGGAATTGAATTTGCGATGATACGATTAGGAACTCAGATTGGTCCAAAAGAGGATTCAAGACTAGATGCCTACTTTTTAGAAAATATAAAGGGTGCCAAAGAAGCAGGAGTTAAAGTCGGTGTTTACTATTACTCCTATGCATCTAGCAAAAAAGAAGCCAGAAATCAAGCAAAATGGGTAGTAGAACAATTAGAAGACTATGAATTAGACTTGCCGGTGGTTTTTGATTGGGAGTGTTATTCCTTGTTTAATTCGATGGGGATTAGTCTTCATGAACTCAATGAAATAGCCAACACATTCTTAAATATGGTTGAAAAATATGGATACCAGCCAATGATGTATGGTAGTAAAAACTACTTAGAGAAAATTTGGACGGGTCTGAATTCTGATTATGAAACTTGGTTAGCACACTACACAAAAGAGACAGACTATCAAGGGGATTATAAGATTTGGCAATTTACGAGTAACGGATCAGTCCCTGGAATTTCAACGGCAGTAGATTTAGATTTACTTTACTTGAACCATTAGTATTGTAGATGGAGGTTCTTCCAAAACTTTGAAAAAGAATTGCATTTTTTCTATTTTTTTGTTATGCTTTTAATAGAATAAAATAAGGGAGATGAAAATATGATTTTAGCCTTCAGTCTAGATTGGTTTACTACAATACCTGGACTTTTAATAACAGTGGGAGTACTTTTATTACTAATTGCCATCATTTTATTTATTGTCGGAAGTAGAAAAGCAAAAAAGAATGCGAAAAAAGCAGAAACTGCTGCATCACCTGAAGCAACACCAGCACCTGCTCCTGTTGAACCAACACCTGTAGAGCCAGTACAACCAGTGCAAGCAGAACCAGCAGTAGTGGATCCTGTTGCAGCAACAGTAGTGGCAACAGAAGCAATTGCTCCAGTTACTACTCCTACACCAGAGCCAGCACCGATTGAGCCAGTAGCGGTAGAAACAACAGCGACTACGACGGAACCAACTCCTATTGAAATGCCTGCAGAAGTAAAAGTAGAAGCAACACCAGTTGTAGAACCACAAGTAATATCTACAGAGGCAATGCCTACTCCAACAATTGCAACCGCAGATGCCTTAGAAACACCTGATGCAATAAACTTAGATCAAACAATGGTTTCTGTTTATGGTGGGGAAAATCCAATGGAAAAAGTGGAACCAGTTGCTACCGAAGAAGCAAAACCAATTTATGGTGGTAATGATCCATTAGAAGCTACGCAAAATATTCAACCAGTAGGAGAAGAACATCATGAACCTTATGGTGGATCACCAGAAGTGGCAGCAGTTACTCCAGAAGTAACACCAGCCCCTACAGTTGCAGAGCCAGTAACGGCAACACCAGAAACAGTAGCAACCGAACCTCAAGCAGCACCAACAGAATCAACTGATAATAGTACAGAAGAAATATAAAAAGACGAGAAAAACGTCTTTTTTTTAATCACCTATCATATAGTGTAACTATAGAAAGGAATGATTATAGTAATATGGAAACATTAAAAGTTTCAACAAAATCGAATCCAAATAGTGTAGCAGGAGCACTTGCTAACGTATTCCGTGAAAAAGGAAGTGTCGAAATTCAAGCAGTAGGAGCAGGTGCCTTAAACCAAGCGATTAAAGCAATTGCAATTGCAAGAGGATTTGTTGCACCTTCTGGTAAAAATCTAGTTTGTATTCCTGCATTTACAGATATTACCATCGATGGGGAAGAAAGAACGGCCATTAAATTAATTGTTGAAGCTATTTAATAGCTTTTTCTTTTTCAAAAATTTTCCTTTTTTGCTGTTGATTAAAAATAAAAATATGGTTATAATAGAATTAAATCATAAAGGAATCAATAATAATCTTTCTTTGATAGAGAGTTCGTGGTTGGTGGAAACGAATATAGAAACTTATTTAATCTACTCCTTAGAGGGCTTAATCAGCCTCGGTAAAGCCGTTATCTAAAGTAAGTAAATAAAAGGATGGTACCGTGCTTTGCACTCCTTGTGTACCATCTTTTTGTCATTTATAGGAGGATGTATGAATCATTTGGAACTATATATTGAAAAAAAAGATTTGCAAAAGATTCGGGAATGTGAAGATGTATATTTAAAAAGTGCTGTTCTAGTTAGAATCTTATTTAAAGATAGAAAAGATTCTGCTAGACAACCGTACCTAGGACATTTAAAACGTGTCTCCGATAAAATGACTACTTTAGAAGGAAAGATTGCTGGATTACTTCATGATTTGGTAGAAGATATTCCGTATATAACTTTTAATGATTTATTAGATATTGGAATTCCAGAGAATATTGTTGAAGTGTTAAGACTTGTTACAAAAGAAAAAATAAATAGAAAATTAACAAGGCAAGAAAGACTAATTTGTTATGGAAAAGAAATTGATAAAATCATTAATAGTGGGAATGATCTTGCGATAGAACTAAAAATAGCAGATATTACAGATAATTACAATCTAGAGAGATTGGCTCTGTGTTCCCCAGAACTTCAAGATTGGTATGAAGAAAAATATCCACCACAAATGAAAAAATTATTTCAAGCAAGAAAAGTAAATAGATGCGCATAAAGAAAGGATGAAGACAAAATGTTAGACATTAAATTTGTAAGAGAGAATAAAGAGGCAGTAAAAGAGAATATTAAAAAGAAATTTCAAGATGAAAAATTACCTTTAGTAGAGGAAGTAATTAAAATAGATGAAGAAAAGCGTACGTTTCAAGTAGAAGGAGATAATCTTCGTCAAGAAAGAAACGAAACGAGTAGTGAAATTGGTGCTTTGATGCGTGAGGGAAAAAAAGAAGAAGCGGAAGGAAAAAAAGCACGAGTAGTAGAAATCAATAAACGCTTAGAAGAAATCGAGGCAAAGGAGACAGAGTTAAGTGCTTCCCTAAAAGAGAAAATGATGATGATTCCACAGATGGTAGATGATTCTGTGCCTATTGGAAAAGATGATAGTGAGAATGTTGAAATTGAAAAGTTTGGAGAACCAGTAGTTCCAGATTTTGAAATTCCATATCATGCCGATATTATTATGAAATTAAATGGACTAGACAAAGAAAGCGCTGGTAGAACGAGTGGAAATGGATTCTATTATTTAATGGGAGATGTTGCAAGACTTTCTACGGCAATGATCAATTATGCGAGAGATTATATGATTGAACAAGGATTTATCTATTGTATTCCACCATTTATGATTCGTAGTGATGTAGTAAATGGAGTTATGTCTTTCGCAGAAATGGATGCTATGATGTATAAAATTGAAGGGGAGGACTTATTCTTAATCGGAACGAGTGAACATTCTATGATTGGAAAATTTAAAGGACAGATTATGAATCAAGCAGAACTTCCAATCACAATGACTTCTTATTCTCCATGTTTTAGGAAAGAAGTAGGAGCACATGGAATAGAAGAACGCGGAATTTACCGAGTTCACCAATTCGAAAAACAAGAAATGATTGTTATCTGTGATCCAAAAGATAGTATGGATTGGTATAATAAGATGTGGCAATATACAGTAGATATTTTTAGAAATTTAGATATTCCTGTTAGAACACTTGAATGCTGCACAGGAGATCTTGCAGACCTAAAGGTAAAATCTTGTGATGTGGAAGCATGGAGTCCAAGACAGCAAAAATACTTTGAAGTTGGTTCTTGTTCAACACTAGGAGATGCGCAGGCTAGAAGACTTGGAATTCGCATTAAGGGAGAAAATGGTAATTATTTCGCCCACACGCTCAATAACACAGTCCTTGCGTCTACACGCGCCTTGATTGCTTTTTTAGAAAATAATGTAAATGAGGATGGTTCTGTCAATATTCCAAAAGCTCTCCAACCTTATATGGGTGGTCTAAAAGTAATTATACCAAAACAAAAATAATGAAACGAGAAACGAGAGAAAAACATGACGAGAGAGAAAAGAATAGAACAATTAAAATATGTAGTAGATTCTAGTGAACATGTAAGAATTAATGATGATAAGATCTTAGAATATATCAAATTACTAGATTTAAATCATAGTTCTTATTGGTTTGATAAAGAGTGGTTAGAAATTAGTGAAGAGGAATGTATACGTATGATGTTCCTCATTGAATCTATGAACTTTTGTTTTTGGAAAGAACCTTATTTTGAAAAAATATTTCTTGGAAAAGAGCATAAAAAATCAACTGCGATGTTCTTTTGTATCATCGATAAAATAAAACAAGATGGCAATTTTTTAGATATGTCTCATTTGTTAAATGTGACGAAAGAGGAATTACTAGATATTTTTGGTGGAAAGAAAGAACTACCTTTCCTAGAAGAAAGATATCGTAATTTCGTAGAAACAGTAACGATAATGAACCAAAAACAAGAGTTATTTTATCAAGAACTATACTCAGTTAAAAGTGATGAAGAATTGTTAGATTATATTGTATCAAATTTTCCAAGTTTTAATGATGTAAGTCAATATAAAGGAAAAACTGTTTGCTTTTATAAGCGTGCAACTCTCTTAGTTCATGATTTGTTTGAAAATAGTCAAAAAATTCATTCGAATATTAAGACAATTGATCATCTATTAGGATGTGCTGATTATGGAATCCCTAGAACATTCAGACATTTTGGAATTTTAGAATATAGTGATGCTTTATCTAAAATGGTAGATAATAGACAATTAATCCCCAAAGATTCTAATTATGAAATAGAAATTAGAGCGAATATGCTTTATGCATTAGAGTTAATAAAAGAATCTCTTCAAAAGAATGGAAAACAAATAAATTCGATTCAGTTGGATGGAATTATTTGGTTAACAGGGAGAAATATTGAAGGAGAACATCACTTAACCAAAACAATTTTTTACTAAAATCAATTTACTAGATTTTTAATTTAGTAAATTTTTTTAGTATATATTTTTCTATAAGATATGTTATGATTGAAATAGGTGATATGGATGGAAAGAAAAGTTTTAGTCGTTACAAAAAAACAAAATAATCTTCTGGATTCCTTGAAATATTTTTTTGATCAAGAAAAAACAGAATACATTGTTTCAGATGATTTTGATTCGATAGAAAAAGATATTACAAATATTATTTATTTTAACTTAGATGAAAATGATTCACAACTTTCTAGGAAAATAAATCTACCAATCATTGTAATTGAAAGCAAAAAACAAATAATGAAAAACAACTCGAGTACAATGAATTATATTATTACTTCTCTACTTCATGATGAAATAAACTATACTGAAGTTCAAAAAGAATATTTATTTAAAAAGGGAATTTATAATATATTTTTACAAAAAATTAGTGAGTTACTAGAAAATGTAAATCAATATAATAATATTATTTATGATATTACAGAAATTAAGGTAGCACCTGATAACTGGATTTTTAATTTCGAATCAATTAGTGAGACTTATCATTGGTTATCGAAAAAGAATCAGTCATTGTCAAATGGCTTTCCTAGAAAAGTAATTAACTTTTATGATGATAAAATATATAATGATTCTGCAAAAGAGATTAATTATTTAACTGAGAAAATTATTGAGATAAAGAATAATATGAAAGTGATTGATTTATTTATCCTAACCAAAGAAGAATTCCATAAATTAAAGGATAATTATTTTTTTAAATTATTATTGAAACATGTTTCTAATACTTATCATTTATACTTGATTGATAGGGAACAGTTAGAAGAAAAAGAAAGGGAAATCCTTGAAAAAATGTTAGATGGAATTGTTGTTTATGATGATTGTGTTTATCGTGATACGTATCAGGATGAATTTTCTTTGGGTTATGTAGATTGTAATCAAAAAACGATTGATGAGTATAATGAAATTTTTGACTATATGATGAATACTTATGGGTATCCAGTGAATTCGGAGAGTGATGGCAATGAATTTTTTAAATAAGGTAGTTTTAGTAACGGGTTCTTCTAGAGGAATTGGAAGAAGTATTGCGGTGAAGTTTGCGAAAGAAGGAGCGAGTGTCATTATCAATTATAAAAGTGATCAAAAAGCAGCAGAAACCATTACAGAGATTATTTCTAGTTATGGTCATGATTGTATCTGTATTAAGGCAGATGTTTCAAAAGAGAGTTCTGTAAAGAGTATGGTAGAACAAATTGTTGAAAAATACGGAAGAATTGATGTTCTAGTCAATAATGCAGGAATCGCAATTGATGCAGACTTTAGTGAAAGGAAAATCAAGGATTGGCACGATACTTTGGATACCAATCTAGTAGGCGTTTATTTAGTATCCAAATATGTGGGAGAATATATGAAGAGACAAGAATATGGAAAGATTGTGAATATTTCTTCTACGAATGGGATTGATACGATGTATACTTATAGTATCGACTACGATGCTTCAAAAGCAGCATTAATTAATTTAACAAAAAATCTAGCGATTGAGTTTTCGCCCTATGTGAATGTGAATGCAGTAGCGCCAGGATGGGTCGATACAGAAATGAATGCTGATTTGTCAAAAGAGTATTTACGGGAGGAAAAAGCAAAAATTTTACTACAGAGATTTGCAGAACCAGAAGAAATAGCAGAGGCAGTTTTATTTTTAGCTTCTGACAAAGCAAGATATATTGATGGAGAAACCATCCGTGTAGATGGTGGAATAAAATTATTATAAGAAGGAAGTGTTAATATGAAATTTTATGTATGTCCAGTTTGTGGAAATGTTGTAGTTGCGACGGAAGGTAATATTGTAACCTGTTGTGGAGAAAAGTTAAATGGTCAGGAAATCAAAACTGCAGAGGGAAAGCATCGATTATTAGTGGAAGAAAAAGGGAATCAAATTCATTTGACCTCGGAACATGGAATGACCAAAGAACATCATTTGAATTTTATTGCGTATGGAAAAGAAAATCAGTATGTCGTAGTGAAACTTCAAAAAGAGAAACCTGTTGACATCACATTAGAAAAACAAGAAGAAGCAGAAATTATCTTTGGATGCAACCAACATGGTGTTTGGAGAAACGAGTAAGAAACTCGTTTTTTTCTGGCGATTTTTATAGTTTTGTGATATACTAAAGCACAACTTATCAAAAGAAAAGTACTAGAATTAGATTTCAGGTGAAGGTATGGAAAATTATAATCAAAAATTAAGAAATATATTAGGAAAGTATTTAGATACTTGTGCATGGTATGGAATGAGTATAAGAAACGGTGCTGAACAGTATGCAAATAGATTATACCAATTAGAAAATACTGAAAATCCTTATGAAAAACTATATCGAGAATACCTAATTTCAGTGATGTATCTAGATGCCTATAAATTATCCTTATATCGACAAAAAGAATGTTTAGCAGATGATTCTGATACCGAATTTTTAGGTCAATTAGTGGATATAGTCGATCAAGATAATCTTCTGGCAGAGGTTAGTAGTAATCTAGAATTTTTAATCCGATTAATTGAGGAATGTTACAATTTTAGACAGATGAATGGTTTAGGAAAGATTAATGTTGTGAAGTCACTCAGTGATAGTGAAAATGAGTGGATATTAGAGGAGTTTCCCATCCATAAACAAGATCTAGATACCTATGATATAGAAGTTCATTTAAATCATATCCTAGATAGTATTAAAAATCAGACAAGTCATCAAAGAAATGATGCATTTTATGAATTTAAAGATGCTATTATGTTAAATGTCATGGGATTTATCCGTAATTTAACAAATTACGATTATGGTAATGCAGAAAATCTATTACTAGAACTAGCACAAAAAGATTATGCTGCCTCTAAATTTTTAGTGGATTGTTCAAAAGAACGCGAGTTATTTTTGGATCATATCGATTTATACGAAAATTATAGTAAAAGAGATATTTTGAATGAATTAATATCAGTTCCAGAATTTTTAAAAGACGCAATCTGGAATGTAGCATATGTCTATGTATATCAAGAGTACGATGGTAATACGATTGATGTAGAAGAAATCGATGAATGTAAAGATACAGAGGTTATGAAAAAATTGATTATTAATTAATTAAGTGTAAAAAGTACAAAAAACAAAATTGTACTTTTTCTATGAATTTGCTATACTTCTAGTGTGAATTAAAGAAAATCATTTTAGCAATAGGAACATTAGAAGATATGGATGTTATTATTTGTAATCAACATGCGTTTGTAAAAGATTTAATAATTTGCTAAAATAAACTAGAAAAGTTGATGTCGAGGAAGATTGAAAAGTAAAAAATCGATAGTAATAAACAAATGAAAAATCAGAAATATAATACTACTATTTAACTTCGATTTGATATCTTGCTTGTTTGGTTGTTCTCATAGTCCATTACATTTTATTAAACAAAGAATGATTGTTCAATCCAAGAAAATAAATAATATACTATTGAAATAGATATTTGAAAAAAGAAGAAAGAAATTATCTTTGGTTACAATCAATATGAAGTTTGGAAAAATATAAATTTATAATAAGAAGGTGATATATTTATGAAAAAAACATTATTAAAAGAAAGTATAATTCAGGAACTAGAAAAGGAGCTTCAAATAAGTAATGATAAAGTTCAAAAAATACAGAAAGAAATTACATTAAAAAATAATTTAATTTGCACTAATAAAAAAGTGAATAAAATAGTAATTACCTATGCTACAATATTAACTATTGTTTTGTTTGGAGGAATCTTTCTATATAAATCGAAGATGGACTCAAGTCAAATGGTTATTTCAGGTTATCAATCTGATATTTCTCAATACAAAGAAAAACTAGATAAATATGACTCACTTTACTTATTTTTGGGAGATTCATTAATTGAATTCTATGATATTTTTAAATTCTTTCCCGATTACCGTGTAATTAATAGTGGGAAAGGCGGAAATACAACGGATGATATTCTAGAAAACTTATATACAAGAGTATATCGATATCATCCAACAGAAATCTTTTTACAGATTGGCACGAATGATATAACTGCTAATAAAACAATAGAAGAAATCTATCAAAATATCAAAAAAATAGTAGAGGATATAAAAGTGGAGTTACCTGAAGTAAACATATACATTGAATCACTTTATCCATCACGTGGTACCTGGTCAGAAAATAAAGGGAATGATAGGCGAAAGCAAATAAACCAGTTATTACAAGAGTTTTGTCAACAACATAACTATACTTATATAGATATGTATTCTTCTTTAAAGGAAGAAAATAGTGATGAAATTAAAGAACAATATGTAATAGATGGGCTTCATTTAAGTGATGAAGGATATGAAGTAATTACCAATGAATTAAGAAAATATATGGGTGTTAAAAGTGAAAAGTAGAAATGAAGTAATTGATATTATTAGGGCTTTTGGAATTATTTTGGTGGTCATAGGACATAGTACCTATAATTTATTTGTAAGTAGATTTACTTATCTTTTTCACTTACCACTTTTTTTTGTTTTATCTGGTTATTTATACCAAGAATCATCTAGTTTGAAACCATGGGAATATATTGGATTAAGAATGAAATCTTACCTAAAAGTTTATGTAGTTTACAATACCATTTTTGTTATTTTTCATAATGTTTTTTTACAATTACATCTATTTACAGGTGTCACCTTAGGATTTAATGATATTATAATTGGTCTCTTAAATTCCCTCTTTTTTACTACAATAGAACCGTTTTCTGGTGCGTTATGGTTTATGCCAGTATTATTAGTTAGCTTAATATTCTTTAACTTTATATATTATGTTACAAATTCTATGCAAGAGTATCGAGAATTAAAACGAGGACTTATAATTTTAATAATTACAATAGTAGGAATTTATTTAAACCAAAACAACTTAAGTTTTGGGCTTCATTATCAGACTGTATTAGTAGTTTTGCCTTACTTATATATTGGTCAATTAGTAAGAAAAAATGGATTAGAAAAGTTAAAAGGAAGTAAAATATGTGCACTAGGAATTGTCATTATTACCTTAATTGCTTTATATCTAATTCCAGGAAGAGTGGAATTATCACAAAATTTATTGTGGAAATTTTATCTTTTTTATCCATTAGCAACTGGGATGATTTATGTTACCTATGTAATTGCGATGATGATACATCAACATACTAAAAAGATGGCTGAGTTGTTTAAATATATAGGGAGGAAAACAATCCCAATTATGGGACTACATTTCTTTTGTTTTAAATTATTTGATTTTTTTGTGATTCACTTAGTTACGAGGAATTATGACATTCTACCTAGATTGACAGTTTCATATCCTGAATTTTGGCCAGTATATACAATAATTGGTGTAATAGGATCATTAACTATTATTTTATTAATTGAAGGAATTAAAAAAATGCATAAAGAACATAAATGGAGAAATATCTTAGAAAAGATATTGATTTCAACTTAGGAAATAAAATATGACATATTATTATATTTTGAAATTAAGAAAAAAAGTAAAAGATATTTTATTGATACTAACGATTTTTCTATAAAAATTTCTCAGGAAATTGTAATTTCAAGTTATTTACTAGATATAGATAACTAGTAAATATATTTTCAATCATAACATGATGATAAAGAGAGTGATTTTTGTTCCTTTGATAAGTTCAAAAATTGCTCTTTTAAATTTCTTAAAATAAATATATAATGCCATTTTATATAATTTTTGGTGGGTCGTTAACCGTCCGTTTTTTTTTAATAACTCATAGTATACTTTCAATCGGAACAATAATAACAGGAAAACAATGAAAATAGGAATGCTCTTTTCTGTCAAAAAACGTTATATTTCTTGAGATATATTGCTTTTTGCTTTATACTTAAATATAGGAGGGTAATATGGAAGAATTAGTTACAGAAAATGGAACAAAAATAATAAAAACAAAATTAGTAGATTGTTATATAATTGAGCCAAATGTTCATGGTGATCATAGAGGCTACTTCATGGAAAGTCATAGTGAAAAAACATTAAGGGAGGCAGGACTTGATTATCGTTTTGTTCAGGGAAATGAATCATTTACTGCAAAAAAGAATACAATTCGGGGATTACATTTTCAAACGGAACCTATGACACAAGCAAAATTAGTAAGATGTACAGAAGGTGCTATTGATGATGTGGTAGTTGATTTAAGAATTGGTTCACCGACATATAAAGAATGGATTAAAGTAACACTTAGTAAAGAAAATAAAAGGCAACTATTATTGCCTAGAGGATTTGCTCATGGTTTTATCACCTTAACAGATGATGTGACATTTAATTATATGGTAGATAATGATTACTCTTATAAACATGATGCAGGAATTTTATGGAATGATCCAGAGATTGGGGTAGATTGGGGCCTTGATGACGAACAGCCAATTCTTTCTGATAAAGATACAAAACATCCAGTTCTATCAAAGAGTAGAGCTAACTTTAGATATACAAAATAAATGATATCAATATTCGTTTTAAAGTGATGTAACAATGATATTAACTTTCCTATTAATTTCTAAGTTAGAAAACCAAAAAATAATAAGTATAGAAATAAGGTGAAAATATGGTAGCTTTTATTATTTTACATTACAAGGCAATCGAAGAGACGATAGAATGTTTAAATGCAGTAAAAAAATTAAACTCACAAGAAAAGATTAAAATTATTATAGTGAGTAATAGTGAAATTTCTGAAAAAGAAAAAGCAAAGCTTTTAAAATATACAAAGGATATCATCATAAATAAAGAAAATGTAGGCTTTGCAAAAGCAAATAATATTGGATGCAGATATGCAATAAAAAAATATAAACCATCTTATTTAGTTGTTATCAATAATGATGTAATTATCAAACAAAAGCAATTTATAGAGCTCATAGAAACTTCATATCAAGATTTTAAATTTGATATATTAGGTCCAAAAATAGAATCACCTAGTAACGAGTCTGTGAATCCATTTCCTGCTTTGGACGATGTAAGAAAAATAGAAAAGGAAATTGAGAAAAACAACAAAATTATTAAATTATATCAAAGTCAGTTATTAACATTTTTATTTAAAATATATCACAATATAAAATACTTATTTATAAAGCCAAAAGATTTAGAAAACGGAAAAGAAAAGAAAAAAGGTGTCGCTCTTCACGGATGCGCATTGATTTTCTCTAAAAAATATTACCAAAAATATTCGGATGTTTTTTATAATGATACCTTTTTATATCATGAGGAAGAATTCTTATATTTTAGAATGAAATTTGATAACTTATGTAGTGTTTATAATCCAGATATTGTTGTTTTTCATAAAGAAGGAGCATCCTTAGATCAAGTGTTTAGTAATCAAAATGTCAAAAAACAATTGTTTAAATATAAAGAACGTAATAATTCATTAACGAAATTATTAACCTATATAAAAAATCGGAAATAAAAGAGGTGCAGAATGGAATTTATAAGAGAAATTGTCAAAAATAGAAAATTGATTTTTCAGTTGGGGAAAAATGATTTTAAAAATAAATTTGCAAATACTAGTTTAGGAGCAATATGGGGATTTGTTCAACCATTTATTTTCATATTGACTTATGCGATTGTTTTTCAATTCATTATTAAGACAGGATATACATCAGATGTTCCCTATGTAGTTTGGTTTATTCCAGGAATCGCTATGTGGATGTTCACAAACGAGAGTATTTTGTCTGCGTCTGGATCCATTCGAGCATATAGTTATCTAGTCAAAAAAGTAATATTTCCAGTAGATATTATTCCATTAATCACTCTAGTATCATCAAGCTTTGTAAACCTGTTTTTAATAGTAATTTCGATTATTATATGTGTTTTTATGGGTTATCTTCCCAATATATTATTACTACTTTATATATTAATTTCAGCATATTGCTTTATTATTTCATTTACTAGATTAACCTCTGCAATTTCCACCCTAGTACCAGATTTCTTGCAATTACTAAATGTTTTAATGCAGTTACTTTTTTGGTTTAGTCCCATTATTTGGAATTTGGGAATGATATCAGACTATGAAATATTAGGAAAGATTATGAAATGCAATCCAATTACTTATTTAATAGAAGGTATAAGAGCATGCTATACAGATAGTTCATTTTTAGTTCATTTTGGATGGGGCTATACAATCGTATTTTGGGTGATTGTTTTAATACTTTTCTTATGGGGAAATAATATTTTCAAAAGAGCAAAAAAAGATTTCCCAGACGTTTTATAGGAGGAATAAATCTTATGGATAAAATAATAATAAGTAATTTAACGAAAGAATATAAAATGTATCATCGAAAAATTCATCGGTTAGAGGAATTAATTTTCCCATGGAGAAAAAAACATACCACCTTTACAGCTGTAAAAAATCTGGATTTAAAGCTCGAAGAGGGAGAAGTTTTAGGTATTTTAGGAAGAAATGGTGCTGGGAAATCAACACTTTTAAAAATGATTACGGGAGTTGTTACCCCTACGATTGGTAGTATGGAAGTCAATGGAAAAATATCTTCATTACTAGAACTAGGAGCCGCCTTTAATGGTGAATTGACAGGAGAAGAAAATATTTATCAGCATGGACAAGTGATGGGATTAACAAAGGAAGAAATAGAAAAAACAAAACAAGATATTATAGATTTTGCTGATATTGGTGAACACTTAAATCAGCCAGTTAAAACCTACTCATCTGGGATGTTTGCGAGATTAGCATTTGCCTGTGCAATTAATGTAAATCCAGATATTTTAATTGTTGATGAGGTATTGTCAGTTGGTGATGTAGCGTTTCAATTAAAATGTTTCAAAAAATTTGAAGAGTTCAAAAAAAATGGAAAAACAGTATTATTCGTATCACATAGCTTAGAGGATATTTTAAAAAATTGTTCCCGTTGCATTGTTATGGAGCATGGAGAAAAAATTTTTGATGGTGAAACGAAAGAAGCAGTTGATTTTTACAAAAAAAGGATAGCAGAGGATGTAGAAAAAAAATTAGGTAATTCTATCAATTATATTGATAAGAATAATAAAAAGACTTCTAAAATTCCAAAAGGTAGTAATTATTGGTTTAAAAAGATGGAATACAATAAGGAAGTAGAAACCTATGGTAATGATAAAGCAACAATTATCGATTTTGGCGTTTTTGATTTAGAGGGTAATATTGTTACTACTATGAATAATGATGATGAATATATTTTTAAGATGAAAGTACAGTTCAATGAAAATTTAGAAAATCCAGTTTTTGCATTTGGAATTAAAGATGTACGAGGGATGGATTTATGCGGAATGAACACAGAAATACAAAAAGTCAAAACTGGTAAATACAAAAAGGGAGAGATAGCAATTATCTCATTTAAACAAGTAATACCACTTGCACCAAGGAAGTATGTAGTATCGTTTGGTTGCTCTAAATACACGAAAGATGGAGACCTAGAGGTTTTTTCCCGGAAGTATGATGCTTTATTTATTGATATCGCAAATAAAAGATTTACGTCTGGTTTATTTGATTTAAAAACAGAAATAGATATAGAAAAAGGAAAAAATGAGGGATAAGATGAAGAAAATAAAGTTAACAATAATTGTCCCAGTGTACAATGGAGAAAACTATATTGAAGCAATATGTATGCAACTAAATAATCAAACTTATAAGGATTTTGACGTTATTTTCATTGATGATTGTTCGAAAGATAATTCCTATCAAAAACTAAAAGAAGTAGAAAAAAAATACGACTTTATTAAGGTGATAAAAAACAAAGAAAATCAGGGCGCTGGATATTCTAGAAATTATGCAATTAAGCAAACGAACAGCGAATATATTAGTTTTATTGATTGCGATGATGAGATTCCTACCAATTATTTTGAGGAATTAGTAAAGGCAATAACTTCAGAAAAAGCAGATATGGCTTTGTGTGATGTAAAAATAACCTATGACATGGGATTTGGTGAAGTACCAGACTTTTACAATAATACTTGTCATAAAATTCCAGTAGAAAAATCAGATATTATTCATAATGATATAGCAGCGGCTGCTTGGAACAAGATAATTAAAAGGGAACTTATATTGAAAAATCCATTTTCTGAAGGAATTATCAATGAAGATATTCCTGCAATTATTGGAAGTATCCTAGATGCCAAAAAAATTGCTTACACAAATAAAACATTTTATACATATATTCAAAGAAAGTCATCTGTACAAAATGGAACTAAGATTCAAAAGAAATTTGATGTGTTTCAAGCGGTTGACGAATTAATAAAAAGAAAAAGTAATAATAAAATACTAAAGGACAATATAGATGCCATTGTCTATCATCAATTAATTCTCTTTTTATTCTTCGGCATTATCGCAGTGGAAAATGACCATGAGCGTAGTAGACACTTAAAGCAATTTGAAGAATCCTGTAAAAAATATAACTACAGGCAAAATAAATACTATTGGTCTTTTATTGATAGCCAAAGAAGAAAAATCAAATATTATTATAAAATAATTTTGAAGCTAATGAAACTTCATCTTTTTCACTGTGCAAGCTTCATAATCAGCTTAGGAAATTGGTATTCTAAAGTACAGAAATCCCTAAAAAAGAGCATGATTAAACATGATATCACTTTAGACGATTTAATCTTTATGGCTAAGAAAAATCAGAAGAGAAAGTTACGAGCTACAATTTCCGTTGTAATTCCAAATTATAATTATGCAAACTTTTTATATCAAAGAATATACTCGATTTTATATCAACAAGAAAAAATAAGTGAAATAATCATTTTAGATGATTGTTCTAAAGATAATAGTAGAGAAGTAATTGACGAAGTTTATCAAAAATTAAGCCCATTTATTTCTATTCAAAAAGTATATAATAAAAATAATAGTGGTTCTCCTTTTAAACAGTGGGAAAAGGGCTTTTCTTTAGCAAAATCTGATTATGTATGGATTGCTGAAGCAGATGATTATTCCTCTTCAAAATTTTTAAATCAGGTTATAGAACCAATGATAGAGGACAAAGAAATTGTACTAAGCTATTGCGATACTTCTTATATTCATACGAATGGAATTACACTAACTAAAACAGTAAAAGATTTAATTGATATTATGGAAACGGGACACTGGGATCAAGACTATGTAAATGATGGTCTAGATGAAATAAAAAATTATGAATTTCTGAATTGTACCATTGCGAATGTATCAAGTGTTATTTTTAAAAAAGATAATTATAAGAGTGAGTTACAAGAAGCGGGGACATTTAAGCAATGTGGTGATTGGTATTTTTATTTCTCAGTAATGAAGAAGGGAAAAGTTGCATACTGTGCTAGTTCTTATAATTACTGCCGATTACATGGCTCAAATTCAACAACAAATTTGAAAAAGAAAATTCATTATGAAGAAATTAAACGTGTTCAAAAGATAATTTCAGATGAATTTACGGTAAGGAAAGATGCAAAAAAACATATCAAATCTCGATTAGATTATTTAAAAGAAGTATGGGATTTAACAGATATAGATTAAGGGGAGATGCATTATGAGAAGAGTACTAGATAAGTTCTTTCCAATTGGAACAAAAAGAAGAACATTCCTTTTTGAACAAAAGAAATGTGTAAAAAAAATAATAGTTAAATTTTCAGAAAGATTATATAAAATAGTACCATTAGGGTGTTTCAAAAATATTACTAATAGAATGAACAATCAGGCCTTTTATATTGAGAAATCAAAGGAGAAATTACATCCTAAAAAGAATGAATACATAATATTTGATAAATATCAGCAGTGTTATGCATTAAGTCATCCCTTAAATGATATCAATAAAAAAATAGCAGTTCATATTCATTTATACTATCAAGACTTGTTAGAAGAATTTATAAAATATTTAAACAATATTCCTTATGATTTTGATATCTATTGTTCAATTAATGAAAATAGTAACGAGGATCAAACCTTAAATGAACTAAAAAAAATAAAAAATGTAAAAAGGGTAGTTGTTAAAGAGACTCCTAATATTGGTAGAGATTATGCGCCAATGGTTTGCGAGTTTAGGAAAAGCTTAAAAAAATATGATTATATATGCCATATTCATACAAAAAAGTCATTACGTACAGGAACAAGCCAGGATCATTGGAGAATTCATTTATTAGATGGAGTATTAGGAAGTACAAACCTAATTAAAAATATATTTTATATGTTAGAAAAGATGAATGTTGGTATTTATTTTCCAGATAGTGATGTTTCTGCTCCTTACTGGGGAAATACATGGATGGGTGCAAGACAATTAGGGGTTAAATATTTATCCCTATTAGGTATTCCTTTCGAAGATAATTATCAAGATTTCTCTGTTGGTAGTATGTTTTGGGTAAAAACAAATGCAGTAAAACAAATATTTGAAAGAAACTGGAAATGGGATGAATTTGGTGAAGAAAAAGGACAGGATGATGGGACATTGGCCTATGTATTTGAAAGACTATTTGTGCTATGTTCTAAATATAACCAATATGATTTCATTTGTTACAATAGTAGTATAAATTATATGTTAAAAAACTATAGTGAAAGAAATATTCATCAATACTATGAAAAAAATCAAGATAATATGTACTTAAAATTAAAAGAATATGACATTATATCATTTGATATATTTGATACATTAATTACAAGAAAAATATATGAACCAGATATTTTGTTTAAAATAATTAATGAAAATATGCCTAAAAAAATTAAATTAAATAAAGATTTTTATACAATTAGAAAAGAAGCTGAAAATGAAATTAGGACAGAATTAAATGATCCAGATATTCATCAAATTTATGATAGAATACAAAAAAAATGTTCACTAAGTAATAAAGAAAAAGAAGAATTAAAAAATATGGAAATCTCACTAGAAAAGAAATTCTTAATCCCTAGAAAAGATATACTACATTTATTTAATCGTTTAAAGGAAAATAAAAATACATTAATATTAATAAGCGATATGTATTTACCAAGTGACATTTTGAGAGACATTTTAAAAAATTGTGGATATCAAGGTTATTCTAAATTGTATGTTTCATGTGAAGTTAATTTAAGAAAAGATAATGGAAATATATGGGAATATATAAAGAGGGAATATCCAGGAAAGAAAATGATTCATGTTGGAGATAATGAAGAATCGGATTGTCATAAATTATGGAATTATAATTTAATACCAGAACATATTATGAGTGGTAAAATGATGTATCAAAATTCATCGTATGGATATTATTTTAATCAAGATAAAAGTGACTTATCAATTAAAGACTCTATTTTATTTGGATTAATAATCAATAAAACACTTTTTAATTCACCATTCAAGTGGAACGAATCAAAGGGAAACTATAGTGTGGAGAATTTATATGAGTACGGATATTCAATTGTTGGGCCTATTTTGTTTGAATATATGGTATGGCTAATCCAATCTTTAAAGAACGAAAAAAAAGCCTCTCTTCTATTTTTGGCAAGAGAAGGTTACTATTTTCAAAAGATGTATAATTTAATAAAAGATAGATGTAATTGTAGCTATTTAAAAGAGATTGAAGATTTATATTTTCTAACATCGAGAAGATGTGTAAGCATCGCTTGTATTGAGACAAAGGAAGATATTTATAATATTCTAGATATTGAATATTATGGTGATATAAAATCATTAATGAAAACAAGATTTAATCTAGAAATTAAAGAAAAAAACTTTGATGTTATCATAAAGCCAGACGGAACAGGAAATAAACAAGATGTGATTAAGGTAATAGAAAAATACGAAAATGAAATACTAACAATAGCAAAAAGAGAGAAAAAAAACTACTTAAAATATATTAAGAAAAATGTCAAGAATTTAGATAATATGATTGTAGTAGACTTAGGATATTCTGGTACTACACAAATGTTTCTATCCAAACTATTAGATAAAAAAATAGCAGGTAAATATTTGGTAGTAAAGAATCAACCAAAACCATTATCCCTAGGATGCAAAGTAGAGAGTTGTTATAATGAGTTAATTAACGACTCTGCACATCCAATATATAAGAATTCATTATTATTAGAATTTTTCCTAACAGCTCCTTATGGACAATTGCAATATTTTGATGATCAAATAAATCCACAGTATGTAAAAGAAAAATTGGTGAAGGAAAAAATAAAATATTTAGATGAAATCTATAGAGCAGTAGAAACGCTATTTAATGACTTAATAGATTTATTGGGTAATGATATTGAAGAATATAATTTTAATAAAGAAAAAATCGTAAAAAATTTTGAAGGTTTTTTAAATGAATGTAACTATTTTTTATCAAAAAATAGAAAAGTATTTGAGTTTGAGGATTATTATTGTAGAAAAGATATTATGGCATTGGAAAGAATAAAATAAAGGACCTCTCCCAATATCTTTTCTTTTGTTTTATAACAGTTATATGATATAATTTAAATAGGAGATTAGGAGGAAAGAAAAAAATATGGCAACGTTAAATTTAGAATTTTATAGTGGGGAAGATAAATATAGCGATGGCGATATAGAAGATAAAATAATCGAATATATCAAGAGATATCCAAAAGATTATGAAAATGCATTTTCAGAAGACTTTTCTTGGCCTGTTATTTATCATTTATCTAATGTTAGAAAAAATGTAGTTAATTGGTATCCTTTTAAAAAAAATTGCACAATTTTAGAGGTTGGAGCTGGAATGGGGGCTATTACAAGTGAACTATGTAAAAATGCCAAGCATGTTACTAGTATTGAACTTTCTAAAAAAAGAGCAACAGCCATTGCTGAGAGAAATAAGGATACAGATAATTTAGAAATCATTGTTGGTAATTTTCAAGATATTGTTTTAGAAAAAAAATATGATTATATTTTGTTGAATGGTGTTTTAGAGTATAGCGAGCTTTATATTAACTCCGATAAACCCTATACTGATTTTATTAACAGGTTAAAAGTTAATTTAAAACCACAAGGAAAAATTTTGATAGCAATTGAAAATAAATTTGGTTTAAAATATTGGTGTGGTGCTAAGGAGGATCATACTGGTATTATGTATGACGGAATTAATAATTATCCAATTTCTCATAAGATACGAACTTTTAGTAAGCAAGAATTGGAAAGCATTGCTAGTGAATGTAAAATGCATGCTAATTTTTATTATATGTTTCCTGATTATAAATTTCCTAAAGTGATTTATACTGATCAATCCTTACAGGATCAAGTATATGCTGATTATACACCATATTACTGTTCTAAAATGAGTTTACTGATTGATGAACGTCGTGTCTATAGAGAAATTTATGACAATAGAATGATCCCATTTTTTGCAAATTCATACTTTTTAGAGTTGTCTCAAGATAATACTCCAATTGAAATATCGTTTGTAAAATATAATAATGAATATAGAAAGAATGAATATGATATTTGTACTTATTTGAAAAATGATAAATTTTATAAGAGAGCTATGTCTGAATCTGCTAATCAGCATTTAAAAAACATTGTTAAAATCGGTCAAGAATTAACTAATTCGGGTGTTCATATAGTACAGCCCATTCTTGAGAAAGATGATATTTACACAGAACGTATAGTAGGGGAATGTCTCTACGATAGGATGCGTCATAATTATGAGAATGGTAATTTGGAAGAGTTTATGAAAGGCTTTGAGCAAATTAATCAGATAATTAAAAAAGTGAATGCCGCGGTATCAGAAGTTCCCAAAAATCATGTTTTTCAAACTTATGGGATAGAAGTTTCTGAGAAAGCTCTTCATAGTATGGCATTTTGTTCAAAAGGCGTGATAGATATTATTCCAATGAATATTATGATTGTTAATAATGAGTATTACTTGATAGATCAAGAGTGGTCTGAACTTGCAGTACCGATAGAGTATATAATGTATAGAAGTATTGTTAACTTTTTTGACTCTGTTGAAGATAAATATACATTGAAGGAAAAACTATTTAAGCAATACAAAATTAACGGTGCATTGTTTAAAAAGCTTGATTATAAAATTGTTGGCAAAGTACGTACTAAAAAGCATGATTACTATTATCACTTTTTTAGTAATTATCAGTTGGTTAATCATCCAAACGATATTGATGTGCTAGATGATTTAAAAAATAATAAATTGGCTTTTGAACATTTAAAATTAGAACATGAAGAATTAAAACAGGAAACTTCAAATTTAAAAAATGATTACGATAGTTTGAAAAAACAATATGATAACATAAAAACTGATTATGAGGCGGTTATTTCTAGTAAATCTTGGAAAATTACAGCGCCAGTTAGAAATTTATCATCAAAATTAAGAAAATAAATAATTAGTAGGTGGGTTTATGAAAAAGCTAGGTATGGTTGTATTAAATTATAAC
Source organism: uncultured Caryophanales bacterium (assembly GCA_947564265.1). Classification (GTDB taxonomy): domain Bacteria; phylum Bacillota_I; class Bacilli_A; order RF39; family UBA660; genus Alloscybalousia. The sequence goes on from CANOBK010000012.1 coordinate 31,234, forward strand.
GATTGTGAAAATACAAAAAGAATATGTAAAGAATATGAGAAAATGAAAATAATAGATAGAATTATTATTGTTGATAATAATTCCCCAGATAATTCATTTCAATCGTTATTAAAACTAAAAAGTAAAAAAGTAGATGTAATTCAGACGGACACAAATAAAGGGTATGCAGCAGGAAATAATTTTGGCATTCACTATTTAGAAGATAAATATGGAGAATTTCAATATATAGGTATATCAAATCCGGATATTTATATTGATTCAAAAGCAATTGAGGCTTGTGTTGATTATTTAGAGAAACATAAAAAGGTTGCAATATGTGCGCCTAAAATGTTAAACGTTAATGGTGTAGAACATCCACTTTCTGGATGGCAACTTAGAAGTATTCGGGGAGATATTTGGGATTCTTCAATCCTTCTCACTAGAATAGTAAAAAGGCCCCATATTGAAATGTATGATAGTGAATACATGAATCAGAAGGAAATTAAAGTTGATTGTGTAGCTGGATCATTTTTTATCGCTAGAAACAGTATATTTAAAGAAATCGGATACTTTGATGAAAATACATTTTTATATTTTGAAGAAGATATTTTAGGGAATAAGATAAATAAATTAGGCTACTATAATGTCATACTAAATCAATATAAATTTACACATTTAGAAAGTGTAAGTGTTGATAGAACAATGAATTTTATGAAGAAATTTAAAAATTTACAAAAGAGTAAAATATACTATCATAAAAACTATGACGATAATAGTAATATATTTAAAATTTGGATTATGTATTTTTTCACTTATTTTAGATATATTGAACAATTTCTTTTTAGCGAAAAATTTCATTCTTTTTGTAGAAAAATAGGTGAAATAATTTTTCGATTCTATAAGTGTATTATTCTTATACTAGCTACTATCACATCTCCTATAGCATTTTTATATAGAAAATTGAGATTTAGAAAAAAGGTTTTATATTACTCCGTAGTAAATTGGAAATGGATTAAGCAAAGGCCACACTTTGTACCTTTATATTTATGTGACAATGGATATAGAGTAGATTATATGTATGATGAGCCATACAAAAAATATCTTCCCAAACAGGACCATATTTTAGTGAATAATCACCAAAATAATAAGCACTTAAAAATAAAAAAATTTAAGTATTATCCATATCATGTAAAGGCTTCTAGATTGAATCGTTTTATCTTTGTCACCAGAGTTTTATTTTTCAACTACGATAAAATTATATTTACAAATCCAAAACAAGTCAGTAACCTATTTATGACAGTTTTAAAAGTAAAGGGAACAAAAATATATTATGAATGTATGGATAATTATATTTATTGGGAACCAGAAAATGTTAGGTATCTTTTTCACGGTAATGAAGGTTGGTTGATAAAAAATTCCAATAAAATTATTGTTAGCTCGTTAGGATTAAAGAAAATGTTGATAAAAAAATATGACTGCGATTCTGAAAAGATAGTTTTGATAAGAAATGGATATGATAAAGAAATATTCCAAAATTATGAAAAAACACCATTAAAAATGAAGCATCCAAATGCAGTTTATATAGGTACAATTGATGAATGGTTTGATTTTGATTCACTCATAAAGTATGCAAGAAAAAATAAAGAAAAATACTTCTATATTATTGGACCAATTGGATGGACAGTAGAACCAAAGGTAAAAGCAATGAAAGAAGAGAATATATTTTTCCCTGGACCAATAGAACACAAATATGTACCTGGAACAATTGAAGAAAGTGATGTTATGCTTTTACCGTTCATAGTAAATGAATTGATTGAGGATGTAGATCCAGTAAAGGTATATGAATATTTGTACTTAAAAAAACCAGTAGTATCTACTTACTGGAAGGAATTAGATCAATTTAAAGATTTTGTGATATTTTATGAAAATAGAAATGATTTTAGTAAAGCTATGAATCAAGCATTCAAAACAAAATTATCTGATACAAAAAACTATCAGAAATTGATGTTTGAATCAACCTGGGATGAAAGATTAAAAAAATATTTAGAGGCAATTAAATAATAACTAATAGAGAAACGAGGTAACTTATGAAAAAGGTAAAAGTGATGAGCATTTTTGGTACAAGACCAGAGGCAATCAAAATGGCTCCCTTAGTTAAGGAACTAGAAAATAGAAAAGAAATAGAATCGATTGTTTGTGTGACTGCCCAACATCGACAGATGTTAGATCAAGTATTAACCGCTTTTCAAATCAAACCTAATTATGACTTAAATATCATGAAACAGGGGCAAACATTAAGTGAAATTACCAGTAATGCACTTCTTGGATTAGAAGAGGTTATGAAAGAAGAAAAACCAGATATTGTGTTAGTACATGGTGATACGACCAGTACATTTGCAGGGGCACTCGCAGCTTTTTATAATCAAATTAAAATAGGTCACGTGGAAGCTGGACTTAGAACTTGGGATAAGTATTCTCCATTCCCAGAGGAAATGAATCGACAAATGGTTGATAATGTAACAGACTTATACTTTGCGCCAACTAAGTTAAGCAAAGAAAATCTAATAAAAGAGGGAAAAGAAGAAAATAAAATATTTATAACTGGAAACACTGCTATTGATGCAATGAAAACAACAATAAATGAATCCTATCATCATGAAGTACTAGAATGGGTTGGAGATAGTCGAATGATTCTTTTAACAGCGCATAGAAGAGAAAATTTAGGAGAACCAATGAAACATATCTTTAGAGCAATCAAAAGAATTATAACAGAATTCGAAGATGTAAAAGTAGTATATCCAATCCATTTAAACCCAAAAGTAAGAGAAACTGCTAATGAAATTTTAAAAGACTGTGATCGGATAAAATTAATAGAACCACTTGAAGTATTTGATTTTCATAATTTTCAAAATAAATCTTATCTTATCTTAACTGATAGTGGTGGTATTCAGGAAGAAGCTCCATCGTTAGGAAAGCCTGTATTAGTATTAAGAGATACAACTGAACGCCCAGAGGGGATAGAAGCAGGGACTTTAAAATTAGCAGGTACTGATGAAGATACAATATATAATTTGACAAAGGAATTGTTAGTAGATAATAAAATATATGAATCTATGAGTCATGCCTCTAATCCATATGGAGATGGACATGCGAGTGAAAAAATTGCAGATATCATTGTAAAAAAATTAAGTCGATGAAAAAATGCCTTTCCTAGACATTGATATATATAATGGAATATGGGACTAAAATGTAAAAACCATTAAAAATGAATATTTATTAAAATGATTTTTATTCTTCTCGGTATGATATAATCGAGGAGTTTTTTTATGGAACAAGATATTTTAAATAATATAGAGGGAGTCTCCCTAGATTTTGAGCAAAGACAAGTAGTAATGGACCATTCTGATTCTCTTTTGGTAGTTGCCTCTGCTGGAAGTGGGAAAACACTTACCATTATTGGAAAGATTCGTTACTTAATAGAAGTTCAAAAGATAAGACCAGAAGAGATTTTGTGTCTTTCTTTTACGAATGATACTGTTACGAGTTTAAAAAGAAAATTAAAGGAACATTACAGTTACAATGTCCCTGTTTTTACCTTTCACAAATTATCTTTAGAAATATTAAAGGAAGATTCCTTTTCAATCGCTCCTTCTGATTACTTATCTTATACAATACATGAATACTTTTTCGGAGTGATTGAAGCATACCCTAAACTGATTCGATATCTATTACTTTATTTTCATAAAAATCCCTTTTCTTTAAAAAATTATGAAAATTTAAAAAAAGAAGAAAGATTTGAGGAATTTATTTTAGAACTGGTTTCTACAATTAGTCGAATGAAAGCAGAGAAACTTTCGAAAGAAGAATTATTCCTTTCTAGTAGGTCCTTTTTGAAAGAGAAATTCTTTCGGAAATTACTCTATCTATTATTAAATGAATACGAAATAGAATTACAATCTCAGGGATTAATTGACTTTGATGACATGATCAATCTTGCCTATCAAAAGGTAAAACTTGGAAAAATAAAAAAATATCAATATATTTTAATTGATGAATATCAAGATACCTCTAATATTCGATTTTCATTAGTTCAGGCGATAAAGGAAAAAACAGAAGCAAAATTAATGGTAGTAGGAGATGATTTTCAGTCAATCTATCGTTTCAGTGGATGTAGGATAGAATTGTTTACTAATTTTTCAAATTATTTTAAAGAAGCACGTACTTTGAAATTAGAAAATACTTATCGAAATAGTCAAGAATTAATTGATATCGCAGGAAGTTTTATTCTAAAAAACAAAAAACAACTGAGGAAAAATTTAAAATCGAAGAAACGATTAGAAAATCCAATTCGAATTATTTGGTATGAGAATGAAAAGGATACATTTCTTCATTTACTGGAGAAATTGTTTCAAGAAGGAAAAAGAAATATTATGATTCTTGGAAGAAATAATAAAGATATCGATTGGATTCTTTCTAATGAATTTCATTATCAAAATGGAACCTTGACTTGGAACTCCCATCCAGAAATGAATTTATACTATAAGACCGCTCATCGTTCAAAGGGATTAGAAGAGGAAATCGTTATCATGATTCATTTAGAACATACAAAGAATGGTTTTCCCAATTTACGAAAAGAATCTAAAATACAAAGAAATTTATTTCCTAAAGAAGATACTTACTTATATAGTGAAGAGAGAAGACTATTCTATGTTGCCTTGACTAGAACGAAAAATGAGGTTTATTTACTCACATCTAAAAAGCGTCCTTCTATTTTTGTTTTAGAACTTAAAAATATGATAAAGAAGAAAGTGAATAAAAGTAATCATCGAGATCGTTTTAGTGTCAAGTAAGGTTCCTTTTTGATTCCATTTGTTTTCACTCATGTTATACTATAGGTGAAGTCATAATATGAAAGGAGATAATTATGGAAAAGTTAGAAGGAAAAGTAGCAATCGTGACAGGTGGTGCGATGGGAAATGGTCTTGGAATCGTAAAGGTCTTTTTACGTCATAAAGCTCAGGTGGTAATCTTAGATTATTCAGAGGAGTTAGAAAACACAATCAATAATCTTCAAGAAGAATATTCAAGCGAAGCGGTTACTGGATATCAAGTAGATATTAGAGAGTCAGAAAAGATAAAATCCATTTGTGATGAGGTTTACAGTAAGTATGGTCATATTGACATTTTAGTTAACAATGCGGGAGTTGCGAGATTAGAGACATTTGAAAACATGTCAGATGAAATCAGAGATTTCCATTTCGATATCAACATTAAGGGAACTTGGAACGTTACAAAAGCGGTAGTTCCATACATGAAAAAGAATAATTCTTCATCTATCGTTAATTTATCCAGTGTTACAGGACCAATGGTTGCGGATAGTGGAGAAGTTGCCTATGCGACAACAAAAGCTGCCTTGATTGGATTTACGAAAGGACTGGCAATGGAATTAGTAGATCAAAAGATTCGTGTAAATGCTATTATGCCTGGTTATATTCATACGCCAATGGTAGATGGAATTGCGAAAGATACAGATGCCTCGAATCCAGAAAAAGTGATTGAGGGGATTGCTTCAGGAATTCCAATGAAGAGACTCGGTACGATTGAAGAATTAGGAGAATTAGCAGCATTCCTAGCGAGTGATGAATCCTCTTACATTACAGGACAAGGAATTGTAATTGATGGAGGTTCTACCTTACCAGAGACAATGAGTGTAGGAGTATAAACGATGAAGGAGAATCCTAACGAAGAAGTAGAAAGAATTACCATTGAAGATAATGAACCGTATTTAAGACAAAAATCAAAAGAAGTAGATTTGAGGGATAAATCTTATTTGGAGGATATCAAGAAATTAGAATACTTCTGTACTCATAATAGAGTATTTGCGATGGCAGCTGTTCAAATTGGTATTCCGAAACGAATTATTTATTTAAAAAATACAACCTTAGATGAAAGCAAATATGAGGATCCTGAGTATAACGAAAAAAGAGTATTTATTAATCCAGTGATTTTAAGTAGAAAAGGACGTACCAGATACTTAGAAGCATGTGCTAGTTGTCTAGACTATGCTGGAATTGTAGAACGTCCCTACACAATCGAAGTAGAATATTATAAAGAAGATGGAAAAAAAACGAGGGAGGTTCTAGAAGGCTTCATCTCTACGGTATTTTCCCATGAATATGACCATCTAAACGGAGTTCTACATATCGATATTGCGAAAGAAACATACCAGATGAGTGCAGATGAACGAAAGAAATACCGGGAGAACCATCCTTACGAAATTCTAAATAAAACAGAAGAATTTGATTCTTAAAAGAAAAAGTAATATTTTTCTTTTTTTTCTTGGATCATTTATCGGATTGAGTTTTTTTCATAATTATTGTATAATCGATTTAGAATAAAAGGAGAGTATCATGAAAGAAGAAAAGGGAATTACCAATAATAAAGAATTAGAACAAATAGATCGTTATTTTAGAACGGTAAATTATTTATCGGTTGGACAACTATATTTAAAAGACAATCCATTATTAAAAAGACCTCTGATTCCTAATGATTTAAAGAAAACAATTGTAGGACATTGGGGAACTGCGCCTGGACAAAATTTTGTCTATACGCATCTAAATCGTGTGATTAAAAAGTATGATTTAGATATGATTTATATTTCTGGTCCTGGTCATGGTGGACAAGCAATGGTTTCAAATGTTTACTTAGAAGGAACCTATAGTGAGGTTTACCCACAAATTACAGAAGACAAAGAGGGACTTAGGAAGCTTTTTAAACAATTTAGTTTTCCAGGAGGTATTTCCTCTCATGTAGCGCCAGAAACACCAGGATCTATTAATGAAGGGGGAGAACTAGGATATAGTTTATCTCATGCATATGGAGCTGTATTAGATAATCCAGACTTGATTGCGACTTGTGTTGTAGGAGATGGGGAAGCTGAAACAGGACCTCTCGCTACTTCATGGCATTTAAATAAATTTTTAAATCCAAGAATGGATGGAGTAGTTCTCCCTGTTCTTCATTTAAATGGGTATAAAATTGCCAATCCTACCGTCTTTTCAAGAATTACCATGGATGAAAAAATTCAATTTTTTGAAGGATGTGGTTGGAGACCTTTTGTTGTTTCTGGAGATGATCCAAAAAAACTTCACAAAAAAATGGCAGAAACATTGGATACTGTGATTGAAGAAATCAAAGAAATTAAAAGAATTGCCAACGAAACACGAATTGATTTCCGTCCAAAATGGCCAATGATTATTTTAGAGACTCCAAAGGGATGGACAGGACCAAAAGAAGTGGCTGGTAAGATGATTGAAAACAGTTTTCGTTCTCATCAAGTTCCTATTGTTATTGATCAAGAACATCCAGAAAATATTGAGTTACTAGAGGATTGGTTAAGAAGTTATCATCCAGAGGAATTATTTGATGAAGAGGGAAGAGTAGAGTCAGATATTAAAGAACTCATTCCAAAGAAAGAACTACGAATGGGTGCAAATCCACATACCAATGGTGGACTATTATTAAAAGAACTTCGTCTTCCTGATTTTAAAGATTATGCAGTTTCTGTTTCTTATCCTGGAGAGACTGTCGCACAAGATATGATGGAACTTGGAAAATATATTAGAGATGTCATTAGTTATAACGAACAGAATCAAAATTTCCGTATTTTTGGACCAGATGAGGCATTATCCAATCGTTTAAACCATGTATTTGAATCAACTTCTAGGCAGTGGAATGTAGAACGTTTGGGAAGTGATGAATATTTAGCGTCAACAGGAAGAGTAATTGATTCTTACTTGTCAGAACATTTCTGTCAAGGTGCTTTAGAAGGGTATTTATTAACGGGACGTCATGGATTTATCCACAGTTATGAAGCATTCGCAAGAATCATTGATTCGATGGTAAGTCAACATGCAAAATGGTTAAAAGTATCGAAAGAACTCCCATGGAGAAGAGATATTTCTTCATTAAACTATATTTTAACTTCTCATATTTGGCAACAAGATCATAATGGTTATACGCATCAAGATCCAGGGTTCCTAAATCATATTGCGACCAAGAAAGCGGATATTTCCAGAATGTATTTGCCACCAGATGCGAACTGTTTACTTTCTTGTTTTGATCACTGTATCAAAAGTAAAAATTATGTAAATGTCATTGTCGCTAGTAAACATCCACGTCCTCAGTGGCTAACGATGGAACAAGCAGTAAAACATTGTACAGAAGGAATTGGGATTTGGCCATGGGCAAGTAATGATAAAAATCATGAACCAGATATTATTATGGCATGTTGTGGAGATACCCCAACGTTAGAAACACTTGCTGCCGTATCGATTCTTAGAAAATGGTTCCCAGAAGTTAAAATTCGTGTGATTAATGTCGTAGATTTAATGCGTTTACAATCAAATCACGAACACCCTCATGGTCTTTCTGACTACGAATACGATGCATTATTTACGACGGATAAACCAATTATTTTTGCGTTCCATGGATATCCATCCTTGATCCATCAACTAGCTTATAAGAGAAATAATAATAATCTTCATGTTCATGGATATCGAGAAGAAGGAACCATTACGACACCATTCGATATGCGTGTTCAAAACAATCTAGATCGTTTCCATTTAGTGATGGATGCTTTGAAGTATTTACCAGTGTTAGGAAATCGTGGTGGAGCCTTGATGCAGTGGTGTAAGGATAAATTAGTAGAACATAAGCAATATATTAGAGAACACGGAGAAGACTTAGAAGAAATTAGAAATTGGTCTTGGAAAGAATCTATGAAAGATATTGAACACTGGTCTTGGAAAAGAGAAATTGAAAATCCAGAAAATTAAAATATGTTTTTTATCTAACTTTTCTTATCTAAGAGGAGATTATAATAATAAAAGAGCTTACTTATAAGGTGCAGCAAATTTAGAAACCTTATAAAAAGCTCTTTTTCATTTAAAATATTCTGATTATGGCAATTGTTTCAACACATTCCCTATAGAATCATGGATTACCAAAGTAGCCATAGAGTCAAATCCTGTTTCATCACGATTGATGATTACGATGTTTTTTCCACCAAAATAGTGGATAAAACTACTGGCAGGGTACACGGTTAAAGAAGTACCTGCGACAATTAATAAATCGGCTTCTCTTAATACTTTAATTGTCTCTTCAATCGTTTCTTCATCGAGAGGTTCTTGGTATAAAACAACATCTGGTTTAATGATACCACCACAGGAACAAAGAGGAATATCCCCTTCTTTATTAAAAACGATTTCAGGACCATATTTCTTTTTACAATCCTGACAGGTGTTTCGGTAGATACTCCCATGAAGTTCCAAAACCTTTTTTGATCCAGCTTTCGTATGAAGTCCATCGATATTTTGTGTAATAATGGCTTTTAGCTTTCCTTGATCCTCTAACTTTTTTAAATATTGATGACAAATGTTAGGCTGCACATCTAGGCAATTGAGTTTGTCCCTATAAAACTTATAAAACTCTTTGGTATGTGTCTCAAAAAAAGTATGACTTAAGATTTCTTCTGGAGGATAATCGTATTTCATATGATAAAGTCCATCCTGACTTCGAAAATCTGGAATTCCACTTTCTGTTGATACTCCAGCTCCTCCAAAGAAGACAATCGAATCACTTTTCTCAATTAACTCTTGTAACTTTTCTTGTTTTTTCATAAAATCACATTCCTTGACTATAATTATACAACAAAATAAAGGATTCTGTGTTATAATAGTGATACGTTTTATGAGGTGGGAGTATGAGTCAGTTGAAGGAACAAGCAAAGAAAAAAAATAGATCTAAAAAAGATCAAAAAATCTATGACAAAACCAAAAAATATTTAGAAAAAATAAGTGATGAAGAAATTGATCAAAAGATGAAACAAATTGACCAGATACTAGATAAAGAAGAAGGAGAAGAAAGATACAGTTATTTATATGATTTACTTTGTGACTACTTAGATTCTGAATTTAGGGAGAAAAACATTTGTGGGTTTCATAATAATCTCTGTAAAAAGAGATGTCATATGATAGAAAAAGGAATTAAAAAATCTACCTATGATAATGGATGTTGCTACAGCTACCTGCATGGAAGAGATTGCAAAAACTTAAATGCCCCTTATGGTTGTAAAGTAAAAAATTTAGGATGTAAAACATTCACTTGTTCCTATTTAAAAAAGCAAGGTTATCGCTATACATTAGATAAAATTTATTTATCTAGATACTTTTTTAATCAAAGACAAAAATTCTATATTGAAAATACTTTCTTTGTAGATAAACCTATAATTATGGAAGGAATTATGAAAAGAAGATAAGGGAGTGAAACAATGGATTTTAAAGGAAAAGTTGTTTGGGTAACGGGAAGTTCTAGAGGAATTGGGGCATCGTGTATTGAGAAATTTGCATCATTAGGTGCTAGTGTAGTCATTCACTATCATAAAGAACAAGAAAAAGCAGAAGAGTTACAGAAGAAGATAGAAAAGAAATATCAAGCACCTACACTTTTAGTAGGAGGAGATATCTCAAAAGAAGAAGAAGTAATTCAAATGGTAGATGAAATTAAATCATCCTTTGGAAGAATTGATATTTTAGTAAATAATGCAGCTACCTCTATGGATAGTTATATCGAAGAGAAAACAGTAGAAGAGTTTGAACGAGTATTAGGGGTAAATCTTCTTGGAAGTTTCCTAGTTACGAAATATGTGGCAGAGGATATGATGACAAGGAAATCGGGAAATATTATTTTTGTTTCTTCAACGAATGGAATTGATACCAATAACTCTTGGTCAATTGATTATGATGCATCAAAGGCAGGTGTGATTTCCATGATGAGAAACGTTGCTCTTCACTATGCACCATTTTTAAGAGTTAATAGTGTAGCACCAGGATGGACTGACACAGAAAGTGTTTTAGAAATGAATCCAGATACCTACCAAGCGGAAAAAGAAAAATGTTTACTCAATCGATTTGCGAAACCAGAAGAAATAGCTTCTGTTATTTGCTTCCTCGCAAGTGAAGAAGCAAGTTATATCAATCAGACAGTAATCCGTGTTGATGGCGGAGTTAAATAAAGGAAAGAAGGCAATTAAATGGTAAGAGTTCAAGTAATTCCAAATACGAAAATATTAGATATTGCAGATTATGATACCTATTCTATTTGCTTAGAAGAAGGGGAATTGTTATCTCTTTTTTGTGAGGATTATGGAGTAGCAGTAGATTTGGCTTATCCTTATCGTGGAGGAGAAAAATGGGCAGAGGAAATTGTAAAAAAGGGTCATATAGTTTCGATTATGGATTCTTTTGGCATATCAGTTTATGCAGGAACAACAATAGATTCTCATCAAAGAGATTGGTTACTAAATCATAAACAAGAATTTGAAAATCAACATTTTAGTGGTACTATTTTTCATAAAAATGGAAGTAAGAAACAATTTGATTCTAAAACATTATCCCTTTCAAATGAGGAAGTAGCTAGTCAGTTTATTAGGGAAGTAATTCCGGTACAACAAGCTCATCATGTAAAGAAAAAAGGAGTTTTTCCTAGATGAGAGAATCAATGATTATCATTGTAAGGGAAGAAACAGAATCTATGAAAGATTATATGAAGGTATTAGATTCTGAAATTGATCGACATGGAAAAGGAGTAAAACAGTTTTGTGATATTCATAAAATTCCCTTAACATTTGAGGATATATCAGTAGAAGAAGGAAATTATAATGGTTATAATTGGTGTAGAGCGATTGCTATTTTAGGATATCTAGCACTTCAGGTGACAGATTCTTATACCGTGGTTTATTTACCAGTAACAATTAGTAAACATCAATATCAGTGGATGAGACGACAAAAATCTCTTCTTAGAAGAATTGGGGAAGATTTAAAAGTTTACTCCTATCAAGTAGTTGATCATGAATTAGTAGAAGAGAGATTAGTGTTATTAGATGATATGGATCCTGTAAGTATCCTTTTTGAAAAACTAAAAAGTAAGAAAGAAACTAAGGAGGAAATTTTAGATGTACCAAAAGTTAGGAATTACGGAAGAAATTGTAAATTTAATTCAAAAATGTGAACAAAAATTAGAAAAAACTTTTAAAAAAATTGACGAACAAGAGACTTTGAATAGTTTAAAAGTCTTAAATGCTTTTCATAAATATCAAATTAGTGAAGTACATTTTAATATGACAACTGGTTATGGATATGGAGATATCGGAAGAGATACCATTGAAAAAGTATTTGCGGAAGTTTTAGGGGCTGAAGACGCTTTGGTTCGTAGTCAGTTTATTTCGGGAACACATGCTTTGACAGTTGCTTTGTTTTCCTATTTAAGGCCCGGTGACCTTCTTCTTAGTATTACAGGAACTCCTTATGATACGTTACATGAAGTCATTGGGATTCGGGAAAACGCTAGCAGCTTAAAAAGTTTTGGTGTTTTATATGATGAAATCGATTTAGTAAATGATGATTTTGATGATGAAAAGATACTTTCTTACTTAAAAGAACATCCTGTTAAAATGATAGAAATTCAAAGATCGAAGGGATATTCTACGAGAAAAAGTCTAGGAATTAAAAAGCTAGAGAGAATTATTAAAAAAATAAAAAATCAAAGTCCTAATACGATTATCATGGTAGATAACTGTTATTGTGAGTTTGTAGAAGAAGCTACTCCAACAGAAGTAGGCGCAGATGTGATGATTGGTTCTCTAATTAAAAATTTAGGAGGAGGAATTGCGCCAAACGGTGCTTATATTGCTGGAAGAAAAGATTTAGTTGACCTAGCAGGAGAAAGACTTACTTGTCCAGGAGAGGGAAGAGAAGTGGGTCCAAGTCTTGGAATCAATAAGCAGTTTTTACAAGGATTGTTTTTTGCACCTAGCGTCGTTGCTTCTAGTTTAAAAACAGCAATTCTAGCATCATGTGCTTTAGAAGAATTAGGATATCAAGTAGAACCAAAATATAACGAAGAACGAGCAGATATTGTTCAAAATATTATCTTTGGAAATAAAGAAGACTTAATTGCTTATTGTCAAGGAATTCAGATGGCTTCTCCGATTGACTCGAATGCGATTCCAGAACCTTGGGATATGCCAGGATATGAAGATAAGGTAATTATGGCAGCAGGTGCTTTTACGCAAGGTTCTTCGATTGAATTATCTTGTGATGGTCCTATTCGTCCGCCCTATATTGCGTATATGCAAGGGGGACTTACCTATCCTTATGGAAAATTGGGCGTGATGAAAGCGATTGCTAGAATGAAAGAAAAAAAT
>CANOBK010000013.1 GCA_947564265.1 uncultured Caryophanales bacterium
GAGCAGAGGAAGAAGGATTCAATAAAGGACTTGAAAAAGGAATCGAAAAAGGAATCAAAAAAGGAATCGAAAAGGGTCGACAAGAAGCTACTAAAGAAAGTAAAATTGAAATGGCCAAATCTATGTTAAAAGAAAATCTAGAACCTTCTTTGATTGCTAAAATAACAGAATTAACACTAGAAGAGATTAATCGATTATAATAGTAAATAAAAATAAAAGAAATCAATGCGAATAACATTGATTTCTTTTTGCTATTGAACAGTAACAGTTCTTGTAATTGTTTTTGTTTGACCACTGATTTTAACAGTATAAGTAATTGTATAATTTCCAATTGCCAGTGGGGTAGCTGTTCCATCTATAGAACCTAAAGTACTTCCGTCAGGACCTTTAATTGTAGTTGTTACAGTATGAGCTTCTGTCGTTGGAGTACCATTTTTTAATATTGTAAAAGGCTCTTGAGGATCTGTATACTTCTCAGTTGTTGAAATTTGTACAGGATTACTACCATTTAGGGAAAGACTATAATTTGCATTATTCGTTGGAGTTGGTGTTGGGGTAGGTTTATTGGTTGGCGTTGGGGTTGGTTTTGCTGTATAAGTAAATTCATAAACTGCCGGATTACTTTCATTATAAGGATAATTTTCAAAGACAGCAGATACTTTGTAAGTTCCAGAAATATTTGTATTAGCATCAATTGTATAAGTGTTATTTTCCGTAAACCCAAGGAATGTATCACCATAGTATACATTGTACCCAAATTTCCCATAATTTGAATTACTAGTTGGTGCATTTTGTTTATTCCAAGAAATTGTAATTTTTTCCTTTTCAGAACTATAACTTACTTTTAATCCTGTTGGTGTTGCAATCTTATTATATTTTTGTGAAGTTTCGGTTGGGTCATTACCTTTTATAAAATATTCATAAACAATTTGATCTTCTGGTGTTGAAGCACTTGGAAGACTTGGAGGATTGCTTCCAGCTTCGACACCTACCTTTACAACACTGTCAGGTACTCTAAATTGTTGTCCATTTTTATTGAAAATAGCATTTCCTAAAGCTCTATAAAGAGAACCCCTAGCATTTACTGCTTGAATATCAGTATTATAATATCCATCGTAGTTTTCAGGATATCCATACCACATACTAATAGCATATTCTGGATCGTATCCAACAATCCATGCATCGTTAATTGCATTTCCTGGATAATGTTTCTTTCTTTTTAACTCATCTGTGAAACTAGAAGTACCAGTTTTTGCAGCAACAGTGACACCATTTACTTTGGCTCCACTACTTAATCCTGAATCTACAGCGGTGACTAACATATCTGTAATCATAAAAGCAGTAGAATCTTTCATAACTCTCTGTGCTGTTCCTTCACAATTTTTGACTTCTCCCGTTTCACGGAAGATAATCTTGTTAATAGTAAGTGGTTCATGGTAGGTTCCGCCATTTGCAAAAGTGGCATAAGCTGCTGCCATTTGTAACGGTGTGGTACCGTTTTTAGTAGAGAACGCTCCTAAGGAATGTGCCTCATGAATTTGACCATTAGAGACTTCTGCCTGAATTCCTAAACTGGTGGCAAATTCTAATATTTTCTTGTTTCCAACCTCTGATTGCACTGCCTGGAATGCTTTAAGTGCTGGAATATTTCTAGATAGAGAAAGAGCCGTTCTCATACTGATAGGTCCTAAGAAATTACGATCCGAATTGTTAACAGTTGTCCCATTAGAATAACTCCAAGGTTCATCGACAATTTGTTCATAAGTTGACCAATTTAAGTATTCGATGGCAGGACCATAATCGAAGATTGGTTTTGCTGCTGAACCGATTTGTCGATATGCCTGTGTTGCAAAGTTTGTTGTCGTTCTTGGACTAGATTTAAATCTTCCTCCACCGACAGCTACAATTTTTCCAGTGTCTACTTCTACTACAGCAACACCACTCTGAACCTTATCATCTTTCCAAGTAAAACTCTTATTATTCCCATTGAAGATGTCATCCACATTCTGTTGTCTTTGCTTATCCATATTCGTATAAACTTCAACTGCGGTTACATAAGGATTAATACCCCATTTATCCATCAATTCATCAATAACAGTATCGATATAACTAATATAAGCAACTCCTTCTGTTGATTGACTCTTTGTAAGAGATGTCATTGGAATACTATTGGCGGCATCGGCTTCCGCTTGTGTGATGTAACCATGTCGCACCATTAAATTTAATACAGTGGAACGTCTTGCTTCAGCAGCAGCAGGTTTTAATAGTGGGTTGTAAGCGGTAGGGTTATTGAAGACACCTACTAAAGTTGCAGCTTCTGATAAATTTAAATCTCTTACACTCTTACCAAAGTAAGTTTTAGATGCTTGCTCTACTCCAAACGAGTTACTACTTAAATCATAGTTATTAACATAAAATTCGATAATTTGTTCTTTACTATAATTCTTTTCTAATTTGAATACTGCTAGATAAATATCGGTAAACTTACGAATAATTCCTTCGGAATTCATTCCATTTTGCTTTGCATTCGTATAAGTGTTTTTAACAAGCTGCATTGATAAAGTAGAGGCTCCACCAGCATTTCTCTTACCAAGAACTTGCCCAATACTTGCTTTGATGAAACGTGGTGCATCGAATCCGTTATGTTGGAAGAATCTAGAATCTTCTGTTGCGATTAATGCATCAATAAATACTTCTGGCAAATCATCATAGGTAATATTTTCTCTTAATTCTCCAAATCTTGCAAATTCTTCTCCGTCAGCAGTATAAAGAATACTAGCCTCTCTTTTATTTAATACTTCAATATTAAACTCTGGTGCTTTTTGTACAATGTAGATAAAGAAAGCGGATACTCCAATACATCCTGCTAAGGCAAGGAGTAGGAAGAGAATAATAAGGATATTTAAAACTCTCCGAAGCTTTGGTTTACTGTTCATCTTATCCATTAGCATCGCAATTCCTAAAATTAAGAAAATTCCAACACCTGTTGCTAAGGTTAGTAGTCCACCCATTAAAAAGTAGCAGATAACTAAAGTAACTAAGATAACTCCTAGAACAACCATTAAAAATGTTTGCTGTTCTTTTTTTGTTACTGTAACTGTTTTCCTTCTTTTCGTAGTTTTATTTTTGCTTGAACTTGTTGATTTTGTATGTTTTCCTTGTGCCATGTTACACACCTCCGATAATTTGATCAATAATTTTTAAATAATCTAATCTTGGAAACATAGATTCTTCAATCTTATAACCTTTTTCTAAGAAATAGGAATAAGGAATTGACTTTCTTGCTTCATTCTCTATGTAATTAAACAAATCACATGTCATTAATAAATAAGTTTCTCCTAGAGAAGAAAAGCGTACAATGATAAAGCCAATCCCTCCACAACTCGTAATATTTTTTAAGTGCTCTAGCTGGTGTTTGTGAATATTTTCTAAAGGAAAAGAAGTTTTAGATTTTGTCTCTTTTGCCTCAAAATCGATGTATTTTCCTTGATAGATTCCATTATAATCTGTAGTGGATGGTGATTCAAAGTAAGCTTCTCGAATTCTAACATTCGAAATTTTATTTTGTTTGGAAGGGTAATCCACCTTCACCAATTTAATAGGTGTTGGTTTTTTATAAATAAAAGCAATTTTCTTTTCCTTATAGTAAGTATTCGACTTATTTATATCCTCTTCTAACCCCATACCACGTCCAGCATAATTTGTTTTTTTCTGGTTTAATAATTGATATAATTCGTTTTGATAAGTGCCACTAGTTGATGCTCTTTTCTCTTTCTTTAATTTTATTTGATTGTCCATAATGTCACCTATATTGTATTATACTATAAAAATTTCATCTTTACCATGTTTTTTTTGTAAGAAAATAGGGTCTTATTTTCTCTAGTTTTGTCGAATAAGATGTCAAAAAAGAAAAAATGTTGTAGATTTATGTTGAGGTGATAAAAATGAGATGTTTATATATTATTGAAACTTTAGGAAAAATGGAACAGGATACGTTGATGATTCAACTTTATATGGCTACGAAACGATATCATCGTGGTATAATGAAAAGTAAGAAATTGTTGTTGAGGGAGAGTATACAAAATGAAGGAGAAATTTTCTAATATCATATCTCATCGAGGATATCATGGGGAGGGAATTGTAGAAAATACGCTAGAGGCATTTTCTAAGAGTGTAAAAAATTCTTTACCAATCGAGTTAGATATTTATTTAACAAAGGATCAAAAATTAGTTGTGTTTCATGATGACACATTAAAGCGTTTAATGGGAATTGATAAAAAAATAGAGGAGTGTACCTATTCTGAATTATTAGAATATTCCTTTTTAGAAGGACAAGGAAAAATCCCCTTATTTTCAGAGGCTTTAGAATTAGTCCGAGGGAAAGTACCGTTTCTGATTGAGATAAAGCGCTGCAAGAACTATAAAAAAACTTGTAAGGCATTAGAAGGAATTTTGGAAAACTATACAGGAAAAGTTCAAATCCAATCATTTGATTTTCGAATTGTCCGGTGGTTTTTAAAAAGAAAAAAATATCGTACAGGTTTATTAGTCTCTCCAAATCCAAAAGTACAGTATTATTGGTATTATTTACTAGTAAATTCCGCCTTTTTTGTCAAAAATATAGTCCGCCCAGAGTTTGTTTCTTACGATATTAAAGGAGTTCCTTCCCCCTTTTTAAAAGAGATTAGAAAAGCAGGAATTCCTATTTACTTATGGACTATTCGAAGTAAAAAAGAGTTACAATTGGCTAAGAAATATGGAGATTATTATATTGCAGAGAGGCTTGGCTCTTTTCATTGACTTTTTACAATTATTTTGGGATAATAGTAGCATAAGGGATTGGTGATAAATATGATGCAAGATAAGATTTCCCTAACACCACAAGATATTCTAGAAAGGGAATTTAAAATTGATACGAGAGGTTATCGTTTAAAAGAAGTTGATCAATTTTTAGATCAGATTATTGGTGACTATGAACAATTCTATGCAATCATCAAAGCATTCGAAAAGGAAAAAGAAGAATTACTAAAAGAAATTATGAGCTTGAAGAGAGAACTTAGAAATGTTAGAATGAGTATTGATATTGCGAAAACCAGTGATAAAGAGGTTACCAATATGGATATCATTCGTCGTGTTTCTAACTTAGAAAAGATTGTCTATGGAAAATCTTCAGCACTTAGTGATGATTTAGAAAACGATGATGATGAAGGAAGTAATCTATAATAGTACTTTGACAAACGCTGTATTTTGATAATATAGAGGAAAGTCCATGCTCACAAAGGCTGGAATGCCTTTAGTGTTCGTGCTAAGGGAAAAAATAACCTTAGGTAGCTTTATGCTAACGGCGATGAAAATTCCTAAGTTCTTTGAATAAGGAGTTAGTAGTTGTAAAGTGCCGCAGTGACGATTTTTTTCGAAAGAAAAAAGTGAAACGTGGTAAACCCCGCGAGTGAGAAACCCAAATTTGGTAGGGGAGCTTCGAGGAAGGAATCATAACGGAATCGAGGACCGAAATTCGGTAGATAAATGTTTGTCACCTAGTAATAGGTACAGAACATGGCTTATAAAGTATTATTATTTTGATTAACAGAGGTGTTTTAAATGAAAGAAATTGGTAAGTATTTAAAGCAAGCTCGAGTAAAGAATGGCGTCAGTTTAGAAGAGGCCAGCGAAGATTTGAATATGTCTATTGTTCAACTAGAAAATATAGAAGAAGGAAATGTCCGTGCTTTTAAAGATATTTTTTCTCTTCGTGATTATGTAAAAGACTATGCAAAATATTTGGGTTTGAACGTAAATAAATTATCAGATGAATTTAATGATTTTATGTTTGAAAGAACCTCTAAAATCTCATTAGCAGCAGTAACTGAAAAAAAAGATAGTTCGAAAGAAGAGAAGGATGAGATTTCCTCTCCTTATACGAAAATTAAAGATAAAAAAAATATTCCAATGAAACCAATTTTGTTGATTACGATTGGACTAATTGTTATTTTGATTCTATTTTTTATTATCATTCGAATTTCTTCTAAGAAACCACCAATTACCAGTGAACTGTTAGGAAACGGAAGTGAACTCTATGAACTTACCTACTAGATTAACTGTTGTTCGTATTATATTTGCGATTTTATTAATCCTATTACTAATTTTTCCATTCGATTTGGTAGGAATTGAACTTCCAGTCATTCGAGATGTAATCGATATGGATTTTCGCTATGTTGTTGCGGGAGTAATCTTTATTATCGCAAGTCTTACGGATTTTCTGGATGGCCACTTGGCACGAAAATATGATATGGTGACGAACAGAGGAAAAATTCTTGATGCGATTGCTGATAAAATTTTAGTAAATCCAATTTTGATTATATTTACAGCAGAAGGATTGATTCATCCAATTGTTCCTGTCATTGTAGTTACTAGAGATATTGTTGTTGATGTCATTCGAATGGAAGCTGCTACCAAAGGAAAAGTAATTGCAGCAATTCATTCAGGAAAAATTAAAACTGCTACGATGATGATTGGAATGGTACTACTATTCTTTAGTAATATGCCATTTGAATATATAGGGATTCGAGTAGATTTATTCTTTATTTACTTTGCTACAATTATGTCGATGGTCTCCTTAGTTCAGTATTATTCATTAAATAAAAAAATTCTTTTTGAAGATTAGAGTCCAAAAGGACTTTTTTTTCTGTATAATAATAGATAGGAAGTGTAAGAAATAACAAGAACAATTGTTTTATAAAACATTTGTTTGAAAAAGTATTGCATTTTTAGAAAAAATATATTATGATTAATTTGTCAGGATATAAATATAGGAGGTTTTTATGGCAAAGGCAGAGAATAATACAAATAAGGATATGGCTTTAGAGAAAGTATTAGGAGATATTGAAAAACAATTTGGAAAAGGGGCTATCATGAAACTTGGAGATAACAAGCATTTAGAATTAGATGTAACACCAAGTGGAAGTTTATCTCTTGATATCGCACTGGGAGTTGGTGGATATCCTAAGGGTAGAATTATAGAAATCTATGGACCAGAATCAAGCGGTAAGACAACGTTTGCTCTGCATGCGATTGCGGAGGTTCAAAAACGAGGAGGAAGAGCAGCTTTCATTGATGCAGAACATGCATTAGATCCAGTGTATGCGAAGAATTTAGGAGTTGATATCAACGAATTACTACTTGCACAACCGGATACAGGAGAACAAGCTCTTGAAATTTGTGAGGCACTTGTTCGTAGTGAAGCTGTTAGTATCGTCGTAATCGATAGTGTTGCGGCACTAGTACCGCAAGCAGAAATCGACGGAGATATGGGGGATGCTCATGTTGGACTCCAAGCAAGGTTGATGAGTCAAGCACTTCGTAAACTTTCTGGTACCATTAATAAAACCAAAACAACGGCAATCTTTATTAATCAATTAAGAGAAAAAGTAGGCATTATGTTTGGAAATCCAGAAACAACACCAGGAGGAAGAGCCCTGAAGTTCTATGCTAGTATTCGACTTGATGTTCGTCGTAGTGAAGCACTAAAAATGGGAGATGGAATCGTCGGTAATAAGACAACTGTCAAAGTTGTTAAAAATAAAGTGGCTCCTCCATTTAAAACAGCAGTGGTTGATATCATGTATGGAGAAGGGGTATCACACGAAGGAGAACTAATCGATTTAGCCAGCGACTGTGGTGTTTTAGAGAAGAGTGGTGCTTGGTATTCATATCAAGGAGAAAAAATCGGACAAGGAAAAGAAAACGTGAAATTATTCCTAAAGGATCACAAAGAAATCACAGCCGATATCGAAGCAAAAGTTCGTTCTTACTATGCAATTGAAGAGAAAAAATAGAGTAGAATTTTAATAATCACTGAGAAGAAAATTTATCTTCTCTTTTTTATTGTCATCTTCCTGTTCTAATGGTATTCTATAAATATAATAGGAGTGAGTGAAAATGAAAGTATTGGAAGCTGCTGGAATTAGTAAAAAATTCGGTAAAAATGAAGTTTTACATTCCATCAATATTTCCTTAGAAGAAGGAGAAATTGTCGGTTTTGTTGGTCCAAATGGAGCTGGAAAATCTACCTTTATTAAATCTATTTTAGGACTTTATCATATCGATAGTGGATCCATCAAAATCTGTGATTTTGACGTACAAAAAGATTTTGAAAATGCTTTAAGAAATGTTGGATGTATTATAGAAAATCCAGACTTGTATGATAATATTTCTGGAAGAAAAAATTTAAAAATTGCCTCCTTAATGTATGGATTAAAAAAGAACCAGAAAAGTATGGAGACCATTATTAAACTAGTAAAATTAGAAAATAGAATTGATGATAAAGTAAAGAATTATTCTCTTGGAATGAAACAACGCTTAGGACTTGCTCAAGCACTTTTAAATCAACCGAAACTACTAATTTTAGATGAACCAACAAATGGATTAGATCCTCTTGGAATTAAAGAATTAAGAAGTATGTTAAAAGAAATCAATAAAGTATATGGAATGACCATTTTTATATCAAGTCACATCCTATCTGAAATAGAAAATGTATGTGACCGTATCATTATGATTGATCATGGAGCGATTGTGGAAAATGTTACCATTGATGAAATTAAAAATAAAAATATAAGTCTAGAAGAAGAATTCTTGAAAAAAACTACGGGAAGTATAGAATAGGTGATTATATGAAAATAGTACAATTAGTTCAATGTGAATTTATTAAAAATTTTTCTCTTAAAAGATTGATTATTACAGTACTAGTTCTTACTTTATGTTGTTTCGGGCTTATTAAATTTGAAGAGTTTTATAAGGGTAGTTATTACGATAGTTCTTTATTAGTATCTGAAAAAGAATTTGAAAAACAATATGAAAAAGTAAAAAAAGAATATGCTGATGTAGATAATGTTATTAAAAAGGGAATTTTTTCTTCTTATGAAGAGATATTATCTAATTATCAATATATCAATAGGGATTTATTAGAGAATGAAAAAAATGATTGGCAAGAAACTGCTTTATATACAATTAAGAATTATGTGCCAAAAAGGGAAGCACTATTTACATTAAAAGAAAATTATCAAAGTTCCACTTTGAAGGAATATTTAGAAACTCATGAAAAATATGATAAATCTTATGATTCTTCTGTTTTAACACAGGTATATATTTCTAACTTAAATCGATTTTTTGATTCTAGCCTGGAAGAGTTAGAAAAAGAGTTTACTTTTTTAAATTCTCAGATTTCTTTATTAGAAGAAGCACTTCAAAAAGACTTATATTATCTAGTTATTCAGTTTAGTTATAATCAAGCTTTGTTTAATGCAGAAAAATATGATGTTGAAATTAGTAAGTCAGAGATAGAGTTCTATCAATATGTGATTCAAAATAAATTTTTAGATCCTGATGATTATCGGGTAATAAATGCTAGCGAGTACCAATCTCTTTGGTATAGTGAAGAAGAGCGTAGTATTCCAACATTAAAAGAATATAAACAGGGTCTTGTAAATCTAACTTTTAATGGATATGAAGCAAGTAAAAGATATAATCTCATTATGAGAGAAGAAGAGACAAAACAAAAATTGATTGTAAAGTATGCCATGAATCATGAAATAAAACATGATGCATATTTAAAAGGTGATGATATTACTCCTACTTATTTAACATCTAAAAACTTTATGAACTTAGGACTTCATCTTGGTTTGGTAATTATGTTTTTATCAGCGATTTATCATGCAGGAATTGTTGCCAAAGAGCATGATAAAGGAACCATTAAACTTTTACTAACAAAACCGATTAAAAGGGAAAAAATATTACTTTCTAAAATGATATATTTAATTTTAGATACGTATTTATTATGGTTATTAGGTTCATTTATTATGTTTTTGATCGTTGGATTTTATTCTGGATTTGGGGATTTATTTACCGCAAAACTAATTATTAGTCATAAAGAAGTGATAGAAGTAAATTATTGGTTATGGTATTTGAAGGAATTATTGATTTGTGGAATTCCTATTTGTTGTTTCCAAGTGGTACTGTTCAGTCTATCTGCGCTTACTTTAAATACTTCTTTTACCGCTAGTATTATTTCTATTTTAACAGTATTCTCTTTTATGATTTGGGCTTTAATTTCTCAGTTCGGTCTTACCTTCTTAGACTTTTTAAGTTATACACCAATTCCTTATTTAGATTATTGGTTTGTTCGTTATAATAGTAGAATTTATCTAGAGGCAGTTGTAAGAAGTAATGTATTTACTGGCTATGGTTTAGTGATTGGAATTGTGGTTGCTGTTTTATTGATGACTATAACACTATTTGTATATAAGAAAAGAGATATTAAAAACTAGAAGTACATTTTGTATTGTACTTCTTTTCTTTTTTATTAAAATGAAGGGTCTTTTGTATGATTGTAAATCCTATCATTTTATGATATAATAACGCCTAATTGAAAGGGGTATTATGATGGATGAAACTTACGAAGAAGTACTTCAATATAATGTATACGATGCGATTGAACTAAAAGCAGGAAAACCTCAGAGAAAATTAGGGTTTGATGGTTTTTATCATGATAATTCACCCGCTAATATTCCCAATCATCCTTCACTTACAGATAAAGAATGGCTGTATGAACATGTTGAATATCTATTTATTCATGACATGTTTAATTATCAAAGATGCCAAGGTCCAAAAGAATACTATTTACTATTCAAAACTTTGATTGAGAAATATAATATAGAAGAAGATTATCAAAAATATTCTGATTGTAATGGTTTAGAATTTGGTACTTTTAAATCTAAATGGGAAAAGTTTGCTATTCAATTCGTTGACTTTCTTGCTCATGCTTTTGATCATAATGGAGTTTTAGATGATTTGTTTTGTAGGACTGATTTTGTTGACTATTTTTTTAGATATCCTAAAATTTATACTTACGAAGTGTTGAGAGACTTTGGTTATATTGGTATTAGTAAGTTATTAAATTATGAAGAATTTTCTTCTTATTATCTAGAACATCCTGATGAACTCATTCATCTCATGAGAAATAATCCCAAGTTAGAGGTTCCAGCAAAACTATTCTCTGATAAACGTTTTCAAAAAATTGCTCATGATATCAATGTTGAAAATTTCTATTTCAATATGAATTTTGTTTGGGAAAATTCTAGTGGTATTCACTGTCTAGAAGAACATCAAAGATTTTGTGACTATCAAATGACACATGCAAATCATGGAATTTTACCAAGCTTACGAAAAGAATATGAATCCTCTCCAGAAAATGTAACAGAAGATGATGAAGATGATTTGGAATGGTATCTCAATCCTTTAAAGGAACAAGTGATTCAAAGAATCTTTGAACTTTATAATGAAAAAAGTATTCCTAAGCTTCTGTTTTATCAAAAGTTATCTAAGTATATTGCAGTCGGATTATTAATTAGTAGGTATTTTGAAACGAGTCCTTATAATCTACTAATTGATATTAGAACTCTCTATGAGTTTGCAACAAAACATAAGCGGAAACTAGAAGGAGATTATATATATGAATTCCTAATTAATTTTGAGAAATTTGATATATTCGATATCATTGATTTCTATCAAAAAGTGAAAGATTTGCCTCTAAAAGATATTTTATATGATGATTGGGAAGAGCAAAAAAATAAATTTGTTGAAGAAGTGAATCGTAATATGATCCAACCAGAAGTTTTAGTTTCTAAAAATAGTGATTATGGTGTACCATATTATGATATTAGTGATTTAGAAAATCCTATTGTTGTTCATAACACAGGTATTGTAATTGATAACTTTCATGCAATCGACCGAATGATTGATTGTATTGAAAATGGTGTAGGAAATAGGTTATGTTTGAGCCTGCAAGATTTAAAACATCAAATATTCTATGAAAAAACTCCGAAACATACCATTAAATTTATTTATGGCACTTTAGATCCTAGTCGTGTTGGAATTATTTTTCATAGTGATGCTTATTCACAAGGACTTATGGAAGTAGAGTATGAGAATGCTTACTATAAAAGAAGACTTTATACTTTAGAAGAATTTATGATGCTTACTAATAATGGTTATAATGAAATTGTTTATTCTATTGACCAACCAATGAGGCCTCTTGGAATTCTTTGTGAAGAAGAGCCTACTAGTGAAGAAATTAGAGTAGTACAAGAGCTGAATATTTCTATATTTTATAGACCTAAAAAATATAATGATAAAGTACCTTCCTCTAACGAAAAACGACTCACTCAAAGGTATGGATGGAGAACAACTGATATGAATTTATTTCCGAAAGAAAAATAATATTTTTTCTTTCTTTTTTGTATAGATGTAAACTAAAAAGGAGATTTTGCGTGATACAAAGAAAGAGAAATGAATCAAATTCTTGACTTATTTTTCTATTAAACTTACAATAGAATTAGATGTAATGATTATGAATAATTATGTACATAGAAAGAAATGGAGGAATCGGTATGGATTTAGTATTCTCCATTTTACTAGTCGTTATTGGATTAATTTTAGGTTTTGGATTATGTGTTCTTTTTAATTATTATAGAGCAAATAGTGCTTCTAAAAAAGTAGAAGCGTTAATGGAAAAGGCAAAGAAAGATGCTGAAAAAGCAAAAAGAGAGTCAATTTTAGAAACAAAAGAAGAAATTCATAAATTAAAATTAGATTATGAAAAGGAATTAAAAGAAAAGAAAAACGAAATTAAAATGTCTGAAGAGCGTTTGATTCAAAGAGAAAAGAATATGGACAAGCGTGATGAACTTTATCAAAAAAGGGAATCAACTTTGGATGATCGTGAAAACAAATTATTTGATAAACAAAAAGAAATCCAGGACGAACAGGTGAAAGTGGAAGAAATTAAGCAACAACAACTCGATTTGTTGCATGAAATCTCTGGAATTGGGATAGACAAAGCCAAGGAAATGGTAATGAGTAAAGTAAAGGAAGCAATGACAAAAGAAATTACTTCCTACATTCGAGAAAGTGAAAATGAAGCAAAATTAGAAGTAGATCGTAAGTCAAAGGAACTATTAGTTAGTTCGATGCAAAAATTTGCATCTGATGTTGCGAGTGAACAAACTGTTACAGTAGTAAACCTCCCAAATGATGATTTAAAAGGTAGAATTATCGGACGCGAAGGAAGAAATATTCGTACGATTGAGGCGATTACTGGTGTAGATTTAATTATCGACGATACCCCAGAAGCAGTCGTTTTATCTAGTTTTGATCCACTTCGTCGTGAAATTGCACGTGTTACCTTAGAAACATTATTAAAGGATGGAAGAATTCATCCAACAAGAATTGAAGAGCTATACGATAAAGTTAGTAAAGATATGAAATCAAAGATTATCGAATATGGAAATGATGCTTTATTTGAATTGGGATTAACCAAAGTGGATCCAGAATTAGTAGAGATTATTGGAAAACTTAACTTTAGAACTAGCTATGGGCAAAATGCACTACAACATTCAATAGAAGTTGCTCACTTATCCGGTATTTTAGCTGGCGAAATTGGAGAAAATGTAGCACTTGCCAAACGAGCAGGACTTCTTCATGATATTGGAAAAGCAATTGATCATGAAATAGAAGGAAGTCATGTGACAATTGGAGTTGATTTAGCCAAAAAATATCATGAACCAGAAGTTGTAATCGATGCCATTGCTTCTCATCATGGGGATACACAAGCAAAAAGTGTAATTGCAATTATCGTAGCGATTGCTGATGCATTAAGTGCATCCCGTCCAGGTGCTAGAAACGATTCTTTAGAAAACTACATCAAGCGTTTAGAACAATTGGAATCTATCGGTAATGATATCGAAGGAGTCGAAAAGACATTTGCTGTTCAGGCAGGTAGAGAACTAAGAGTTATCGTAAAACCAGAGGAAATCGATGATTTAACTTCTCATAAAATTGCCCGCGATATCAAGGAACAAATTGAATCGACGATGCAATATCCTGGAACAATCAAAGTTACCGTCATTCGTGAAACAAGGGCGCAAGAAGAGGCAAAATAAGTCTCTTTTTTCTTGTAACTTTTGCTTCAATTTGTTATATTTATAATAGAGTAGAAAGGAAGCATTTGCTATGTATAATGAAGAACAAGTATTAGAAAAAGTTTCCAAAAAGAAACAGAAGAAAATTTTAATTTTCACAATCGCAATTAGTGTTTTCTTTATTATGGTATTTAGTGTAGGAATCTATTTATATTCAGATAATCAGCCACTCATCGAATTTCCAACCTATAGTTTATCAACGGAACAGTGGACAACGGATGATGTGATTGTAACAATTACCAATGATAGTAGTAAAATTCTATCTTATTCTTTTGATGGTGGATTATCTTGGCAATCTAACAACACTTACACAATGAATGAAAATGGAGAAATTACAATTCAAGTAATGGATACAAAAAACAAACTTAGTAAAAAGACAATTGTCTCAGTTTCTAATATTGATCGTACTCCACCAGAAATGGCATTTGAATCAACGACAACTGTTCAAATGGGAACTTCCTTTTCTGTAAGAACTGGCGTACAAATTTCTGATAAAGAGTCCGGACTTAGTAATGATTACACAGCAGTCCCTAGTACGATTGATACTACGAAAGAGGGAGAGTATCAAGTTGTTTATTCTGCCTTTGATCGTGCAGGAAACTTTACAGAAAAATCTAGAACGATTATTGTAAAAGATATTAAAGGAAGAACTTACTATCGTTATCGTGATGGAAAAATTGAGTCTTACCAATGCGAGCCATATTTGTGTAATTGTGTATCTTCAGCGACTGCTTCTTCTACAGGAACATGTCCAACGGGATATACTTTAAACGAACAAGGGGAATGCTGTAATGTTTGCTATAAATCATGTTCACGTACGATTTGGGGTCCATGGAGTGAATGGTCTCAAGAAGAAGTCACTGCTACTTCTACAAGGGAAGTAGAAACGATGATTAAAGAAGATTAAAAAGGAATGGGTGGTAAAATGTTAAAGAAAAAAGAGGAGTATATTGGACCTGTAGATCAATATGGTCGTCCAATCGATACAACAAATATTCCAGATCGTGCAGAAGATGATCGAAAACTTGGAATGATCTTTTTTACGATTCTTGGAATTGCGACCATTATCATACTAGTGTTTATTTTTATATTTAATTATCTTGAGCAGAACCGATTAGAAATACCTAAAGCAACGTTATCCACAACAGAGTGGACAAGTGAATCTGTTACAGTAACAGTAGATAAAACTAGAGGAAATGTTAGTGAATTTTCCTTTGATGGTGGAAAAACGTGGCAAGAGAGTAATCAATATGAGGTATATACCAATCAAGAATTAGTAATTCAAGCTAGAAATAAGAAAGGCAAAACAAGTAAAAAGGCAACCGTGGTAGTTTCCAATATCGATCAGGACTTGCCAGAACTTTACTTTATTGATCCACTTTATATCGAAACGAATGATGAGTTTGATCCAAGAGTAAATGTTTCAGTTCTGGATAGTGGTTCTGGAATTCAGGATTATGATGTTAATTTATCAGGACTTGATGTTCAAACACCTGGAGAATATCCTATTACATATATTGTATCTGATTTGGTAGGAAACAGTATTATGAAAACAAGAAAAATTATTGTAGAAGAGGGACCTCACAGTTACCAGTATCGTTCTAGAACCTTTCAGTTAATGGATTCTACTTGTGACTCACCTTGTAAATGCACGCCATTAGTAGAAAATACTTGTCCAGAAGGGAAAGTTTTACAGGATTTAAAAAATTGTTGTAATATCTGTACAGAACCTTGTCAGGAGTTTCAATATGGAAGATGGTCTGAGTGGGGTGATGAAAAAATTATTCCTACTTCAGATTTAGAAGTAGAAATGAGAAGTGAACTTCTAGCAGTAATACAAGAATAATCATTTTAGAAAAGAAAAGATGCTCATCAATTGACGAACATCTTTTTACTTTCCATTTTTCTTAATATCAATAATGACCGGTAAAATAATTGGTCTTCTTCCTGTTAGTTCTTCTGTGTGTACAATCAATTCACTAATTAATTTACTCTTTAATTCATTGATCGTATCTTTACTGTTTTTTAGTCGTTCTTCTAAAATATTTTCACATACCGTTTCAATTTTTTTAATCAATTCTTCATTTTCATTGACTAAAATAAATCCACGTGTTGTGATATTTGGCTTGATGAGTAGCCTTCTTTTTTCCATATCAATGTTTGCGATTACTACTAAGATTCCATCATTTGACATCATCTTTCGATCACGAATGACAGCACTACCAACTTCTCCAATTCGGTTTCCATCGACATAGACATCGTCTCCAGATACACGTTCTTTTGACTTTTTGATTTCATGATCTTTTAATGATAAAATATCCCCATTCTCTAATACAAATGTATTTTCTTTTGGTACACCGCAATCAATCGCGATATTAGCGTGATGTTTTAACATTCGGTAGTCCCCATGAAATGGCATGACATACTTTGGCATAAATAAACGAATCATTAATTTTAATTCTTCTTCATTGGCATGTCCAGAAGTATGAAGATCACCATCCGAATTACTGTTTGTAAATACTTTTACTCCCTTTAAATACAATTTATTAATGGTTTTAGAAATCGCTACGGCATTTCCTGGAATTGGAGAAGAAGAGAAGATGACAATATCATCTGGTCTTAAAGATACTTGTTTATGAGTTCCTTCTGCAATTCTTGATAAAGCTGCAAGAGGTTCTCCTTGAGATCCTGTACATAAGACAGTAACCTCTCCTGGCTTTAACGTATTGGCAACCTCTGGAGTAATAAACAATTCTTTATGATTGATATAGCCTCCATTGATTGAAATTTGAATATTATTTTCCATGCTTCTTCCAAAAACACAGATTTTTCGGTTATGTTTATAACATGTTTCTACAATATGTTTTAGACGGTAAATATTTGAGGCGAAAGTTGCGATAATAATTCTTCTATTTTGATATTGGCTAAAGATATCCATTAAAGTATCATCTACTTTAGATTCACTAATTGACATTCCTTCATTTAAAGCATTGGTTGAGTCACTGATTAATAAATCAATTCCACGTTTTCCAAGTTCTGCCATTTTGTGTAAATCTGCCATAGGACCAATCGGAGTTAAATCAAATTTAAAGTCTCCTGTTGTTACTACACTTCCATTCGGTGTTTTTAAATAAACACCATGAGAATCTGGAATTGAGTGCGTCGTTCTGAAAAATTCAATTTCGATATTTTTAAATTTAATCTTGGTAGTATCATCATAAGCATACAAATGGTCATATCGAATATTTCGATCTTCTAATTTTAACGCAATCAACTCTTTTGCTTGATTAGGTGCATAAATAGCAGGAATTTCAAGTGATTGTAATAAAAATGGGATTCCTCCAATATGATCTTCATGTCCATGTGTAATAATCAAACATTTAATTTTTTCTTGATTCTCTTTTAGAAAAGTAAAGTCTGGTAAGACGTAATCAATTCCTAATAAATCTCCTTCTGGGAAACGAATTCCCGCATCAATAATAACAATTTCCTCTCCATGCATTAAACAATACATGTTTTTTCCAACTTCGCCTAAACCACCTAAAACAATAATTTTTGTTTCATCTGGTTTATTTATTTTCACTATAGTACTCCTTTCTTCTAAGTTAATTTTTGATATAAAAGAACTAACCGATAAAATTATACTAAAAAAAACGAAGTTTGTCCATCCTACCGAACGCTTTCTTGTTCTTCTTTACATTTTTTATAAAATGTGCTATAATATGCGACATGAAAGAGGGGAAAAAGAAATGGAAAAAGAAACGGGTGTAAAAAATTTAGAAGTAAGTGAAACAACCATTAATACTTCAGTAAACCGCGTCTATAAAGTAAAAATTGATGAATCAGGATTAAGTCAAATTTTTATTCCAAGTGTAGAGAATGAGAATAAAGTCCGTCTTACAGGAAGAATTTGTGGAAGTTTTATGTTAGACACCATTTTAAGAGGTAAAGTGTGTAAAGCCTCTGGAATCCGTGTAAAAGATTTAAAACAAAAAGAGGGAGACAATTTTTATCGTTTAACACTTCTTCAAGAAGAATTTGAAAAATTAACAGGATTTAAAAATTATTGGAATAGTTTACAAATTATTTTAGATTATATCGCAACCTATAATTATGGGAAAAGTAAAGGGTACGAGTATGATTCTTATACAGAAAAACAAGTAGAAGAATATCAAGAACAAGTAGATTGTCGATTAAAAGAAGCCGTAACAAATGCATTTCTTAATTTTGGAGAGAAGGGAAAATATCAAATTACACCAAGAGAGTTTTGTAAAAGAATGGGAAATCTTAGAAAAATCATTGTACAAGAGTATGAATCGAAACATGTTGTAAAAAGTATAGAAGTATCTGATTCAGAAGGACAATCCAGAATGGCACTTACGATTGTAGGAGAAGCCAAAGAAATAGATCAACCAAGGAAACAAACTACAAGAGTATATGGAAGAATCCCTGCTGTTCATAAAAAAGAACAACCTTCAGTACGTGTACCAGAAGTAGCTTCCAAAGTAGAATTACCAGTGCTTGAAACTACAAAATCATGGGAAAGAGCATCATTTATGGAAGTACCACAACAACCAACGATAGGAATTACAGCAGTTGCTGAAAAGCCAAGACAAAAACATTTATAAGAAGTAAAATCACTATGATAGTTAGTGATTTTTTTAATGCAGAAAATTCTTGTTCTTTAAAGGGAACTATAGTATATTTGAATTACTAAAACACAGCAAACAAGATAGTATTTAGGGAATGATAGAATACTTGAAAGCTACTGGTTAATTTAAACGATAGATTCAGTATAGAGAAAAATATAAAGTCACAAACAGATTGATTTTTAGTAGAAAATGGAGTAGTGGTAAGATGAAAGAAGTAATTCTTAAAAAAGTAGATATCTTATATGAAATGTGGAAAAAGGGAAATTTAGGTGGAGAGATAATGCCAGAAGACCAAAATCCACAGTTAGAAAAATCATCTTTAGAAAATTATCTATATTTTACCTTGCCAATGGCATTAAACTATCAAAGAAATTCTTATACGTTATGGGAAAGTGCAAATCAAACATATCAAGACCCAGAAACAAAATTTGTATTTGATCCTATCAAAGTAGTAAAATCACCTTTTGAAGAGGTACAAAAGGCATTAACAAAATATAAAGTAGCACTTCAGAAAAATAAACAGACAGAAATCTGGATACGTTTGTGTCATACGTTTGTAGAACTTTATGGAGGAGATATTAGAAAACTATTTGATGAATTCCAAAATGATGTCAATTTGATTCGAAATTTTATTCAGAAAGCGAAAAAGACAGATTTCCCTTATTTATCTGGTACGAAAATTTGTAATTATTGGCTTTATGTCATTTGGCAATATACCGATCGGGAATATAAAAATATTGAAAATTTAACGGTAGCGCCAGATACACATGTAGTAAAAGCAACTCACAGATTAGGATTGATTAATGATAAAGAATTAGAAAGTTCGAATGTACAAAATATTGTGATTGACAGATGGAATCAGTTATTTGAGGGGACAAAGTATAAACCAATTGATATTCATACGGCCTTATGGTTATGGAGTAGAAATGGTTTTATTGAATTAGATAATTCTGTATTAGAAGATTGAAGGAGTGATTGTTTGAAAGTTTTATTGTTTACTCATAAAAGTGATATTGATGGAATGGGGAGTGTGATTCTCGCAAATCTTGCTTTCGAAGAGGTAGAGTATGTGTTATGTGAGACATTCGAATTACAGGAACAAGTAAAAAAATACTATGAAGATAAGACGATCTATCAATTTGATCAAATTTATATTACGGATTTGTCCCTTTTAAATCCCATGCTTGAGATTATTATGAAAGATATAAAATTAAAGGATAAATTCTTTATTTTTGATCATCATAAAACAGCACTCAAAGAAGAAATTACAAAGTATGATTGTGTGACAATTAAAATTTGTGATGAAAATGGTCTATGTTCTGGAACAAGTTTATTCTATCAATATTTAGTAAAGAAGAATCTACTTCCATCTAATTCGAAGGGAATCTTTGAATTTCAGGAATCAACGAGGAGATATGATACTTGGGAGTGGAAAACCAAATATAATGATGAGTTAGCTCATGAATTAACCCTATTATTCTATTCGGTTGGATGTAATGGTTATATTTCCTTATTGACGGATAAATTAAAGAAGGACTCTACTACAACATTTTCTCTAAATGAATTTGAACGTATGGTAGTAGAACAACAGAAAAAGAAGATTGATGCGAAGGTATCTAAGTATGCATCTTCTATCATTTATCGAGAAATTCAAGGAAAAAAGGCAGGAATTGCATTTATTGATTATGAATCAAGAAATGATCTAGCAGAGTACTTGAGAACAGAAGGCTACGAAATGGATTTTTGTATGATGATTTCTCTTGATGCAGGGAGTGTTTCTTATCGTAGTATAAAAGATGAGGTAAACGTTCGTGTTATTGCAGAATCCTTTGGTGGCGGTGGTCATGATAAGGCATCAAGTAGTCCGATTTCAGAAGAATTAAGAACACTTTTTGTTGATAAATTAATGGAAAAATAAAATTGATTGGTGGAAAGATTGGTCTTCCACTTTTTTTGTGAAAAGAAAATATTCTTTTCTTTTGTTTATAGTGGTATTTTACAGGATACTTTGTTATAATGTTAATGTAGAAGAGGATGAATTACAGGAGGATTTATGGGACTATTTAGTAAAATTAAAGATATGTTTAAGAACTCTTCCGTGTCAAATGAAGAAGAGTTAGAGAGTGAAGTAATAGAACAGGTTGAGGAAGAAAAAAATGAAATTATTCTAGAAAAAACTGTCGAAAATAAACAGGAAAAGCCAAAGAAACAAGAGTCTAAGGAAGCACAAGATGATACGGATTTTCTGTCTAATGAGGCAGAAAAAGCTAATAAACATAATGTCAATCAAGATGTAAAAATCTATGAGAAAGGACTGACAAAAACAAGGAAAAGCTTTGTTTCCAATCTAATTGGACTTACCTCTCGGTATCAGAAAATCACAGACGAGTATTTTGATGAATTAGAAGAAATTTTAATTATGGCAGATATTGGGGTCAATACCGTAATGAATTTCATGGACCGGTTAAGAGATCGTGTTCGAAAAGAAAAATTGGAAAGCCCAGAAGAATTAAAAGAAATCATTGTTGATGAATTATTTATCATTTACGTTAACGATAGTATTTTAACGAACAAAATCCAATATGCAGAAAGTGGACCTACGATTCTTTTATTTGTGGGAGTCAATGGCGTTGGAAAGACAACTACAATTGGAAAACTTGCTTGGAAATTAAAACAAGAAGGAAAAAAAGTATTACTAGTTGGAGGGGATACTTTCCGTGCAGGCGCTGTGAAACAACTAGAAGAGTGGAGCGTAAAAGTGGGTGTTGGATTCGTTGGAAAAGAAGAAGGAAGCGATCCTGCCTCTGTTGTCTTTGATGGATTAAAAAAAGCCAAAGAAGAATCTTATGATGTTGTATTAATTGATACAGCAGGTCGATTACAAAATCGAGTGAACTTAATGAACGAACTAGAAAAAATCAATCGAATTATTGGAAGAGAAATTCCAGAAGCCCCTCATGAAACTTTACTGATTATTGATGCAACGACAGGTCAAAATGGAATTAGTCAAGCTAAAAAATTTAAAGAAATTACCAATATTACAGGAATTGTGTTAACAAAATTAGATGGGACTGCAAAAGGTGGAATCGTTCTCGCTATTAAAGAAGAAGTAATGCTTCCCGTAAAATATATAGGTCTTGGAGAAGCAAAAGAAGACTTACAATCATTTGATATTGAAAAATACATTTATGGATTATTTAAAGATATGATGTAGGAGGAAGTATGGATAAGAAAATTTATCTGAATAACTTGTACGATTACTATTCTCTTCTTTTTACAGAAAAACAAAGAGAATACTTTGAATCATACTATTTCGAAGATTTATCTTTAAGTGAAATTGCAGAAAATAGTGGGGTTAGTAGAAATGCAGTGCATGGACAAATCAAAATCGTAGAAGAAAAATTAGAATTTTATGAAGAAACGTTACATCTATATGAAAAATCTGAAAAAATCAGGGCTTTAATTGAAAATATGGATCCAGAAACGAAAAAGAAATTCGAAGACTTAATTTGAATGGAAGTCGTAGTAGGATATTAAAGGGGAAATGAAAAATGTTTGAGAAAATATTATATATTGGAAATCAAGATGCACAAATTAAGCTTTCGGATAATACTCCAATTGAATCAGATATTATGAATATGCCTTTGGTACTTCAAGATAATGAAAAGGCTATTTTAGGAGAAGTGAAGGATCTTTTGGATGGCTCTGTCAAAGTAAAATTGCTAGGTCAGATAGAGAATGGAAAGTTTTTAGGAGGAGTCTTAAGAAAACCGAGTCTAAACGCATCGATTCGTTCTCTTACGGTCGAAGAGTTACCTTTGATTGTAGGAAAACCTGAATTTGGTTTCATGGAACTTGGTGTTAGTCCATTCTATTCGAATCAAAAAGTCTATGTAAATATGAATGAGTTGTTTAGTACTCATATGTGCGTATTTGGAAATACGGGTGGTGGAAAAAGTTGTGGAGTTGCTAGAACCATTCAAAATGTATTTTATAATCCACAATTTGTTCCTTTTAAATCAAATTTCTTAATCTTCGATTCTTCAGGAGAATATTACACTGCCTTTTCCAAGATTCATGAAATCAATCCAAATTATCATTTCCGTTTTTTTACAACAAATCCTAACAGTGTTCATGGTGGAGAAATTTTAAATATTCCAATCTGGCTATTGAATGTTGAAGATATGGCGTTACTATTGTCTGCAACAACTCATACGCAAATCTCAATTATTGAAAAGATGATGAAACTAGTCAAAATTTTCTCTCAATCAGATGGAGAGGCTTTAGAGTACAAGAATCATTTAATTGCGAATGCGATTATGACCATTTTATATTCAAATCAAGGATCAGCTAGTAAACGTGATGAAATCTTTTCTATCTTTAATACTTGTCCAACCAATGAATTTAATCTAAATGCTACGGTGGAAGGAATTGGATATACAAGAAAATTACAAGAATGTTTTTTAATTGATTCCAATGACCAGTTTTCAGAACGAGTACTTTTAACAGAATATATCAGTAAATTTATGAAACCAGAACTCAATCAGTATGAACCAACAGAAGTACGTTACTTCACGCTAGTAGATTTAGAAAATGCACTGAATTTTGCATTAATCAGTGAAGGATGGTTGCGGAATGAAAATGTTTATGCAGATGCAATTACGTTAAAAGTAAAACTTCATGAATTAGTAATTAGTGCCAAATCCAAATTTTTTGATTGTAAAGAATTTGTGAGATTAGATCAGTACTTAGGTAGCTTGATTGTAAAAGATAACCAAAAATTTCAAATTATTAATATCAATTTAGAAGACGTCGATGATGCTTTTGCCAAAGCAATTGTAAAAATTTTTACTCGTTTAATTTTTGAATTTTCTAGAAAGATTCAAAGAGGAAGTTTACCGTTTAATATTTTATTAGAAGAAGCACACCGTTATGTACAAAATGATCAAGATCAATTCCTTCTTGGATACAACATTTTTGACCGTGTTGCGAAGGAAGGAAGAAAATATGGTATTATCATGATGCTAATTTCGCAAAGACCAGTTGATTTAAGTGAAACAGTAATTTCACAATGTAGTAACTTCTTAATATTTAAAATGAGTCATCCTAGAGATATCGAATATATTACGAAAATGATTCCAAATATTACAGAAGATATTATTGAAAAACAGAAGTCACTACAAGTAGGAAATTGTCTTGCCTTTGGAAGTGCGTTTAAAATTCCGATTGTTACCAAGTTAGAAATGCCGAATCCAATGCCACAAAGTAGTAGTTGTAATGTAGTTGAAAATTGGACAAGTCATTAGAAGGAGGAAAACTATGAATTATTTTTTACTATTAGATATCATGAAGGATTTTATTGATCCTTTGATGCCGTATTGGCTTGAATTATTAATTCTATTTGGCTTGCTTTTATTTTTAATGATGCTAGGAATTTGTGAAACTTTTAGAAAAGCAGGAAAACCTGCTTGGGGTGCTTGGATTCCTATCTATAATCTTTATCTACTTTTTGATATTATCGATAAAAACGGATGGAAGTTCTTAACCTTATTAATTCCTGGTTATAATATTTTCCTATTAATTATTCTTCCCTTTAAATTAGCAAAAAAATTTAATCATGGTTTTCTATTCGGGTTCTTTCTCCTCATTTTCCCATTTGGTGGATACCCAGTTTTAGGATTTGATGATTCTAAGTATGTGGACCGAAAGAATAAGAAAAAGGTAGTTTCTAAAAATCCTTCTAAAGTAGTGGAAGAAAAAATAGAAAAAGAGGAAGTCATCAAGGAAGAAATAGAAAAGGAAGAACCAATCAAAGAAAATACTCGTTCTAATTCTAAAAATACAGAAGAATCGATTTCTGTTGCTACTTCATCTCTTGCCAAAAGAAGAGAACTAGCTGCTAAAAAACGCGCAATGGCAATGGAAGAAACGAAAAAATCAGAAGAAAAATTAGAAATCAAAGAAGAGAAGCTAGACAAAGAACAAAAAATAGATTTTGTAGAACAAAGGAAACAAATTGTTTCTGAATTAGAGAAATTTATGGAAATGATGGAAGAGTCAAAGAAACAACGAGAGGCAAAGGAGAAGAAAAATAAAAAGACACCAATCATTAATGTAGAAGATCCTGCTTTTCAGGCATTAAAAGAATCTTTAAACGCTTCTATCCAAAAAATAAATCAAACGGAAAAGAAAAAGAAGTCTTTGATAACAGAAGAAGATGCCAAAATATTAAAAGAATCCTTAGAAAGTTCACTACAGGCAATCAAAGAACATCTAGTATCAGAGGTAAAATCAACTCGTAAGGAAACAAGAGATTCTAAAGCAGATAAAAACCGTTTACTATTACTGGACGAACTAGATTCCATTGAGTCTATTCTTGGAAATCTTTCTGTAACACCAGTAAAAAAAGAAATCGCTACCAAAAAGGAAAAAAGAATCAAGGAGGATACTTCTGATCCATTATCTTCCGAACTTTCTTTTCTAGATTCTATTCTAGATAAATAAAAATAAAATAAAAAACAAAAAGGAGTGTAAGAACTTCTTTTTTCTTGGTGAACATTAGAACTTGTAGTATAATACTAATTGATACAAGGAGGGATACTCAATGTTTGAATCTTTAGGTGATCGCCTACAAACAGTAATGCACAAAATCAAAGGATATGGAAAAATTACAGAAGATAATATTAGTGAAATGATGAGAGAGATTCGTCTCGCTTTATTAGAGGCAGACGTCAATTATAAAGTAGTGAAAGAATTTACGAATACCGTGAAAGAAAAAGCATTAGGAGAGGAAGTTCAAAAAAGTATTAAACCAGGAGACTTGTTTGTTAAAATCGTAAAAGATGAATTAACAGAACTCTTGGGAGGAGAAAATGTACCCCTCAATACAAGTGGAAATCCTGCAACGTTAATGCTAGTGGGACTTCAAGGATCTGGTAAAACAACAACGATTGGAAAACTTGCTAACTTTTTAAGAAAAAAACATGCCAAAAAACCTTTGTTAGTAGCCTGTGATGTTTATCGTCCCGCTGCGATTGATCAATTAAAACAAATTGGAAAGCAACTGGGAATCGAGGTTTATGAAGAGGGAAAAAAAGATCCAGTAGAAATTTCGAAAAATGCTTATTCTTATGCCAAAGAAAATCAGTATGATTATGTACTAATTGATACTGCTGGACGACTACACATTGATGAAGAATTAATGAGGGAACTAGAAAGAATTACAGAAGAAATCAAGCCACAAGAAACGTTATTAGTGATCGATTCTATGATGGGTCAAGATGCGATTAATGTAATTGAAGGGTTTCATAGTGCCCTACAATTAACAGGTGTTATTTTAACAAAGTTAGATGGGGATACGAGAGGTGGAGTTGCCCTATCCGTTCGTCATTTAACGAACGTTCCCATTAAATTTATTGGAATAAGTGAAAAACTAGATGGATTAGAACCTTTTGATCCAGAACGTATGGCAGGAAGAATTCTTGGAATGGGAGATATTATTTCTCTTGTTGAAAAAGCAACAGAAGCAATCGATGAGAAAGATGCGATGGATGCTGCAAAAAAGATGCAATCTGGAAAATTTGATTTAGATGATTTCTTAAAGCAAATGAAGCAGATTCGTAAATTAGGACCTTTAGAAAACTTATTAAAATTATTGCCAGGAGCAAAAAAGATGAATCTAGATCAAATAAAAATCGATCCAAAACAGATGGCTCATGTAGAGGCGATTATTTTATCAATGACGCCAAAAGAAAGAAAAAATCCAGATATTATTAAGGCAAGTAGAAAAACTAGAATCGCTGCTGGATGTGGACTCTCTGTTCAAGAAGTAAACAAATTACTCGCACAATTTGATCAGATGAAGAAAATGATGAAACAAATGATGAATGGCAATATGAAATTACCATTTTAATAAGTAAAATAAAAAATGAAATATTAGATGAGAAAACAAATGATAAATAGATAGTAGGTGGGGTTTATGGGAAAGAAAACAAAAAAAACAGAATTTGGAAAATTTGTAGCAAAGTTAAGAGTTACGTACGATCAAACGCAAAAAGAAATGGCAAATGTTTTATCTGTTTCGGCTGCTTTTTTATGCAGGGTAGAAAACGGACGAGCGAACCCTATTTTAGAATGGGTGGATATTTTGGCTGAAAGTTATTCGTTGTCTCTTGAAGAAGAAGAGGAATTAAGAAGAATTATTCTAGATGAGCGAAACAAGAGTAGCTATATTAAGAATTTAACAGTGGGTGATCAAGACTTAGTATTTTTGCTAGTAGAAAAGATTTCTGATATGCCATCTGATAAAAAAGAAAAAATAAAAAAATTAATATCTGAGTAAAAGAAATGGGCAAATCAATTATGACATATTTTTATGCCATCATACTATAAAGTAGATAGGAGGAAAAAAATATGTTTAGAAATGCTTGTTACGATAGGCAAAACGAAATGAACAATGAGTTCAATGCTGAAAACATGAATGTTGATATCGATGTTCAAATGGGAGATAACAACATGATGGGAAATGGAATGGGAACAGCCCCTGCTGCTACTACTCAAGGACCTATTATGGAACCTATGAGAGAACGTCAAGTACATCGTACCATCATGCATGATGTTCAACACGTTTGCCCAATTCGTACTAGAGTAATCAACCACCATGTATTCCGCCATACATATCGTCCATCATATTCTTGCTGTGAAGAAAATGTATGTAGTCAAATTCAATGTGGTTCTTGCTGTAATTTTAGATAAAAGTCGAAAGACTTTTTTCTTTTTGCAAAGATAAAAAAGATAAACTTGTAAATTTTTGTATAATTCTTTTAAATTTCTTGTAATATTTACCAATTCCTCTTATTATTAAAATAGGGAAGGTGATACAGTGATTTATCCATCAATCGATAAGATATTAAACGTTATTGACTCCAAATATGAATTGGTTCATATCATTAGTAAGAGAAGTAAACAGATGGCAGCAACCAAACACTATCAAATACCAGAATATAAATATATTTCTAAAAAGAATTTGGGGCGGGCATTAGAAGAGATTTCAGAAAACTTAATTACTGTAAAAAAGGACTAGAATTAGTCTTTTTTTGAATTTCTTTTGACGAACAAATGTACTCTGTTGTACAATGTAAGTAATGAGGAAGGTGATGACTTCGTGAAAATAATCAAGTATCAAAAAAAGAAACTAGGAAAATATGTCATTGAACTAGAAGGAGGAGAAGAAATTGAAACATATGAAGATTTAATTTTAAAATATGATCTTCTAATCAAAAAAGAAATTTCCTTAGAATTGCTGGAAAAAATCAGAGAAGAAAATGTAATGTATGAGGTATATTTTGTCGCACTGAAATATATAAAAGTAAAGATGCGTAGTGTTTACGAACTAAAAAAATATCTTTTAAAAAAGGAATATCCGAGTGAAAAAATTGATGATGCGATTGTTCTTTTAAA
The DNA here is from genome assembly GCA_947564265.1 of uncultured Caryophanales bacterium. Lineage (GTDB taxonomy): Bacteria > Bacillota_I > Bacilli_A > RF39 > UBA660 > Alloscybalousia. The sequence goes on from CANOBK010000013.1 coordinate 28,145, forward strand.
AAAACAAGGATATTTAAATGATGAAGCTTATGCGAAATCTTTTCTTCATGATCGAATTGCCTTTAGTACCGATGGACCATTAAAAATAAAACAGGAGTTTGAAAAATTGGAACTTAGTGAAGAACAAATAAAAGAAATTTTGTCAGAATACCAAGAGGAATTAGAATTAGAAAGAATTGAAAAATTAATTCAAAAGCAAATACGTAGTAATCATACAAAAAGTAACTATTCCTTAAAACAAAAGATTTATCAGAATCTATTAACACTGGGATATCATCCTTCTTTGATAGAGGAAAAATTATCTTTTGTAGAACAAGGGGAAGAAGAGGAAGAAAAAATTTATCAAAAAGAATATCAAAAACTTTATCGGAAATTAAGTAGAAAATATAGTGGGACAGAACTGGAATATCAAATGAGACAAAAATTATTTCAAAAAGGATTTCGTCAGAATAGGTGATTTATGATTAATCAAAGTTATATTTTTGAGTTAATGAAAGAGAGAAAAATTAAGACATTAAGTGAGCTTTCTAGAATCTTAGGAGTGAATTATTATAACTTGCGTTATGGTCTAAATAAAGGAAGTTTACGTCTTGATTTAGCTGTTTCTATAGCTGATTTTTTTAAAATTCCTGTTTCTTCCCTTTTGATTTCCAAAGAAAAACAATATATTAAATGTACTCAGTGGAAACAAAAAGATATCAATTATCAAATATCTAGCTCTGGTGATATTCATTATTTAATGTTTTGTATTTTAAACGCAGAAGTTCTTTAAGAAAATTGCCCATTTAGTTGGACGAGAAAACAATTTATAGTATAATTAATTTAAGGAGTAGATAGGAATGATGAAGATAGATAACTTAAATGATAGACAGAAGGAAGCTGTTATGATGACAGAAGGTCCTCTCCTTGTTTTAGCAGGTGCAGGAAGTGGAAAAACAAAGGTATTAACAACTAGAATTGCCTATTTAATAGAAGAAAAGGGAGTAGACCCTTACCATATTTTGGCAATTACTTTTACGAATAAAGCAGCAAAAGAGATGCAGTCAAGAATAATTCAACTAATTGGAGAAGAAGCAAGAGGAATTCAAGTATCCACTTTTCATTCCTTTGGACTGAAAATTTTACGTGAAAACTATGAACTTTTAGGATATGATAGAAACTTTGTTATCATGGATAGTGATGATTCTCTAACTGTGATTAAAAAAATCTTAAAAGGTTTAGATTTAGATCCAAAACAGTATAATCCAACCGCAATTAAAAATAGGATTAGTGGATGTAAAAATGAATTAATGACTCCAGAAACATATGAAAAATATGCGACAACGGATTTTGAAAAAGTGGTACTACAAGTATTTGCTTCTTATGAAAAGAGATTAAAAGAAAATAATTCGATTGATTTTGATGACTTATTAATTCTACCAATCCGATTATTTCAAAAAGACCCTTATATCTTACAAAAGTATCAAGAACGTTTCCGATATGTGTTAATTGATGAGTACCAGGATACGAACGAGGCACAATACATCCTAACGAAAATGATGAGTGCCAAATACAGAAATATCTGTGTCGTAGGAGACGAAAATCAAAGTATTTATTCCTTCCGAGGAGCAAATTATAGAAATATATTAAACTTCGAAAAAGATTATAAAGAGACAAAAACAATTAAACTAGAACAGAATTATCGTTCAACACAAAATATTTTAAATGCAGCAAATCAAGTAATTCAAAATAACCAAAATCGAAAAGATAAAAATCTTTGGAGTAATCAAGGAGCAGGGGAAAAGATTACTTATTATCGTGCTTATGATGAGAAAGATGAAGCTCACTTTGTTGCCTCTACCATTAAAAAAATCTTAGACGAAGGTGTAGAAGCAGAAGAAATTGCGGTTCTTTATCGAACCAATGCGCAGTCTCGTACTTTAGAAGAAGATTTATTAAAAACAAATATTCCTTATCGTGTTGTTGGTAGTTTTTACTTCTATTCACGAAAAGAAATTAAAGATTTAATGGCGTACTTAAGATTAATTCATAATGAAAAAGATAACGTTTCTCTACTACGAGTAATTAATACACCAAAACGGGGAATCGGTCTAAAGACCATTCAAAATCTAACAACTATCGCAGATATCGAAGGAAAAAGTATCTATGAAGTAATTCAATCTGGAAAAGAGATGGAGTTTAAAAAAATTATTGAAGATTTAAAAAGAGTATCTGAAGATTTAACATTGACAGAATTAGTGGATAAAATTTTAGATACGACAGGAATGAGACGTGAGTTAGAATCTGAAAAAACACTAGAATCTGATATTAGGCTAGAAAACTTAGAAGAATTTAAATCAATTACAAAAGCATTTGAAGAACGGGAAGGACTAATTTCCCTAGAAGACTTTCTATTTGAGGTTAGTCTAGTAAGTGATCGAGAAGAATATAAAGATAGTAGTAATAAAGTGAGTTTAATGACCGTTCATTCAGTCAAAGGTCTTGAGTTTAAGTATGTATTTGTTGTTGGACTAGAAGAAGGAATATTTCCTCATATGAACAGTTTAATGGATAATCAAGAATTAGAAGAAGAAAGAAGACTGGCTTATGTCGCGATTACCAGAGCGAAAGAAAAACTTTATCTAATGAATGCCAGAAGACGTATGCTTTTCGGAAAGGATCAAATTAATCCACCGAGCAGATTTATTTCAGAGATTGAAGATGATTTATTAGAAAAGACACATGTTGAAACCAAAGAAGCACAGGTTCCAATCAAAAAAGAAGAAAACTTCTATCAAGAAGATATTGAATGGAAGGTAGGAGAATACGTTTATCATGATGTATTTGGGGCAGGAAGAATTGTGGAAGTTTCTAATACGTTAATTAGTATTGCCTTTAAAAGTCCTCATGGAATTAAAAAGATGATGAAAAATCATAAGAGTTTGAAAAAAGTATAGAGGTATTGATAAAAGAGAGTGTAAAGGAGAAATTTATGGAAAAAGAAAATTTGACATTATTAATTATGGCAGCAGGAATGGGAAGTAGATTTGGAGGATTAAAACAAATTGAACCATTTGGTCCTCATGGAGAGTTTTTAATTGATTATTCGATTTATGATGCAATTCAAGCAGGATTTAACAAGGTAGTATTCATTATTAAAGAAGAAAATTATCAAGATTTTAAAGAAACTGTAGGGAAAAGAGTAGAATCTCATATTCCAGTAGAATATGTGTTCCAGAAATTAGAATTGGTTCCTACAGGAGTAATCATTCCAGAAACTAGAAAGAAACCTTGGGGAACTGCTCATGCGATTTATTGTGCCAAAGATGCTATTCATGAAAACTTTGCGATTATTAATGCAGATGATTTTTATGGAAGAGATGCCTTTCTAAAAATTTCAGAATTCTTTAAAAATTATCAAGAAGTACCAAGCCAAGATTCCTACGGTTTAGTGGGATACTTGGTATCCAATACACTCACTGAAAATGGTTCTGTAAAACGAGGAGTATGTCAAAAAAAGGGAGAATATTTAGATACACTCATTGAAAGTAGTGTGATTCGAGAAAAGGATAGAATTATTGCGTCTCCGTTAGATGGAAGAGACAGTTTCGAAGTAACAGAACAAGATTTTGTCTCTATGAATATGTTTGGATTTACGCCTTCTATTTTTTCTTATATAGAATCTAAAATGACGACCTTTTTTGAACAAAACAAAGATTCCTTAGAGGGGTGTGAATTTTTAATACCAGACGTTCTAACAGAACTCATTCAGGAAGGAAAAGCAACTGCAAAAATTTTAACTACGAATGCCAAATGGATGGGGGTAACATATAAAGAAGACAAAGAGGAAGTTGTCTCTCGGTTAAAAAAATTAATAGAGGAAGGAGTTTATCCAGAACAATTATGGGAAAAATAAAAAAGTGTTTTTTAATCAGTCTTTTTTTCCTACTTACGGGGTGTAACTTATTTGTCCATACTTGGATCTACCGAGAACTTCCTAATGATTATGCAATTCAAAAACTAAGTGATACAAAGATGGCAGTTGGAAAGTATATTGATAATTTATTTGAAACAGAAAAAGATGGGAAAAAAATTGGCTTTGAAGAATATGTTTCTGAGTTCCAAAAAGGGAAAAAATATGTTGGATTTAAGTGTGTAAAATCAGCGGATTCTGGGATTGATATGTTATTTTATATTATCGATACCGAAGAAAATGATGTCTATGGACCCTATCCGTTAGAGTCTACCTATGAAGCAGTAAAACAAAAAATTGTAGACGAAGATCTCGGGGATTGGATTAAGACTTCAACAATTGAGTGAATATTTTTGACTCAATATAGGTGGTGTTTAATATGGAAAATGAAATCCGAAATGATGGGTATATTGAGTTAGAAAGAATTTTTGAAAAAGACGGATGTACTTTAATTGATCTTGAAGAAATGCCTAAGTATTGGATATTTGAAGAATCTACTATTGGGGCTTTTTTCTCATATCAGGGAGAGATATGGCTTTTTAAGCCAGAATTCGAATTTTTAAAAAATGCTTCTTATATAGAACTAGTATTAGAGGAACTCGCACATGATTTTGGAATTCCTTCAGCTCATTATGACCTCGCTACTTTAAATGGCAAAAAGGGAATTATTACTAAATATTTTAAACAAAAAGATTGCCAGTACACTCTTGGTGAAGAATTATTGGAGGATTATGTATATTATGGTTTAAAGATTTCTCAGGATGATTTTTTCACGTTGGATAGTGCTGTGTTAACGCATAATAGTTTAGAAGGAATTTGGAGAGCACTTGATTATCGTTATCGTAATTTGAAAAATCGTGAGTCCATTGTTTGGCATTTGATGAGTCGTTTAGTAGATATTTTTATTTTTGATATTTTAACCCATCAAGAAGATCGCCATTCTAAAAATTGGGGGATTGTAGAATCAAAAGACAAAATTGATATTCAACCGATTTATGATAATGAGCTAGCATTTAATAATATTAAGGCATTGCCTTCGTTAGTGAGTGAAAGTTTAAAAGAAGAGGAATTGTTTCATTTTTCTCATTACGAACATGCTGTTAAAGATGTACTATTGGAGTTTTTAGAAGTATCAGGAGGTAGATATTTAGAAAAACTTCAAGAGAAACTCCCTTTAATTCAAAATGAGAATATTGTATCTGTTCTTTCTAGAGTAGAGAATAGAATTGGATGCGAAATTCCGCAAGATGTGAAGAGTTATATTCAGAATTGCTTTTCAAATATTGTTTTAGAAACGACAGAAACGATAAAGGAATATAAGGAAAGTTTAAAGATAAATCATTAAAAGAAAAAGGTGAAAACTGTGAAAGAAAGAATTGATGAATTGGTTGAAATATTAAATGAGGCAAACTATAATTATCATGTTTTAGATGAACCTAAAATTACGGATCAAGAATATGATAATCTTTTAAGAGAATTATTTATTTTAGAAGAAAAATTTCCAGAATATATTCGTGAAGATTCTCCAACACACAGAGTCGGTGGGGCTGTTTTAGATGAGTTTCAAAAGGTAACTCATAGTATTCCAATGATGTCTTTAGGTAATGTGTTTAACGAGGATGAAATTCGTCAGTTTGATCATAAAATTAAAAAAGAGGGCTATCATCCTGCTTATGTTTGTGAGTTAAAAATTGATGGATTAAGTGTTTCTCTTCACTATGAAAAGGGGAAATTAATTACAGCAGCAACCCGTGGGGATGGTACAGTTGGAGAAGATATTACGAATAATGTAAAAACAATAAAAACGGTTCCTTTAACTTTGAAGAGGCCAATTGATATTGAAGTTCGTGGAGAAATTTATATGAGTAAAGAAACTCTTCGAAAGTTGAATGAAGAACGTGCTAGTAAGAATCAACCATTACTTCAAAACTGTCGGAATGCAGCGGCTGGTTCGATTCGTCAATTGGATTCTAAGATAGCTGCATCGAGAAAACTTGATTGTTGGATTTACCATTTACCAAATCCTGAAGATTATGGAATTAAAACTCATTACGAAGCACTTGAATTTATGAAAGAACTTGGATTTAAAACAAATCCCAATAACTTATTAGTAACAGATGTAGAGGGAGTCCTAGCGTATATCTCCCATAAAGGAGAAGAACGCCCCTCTCTTCCTTATGATATTGATGGAGTAGTGATTAAAGTCAATAATATTGACGAGCAAAGACAACTTGGATTTACCGCACATCATCCAAAGTGGGCGACTGCCTACAAGTTTCCTGCAGAAGAAGTTTTAACGAAATTAAAGGATATTATCTTTACCGTAGGAAGGACAGGTCAAATTACTCCCAATGCAGTACTTGAACCAGTCATTGTTGCGGGGAGTACGATTTCAAGAGCGACACTTCATAATGAGGACTATGTAATTTCCAAAGATTTAAAAATAGGAGATATTGTATCAATTCATAAAGCTGGAGATGTAATTCCAGAAGTAGTGGAAGTAAAAAAAGAAAGAAGGACAGGAGAAGAAAAAGACTTTGAAATGATTCAAACTTGTCCAATGTGTGGAAATTTTATTTATAAAAAAGAAGGACAAGTAGATTATTATTGTGTAAATCCTCATTGTCCTGCGCGAAAAATAGAAAGTCTCTGTCACTTTGTTTCTAGAAAGGCCATGAATATTGATGGATTAGGAGATCAAATTATCGAAGATTTCTATAATTTAAAATATATTACGAATATTTCTGATATTTATTGCCTGGATCATTATAGAGATGAGCTCACTGAGTTAGAGGGATATGGAGATAAAAGTATTGATAACTTATTAGAAGCGATAGAAAAAAGTAAGAAAAACTCTTGTGAAAGGCTTCTTTTTGGATTAGGAATTCCAAATGTTGGGGAAAAAACTTCGAAAATGCTAATGACTTATTACGGTTCAATTGAAAAACTAAGAGAGGCAACATTAGAAGAATTAGAACAAATAGAAGATATTGGGCATATTATTGCTCAAAGCATTACTTCCTATTTTTTAGAAGAAACAAACAAAAAACTTCTAGAAGAGTTAAAAGAATTGGGACTTAATATGGAATATACGGGACCAAAGATAGAGAAGAATGATTCTTTCTATGGGAAAACATTTGTAATTACAGGAAGCTTGGTCAAATATACGAGAGATGAAATTCAAAATAAAATTGAGCAATTAGGAGGAAAGGCTTCTTCCTCTGTTAGTAAAAAAACCTATGCCGTAATTGTTGGAGAGAATCCAGGAAGTAAGTATGAGAAAGCAAGAGAACTTGGAATCCCAATTTGGAGTGAAGAGGATTTTGAAGGGAAACTATAGAAATTTTCACTACGAACGAAATATAGTGCTTGTAGAAAATTGTAAAATAAACTTGTAATCATAGAAATATATGTTATACTGAATTTGTAAAGGGCTAGTAGAGACTTTATTGTTTTTACTAGTCCTTTTTCTTTGAAAGTAGTGGAGGGTATGGATATGAATGAGAAAAAAATTGGAAAATTTATTGCAGAACGGCGTAAGGAAATGGGATATACACAAGATCATTTGGGAAGATTGCTAGGGATATCTGGAAAGGTGGTTTCTAAGTGGGAAACTGGAACATGTTTGCCAGACATTTTACTATTAAATGATCTTAGCAAATTATTAAGAGTGACAACAACGGAGTTATTAGAAGCTAAAGATAGAGAAGATGAAACTATAAAACAATAGGAAAAATCGCCAAATTTGCGACTTTTTTTGCTATAAAAATAATGACAATATATTTTAATTTTGCTACAATGAAGTCACAAATAGTTAACAACCTGATGTTTGATTTATTAACGATAATAACAATATTACAAGTGCGCATAGTGATAATGTTATTATAAATATATTTTTAGGAGGATATTTATGAAGAGAAAAATGAATCGTCTTTTGGTATTTTCAATATTTACGATTGTTGGTTCTATATTCTTTATGAGTACGGTAGATGCAACTATAGTAAATATATCAGCAAAAGTTCCCTCATTCCAGCAATATGGATATGTAAGGCAAGCTGAGAAAAGTAAAAACGGTAAGGAGGCAGCTGTAGATCTTTGGGTAATGCAAAATGAAGCAGTAACATTTAGTGTCAAATCAGTGGGTGATGGTACATATGGACGGGGTACCACAGTGAAATATGTTGACGTAGCCTATACCATTAACTATTCTAAAGAGTATGCAAAAGGAGAGCAAGTTCAGGCGCGTTATAGAAATCACAACTGGACACCTAATTCTGGACAAATGGATGGATACTTTGATTATCAGTAAAATATGAGCCCAGTATTTGGGCTCATATTAAATTGAAAGGAAAGAAAATGAAAGAATTAAAATTTAACCTAAAACTTTTAATTTATAGAAAAGAATTTTATTTTGCCACTTTCGTTATATTTTTAGTAAATATTATTCAATGTTTTATGGCAGTTCAGTATAGCAGTGGTTTAAATCTATTAGCAGAAAATGGATATTCAGCGGAATACCAAACTATATTATATAACAATATGGTGTCCTTAAATTCTATTATAATTATTGTGTTTCCAATTGTATGTGCGACAATTTTTTCGGATTCCTCTTGGTTAGAAGAAAAAAATAAAACATTTAATATTTTATATTCAAGATTAAATATAAAAAAAAATAACCTAATTCGTTATATATTATCGTTTCTTATTCCGTTTATAATTTGCTTTCTTGGGTTTATGCTTAATTATGGAATGATGCGTTTAATTTTTCCAAGTGGAACCTTATCAACATTTTATAATGATGTGAGTTTTTATTTAATTTCTGGTAGTGAATTCTTAGATAATTTAAGACTTGAAAATCCAGTTCATTATATTATTTCAATCATATCTGTTGTTTCACTAGCTATAGGACTTCTTTCCAGTCTATCTTACTCCTTCTCAATATTTTTCAAAAAAAGAGTATTAATTTATTTTATACCACTACTTGCAATAATTTCATTAGAACTTATTACAGCGGGTTATAATTTTGGAAACATATCATTTCTAAAACTATTACAACCTACATCACATATCTCTATGAGGGAAGTATTAATTATTAGTACAAATACAGTTTTAATAGGGTTATCGATAGTATATATTAAAGGAAAACAAAAAAATCATATAATATAAAAGATATTTATGATACTAATAAAATCTTTGCACTAGACAAAGAAGGATAGTAGGTGAAGTTAAATTTATGAAAATGCTAATAAGATTTATAATTATGTTTACCATTCTTTTGACCTTATCAATAACTGCCATTATCTATGGAAGAATAGAAATAAAACATATCGATTATGAAAATTATATAGAAAATAGTAAATATGCTGTTTCTATTGTTGGTCAGTACCTTTATGAAAATTATCCAGAGTTAAAAAGCGTTATTATACCAAATAAAATGATAGATTCAATAGATGATCTAGTAAAGAATTCGGAGGCTGTACTTGTTATTGAGGTAAAAGAAAATCCAATTATTCACGGAAGTGGTATTCTTAATAACTGTATTATAAAAAAAATAATTAAAGGAGAAAATTTAAAATTAAATGAAATAATTCAAGTATATGACCTAACGGCACACACACAAGCTGATGTAACTTTATACATAGATAACACTACACCATTAAAAAAGAATGAACCATATTTAGTTTTTTTAAACAAGGCGCCACGACCGTCTATTAAAGGAACATATGTATTTTCTAACGCAGAATTCGGTCATATTCGATTAAATGGCAAAAAAAATTATTTAAAAGACTATGAAAATTATTCTATAACTATGAAAGATATTCTTCAATATGACTATGTATTTTTGAAAGAAAGTTATAAATCCGAAGATATTGAGAAATATGAAAGAATTGCTGAAGAGGCACTAAATTTATTAAATAAGTAAAATATACTTTTTACTTAAGAAATAATAAAAATTAACTGAATGATGAAATAATAGAAGAAAAATATAATAGGAGATGTAGTATGAAAAAATTAAAATTGAATTTCATAAAAAAGATATTCAGCAACTTTACACTTTTTCTTTGCATTCTATTTCCATTATTTTTAGGGTATATCATAGGTAATGATATAAATAATGAATTTATGAAATTATATATATCTAAATTTTCTGTAATTCCTATTCGATATTCAATTTTGATCTTTCTTGTTTTTATAGATTATCAAATTTTTGCATCACTTAATTATACCAGTATTATCTTTAGAAATAAATCTATGCTTTCCTATTTTATTAATTCAATAGTGAAAAGTTTAAAATATATTATTCTGTTTTTTATCATGCTAAATACCCCAGTATTTATCATAAATAGTAAACAATTTATCTCTAATTTATCAACAATTTTACTTTTTATTTTAAATGATATTGTAGTACTAGTTCTACTAATTAGTGTGATTCGATTGATAGACTCTAAAATAAAGAAAAGGATATTATCTAGTTGCTTATTTATCAGTACTTTTACCATTTTAGACTTTATTTTAGACAATTATAATTTTTATTACTTTGATAATATAGCGTTTAGTTTTAATTATATCTTTACCTTACCCTCAGTTTATGAATCTTATATATTTATTCTACTCTTGTTGATTGGACTAATTATATTAATGATTATACTTTCTATAAAATTTATGGAGAAAGGAGATTATATGCTAAATGAAAAAAGCGATGAAGAAAATTAAAATTAAAAGTATTATCTTAATTCTAATTTTAATTGTAGCTGTTTTTGTATTAAAATCTCCTTATATTGATTCATTGTATGAGGGAGAATATATTAATTTTATTAGGCAAATATTGTTTAAACAGGGAGATAATCTAATAGCAAATGTATTTTGGTTGTTTCCAATTGTTGGTAGTTTATTTGTAATATCTAACTATAGTTATAATCAACTAATTAATTTTAATACTAGATACAAAAATAGAAGAATTTATATAAAAAAGGTTTTGTTTCAAACTATTATTTATTCACTACTATTCCATGCTTTTTTTGCCATACTTGAAATTGTTGTTTTTTCAAAATCTTATGGAATTCAATTTGGTTTAAAGATTATGAATGTTATTTTACAATACGCAATAGAGAATACCTTTTTGAGCTTACTAGTAATTTGTATTTCGTTCGTAGTTAAAAAATATATTTATAGTTATACATCGATTTTAACTGTGCTAATAATTCTATTAAACATTCCAAAATTGTATGGGAGATGGATACCGTTTGTTAGTTTCAATTATGTAAATTCTATTAATATAATTACAGTTACTAGTTGTGTAGTAGTGACTTTTATAATATATAAACTATATTTACATTGTGATATTGGAGGTAATTATGAAAATTGAGTTAGTAAATTATAACAAGAAAATAGGAAAAAAGAGGATATTATGCGATATTAATTTAAAATTAACTGGTGGAAATGTATATGGTTTTTATGGCAGAAATGGTTCTGGAAAGACAATGCTATTTCGTGCAATATCAACTTTAATATATCCAACTTCTGGGGATGTAAAAATAGATGATGTATCAATCATTCATGAGGATTTTGATTTAAGAAATATTGGAATACTATTAGAAAATCCAGGATTTTATCCATATTTAACTGGATTAGAAAATCTTGAATTATTGTACACAATTAACAATAGGAAAAATGATGAACATATTATTTCTTGGATGAAAAAAATAGGCTTAGAAGAATATAAAGATATGAAGTATAAAGAATATTCCTTAGGAATGAAACAAAAACTTAGAATTTTACAAGCAATTATGGAAAATCAACAAATTATTCTTTTAGATGAGCCGACAAATGCGCTTGATGAGAAGAGTATATTAATAGTTCGAGATATTATCAAAGAACTAAAGAAGGAAGGCAAACTTATTCTTTTGGCTAGTCATAATAAAGAAGATTTGAAAATATTGTGTGATAAAATATATAATATTGAGGAAGGCTCTATTGTAGGTGAAATAAAGTTATAAGAATAAAAAATTAATTGATCATAATTGAATATATTTATAGTCTTTTTCGAAATTAATATTAAAAATGAATGTTAATCAGATTCTGAAGTTAAATTTAAAATGTTTAGTAATTTCATATATGAGTCTAGTATTATACGTGATATAATAAAAAAGAGGTGTTCAATTATGGAAATAAAAAAAGAAGAAGAACTAAAAGAACTTGCTGAAAAACTTAAGAAAATGCCTTATTCTGAGTTTGTAGAAATTGTAAAAAATCTAACAGAAGAAGAAATTTTATTAGTTAGTAGAACGATTGGATATCCAGTATTTATTCGTCTTTGTATGGGAGAACTTGCTCATACTATTCCTATATTGCAGGATGGTGCAGCTGCCATTATCGTTGATGAGAATGGAAGAATTCTTTTACAAAGTCGTGCTGATAGAAACAAGTGGGGTCTTCCTGGTGGATGTCAGGAAGCAGGTGAAAGTTTTGAAGAAGTTGTCATTCGTGAAATAAAAGAAGAAACAAATTTAGATGTAAAAGAGGAAGATTTAGAATTTATATGCACAATCTCTGGAAAATCTAGAAAAAATTCTTATTCAACGGGTGATATTGTCTACAATAATACGGCGTTATATTGTATAAGAAGATATTCTGGAGAATTAAAATGGAATAGTGAATCAAAAGAAATGAGATTTTTTGAAGATGACAATTTGCCAGAAAATCAAAATGATCCAGATTTAATAGAATGCTATAAGACATGGGCTAAAAGTAAGAAAATATAACTATATATTGGAAAGAAAGAACATAATATGAAAGTTATAACCATAAAACAACCATTTGCTTCTTTAATCGCAGAGGGGTTAAAAGAATATGAATTCAGAACTTGGAAAACGAAATATAGGGGAGAAATCTTAATTCATGCAGGTAAGGTTATTGATAAAAAAGCAATGAAAAAATTTGAAAAATATAATTTAAATTATCCAAGCGGTTGTATCATTGCGAAAGTTAATTTAACAGATTGTATTAAAATTGATGATAAAGCAAGAAAAATGTTAGAAGAAAAAAATCCATTGATTTATTCTAGTATTATAAAACATACAGAGTGGGATGGATATGGCTTTCAATTAGAAGATGTCAAAAAAATAGAGCCAATTTATATCAATGGTAAATTAAGTCTCTGGGATTATGATTATAAAGAATCATAAGTGATAGATTGTATAATAGAAGAACCAATAAGATTTAATTAAAATATTAATGAAATATAAAAACTCGATTCCAAAATGGAAATCGAGTTTTTATTTGTAGATCTAGTTGCCTCGTATTAGTTTAATTTTTTAACAGAAAGTGTTGCATTTACTCCTGTACCTAAAGTAACCCCAACAGCTAGTAGAGCAGATATAGCCATGTCAATTACGTCACCAGCTGCTAATGTCACAATTGTGCTACCACTGTAAATAGAACCAACTCCAACGGATAACACCCTTGAAACTTCTGTACTAGGAATGTTCGTACCATTAATTCTTACTGCCTGTGTTACTGTGGTTCCAAGTGCTACAGAAACATTACTGAAATAGTTAATTTCATAAGTTCCCGCTTCTGTAACAGTAATGCTATTTGCAGGTGTATAAGTTGCATTTAGATTTGGCATTGCCGTTGGAAGTGGAATTTGTGATGGAGTTCCAATCGTAAGGTTTAATGTTTGAGGTGTATCGCTATATTTTCCAGCATAAGCATCGAGTCCAGCGGCAGGTCCCGTAGGTCCCGTAGGCCCAGTGGCTCCATCTAGTCCAGCAGCACCAGCAATACCTTGAGGCCCAGTAGGTCCTGTAGGTCCAGTGGGTCCAGTCGCACCGAGTAATCCTTGAGGTCCAGTAGGTCCAGTAGGTCCAGTTGCCCCATCCAGTCCAGCAGCACCAGCAATACCTTGAGGTCCTGTAGGTCCTGTAGGTCCAACAACAGTACTAGCAGGTCCAGTAGGCCCAGTGGCACCAGTTAATCCTTGAGGCCCAGTAGGTCCAGTCGCACCGAGTAATCCTTGAGGTCCGATTGGTCCAGTA
>CANOBK010000014.1 GCA_947564265.1 uncultured Caryophanales bacterium
GAGCAAGGGACTGAAAATCCCTGTGTCGCTGGTTCGATTCCCGCTGGAGCCACCAACTTAATATTTAACTCGGACATTTGTTCCGAGTTTTTATATGCCAAATAGTATGTTATAATAGGTTTACCTCTTGAAATATTAATGTTAGAGTTAGTGAGGATTCTATGAAAGAAATAATTCAAAAAAATATTTTTGTAATGACAAGAAATTTAGTGAAAGATTATCATTGGATTTGCAAACCTTCCTATTTAAAAGAAGATGCTTTATTATCAAAAATGGAAGAAACTTTTTTTTTAGTGAGTAAAGCAGAAATCTTTACAAGTGAATGGTGTGCAATAAGACTAAAAAAAATAAACTACTTAATTGTATTTAGAATGGTAATAGATGGTCGAAAAGATAATTATGGTAGAATGATTAGAAGATACGAAGGATCCATTCTTCCTTTTGTGACTGATGAAACAATCTATTTATTAGAGAACTGTCTACGAGAAGTGCAGGAAAAAACTAATAATTATGGATTTGGAAATTTTTCAAATACAGTATCAAATCAGAAAATAAAATTACCAAAGGAAGCACAGTAAGAAAAATAATATAAATAAAACTTTTGTTTTGGAGGGATACAAATATGAAGTTAAAAGAAGAATATGCAAAATTTAATTCATTTTATTATCAATGCTTAAATATTGTAAAGGAAATGGCATTGGAAAATCCAAAAGGACCATATGCACAGTTTTTAAACGATTGTGTTAAAGAAGAAGTGGATTTAACATTTTCTGTTTACAAAAGACTAGTAGATGATTTTGAAGTAATAGAGATAGAATCTAAATCCTATCAATTACTCCCCATGGGGCTAATTAACGAGAATTTATCTAGACGATTTTTAGAGGATGGATATGAGGATGGTACTGGACGATTTTCAGTGAATGAACTCCGCCAATCTGTGATAAATAGACCTAATTTTCGATTTCTTTATTATCCTGAGGAATCAAAAGTGCCAGAAAAGGATACGCTTTATAGAATTTGCGAGTCATATAAAAAACATTATAAGGAAAATTTAAATGAATCATGGAGTGATGCAGATTTTTATAAAATGATTTCTGATTTAAGTTATTTATCAGTTAAATATGCAATGGATTTAGAAAATGGGGAAACATTTGCAGTTGGCTTCTTTGGCGTCTATATACGAAGTGGAGCTGGTGGAAAAGCATTGACCAATGCAGAATTATATGTAATGCCAGAATTTCGTCATCATGGAATTGCAAGGAAAATGGTTGGACTGACGTTTGAGAAAGCAAAAGAAGATGGGATTGAGAGTTTTGATTCGATTACTTATCGTGTTCCCAATCACAATGCATTAGCCTTTTGGGAAAGCATAGGCGCCTCTGTAAGTGGACTCTTTCATATTGAAGGGGAAATCTCCGAAATGTTAGAAAAGATTGATTCAAAAAAAATAGAAAAGGTTAAGATGTCGCAGTATGAGTGTTAGATGTAATCAATTATTATATTTTGATCATTATATGAAACATACCTATTATGTGGTTCTAGCATGGAAAGAAATTAGAAACTTATTAATGGAACAGAAACTGATTGGAGAAGAGGAATTTGAAAAAATCAATCGACTAATCATATGGCATGATCATTCAAAAATAGGGGAAGAGGAATGGCTTCCTTATGCGGAAAGATTTTATTCCAATCAAGGAAATGAGGAATCAGTAAAGAGCGAGTTTCGAAAAGCAGTATCACATCATAAAAAGGAAAATCTCCACCATTTTGAATCCTTAAAAGGATATACTGGATCAGACTGGAAGTGCTATATCATAGAAATGATATGTGATTATATTGCGATGGGTTGGGAATTTGGAAAGTATATTTTTGAGTACTATGAAGAAAATCGAGAGCAAATAGAGTTACCGCCTGCGTATCAAGAATACTTGGATCAAGTATTGCTTGCACTGAGAGAAAGCTCAATTTATTCTTATCTAGAAGAATCACTCAGTCAAAAAAGAATGACATATCTATACTATAGTGGCTAGTAATAAAGAAGTTACTAGAATATTCTGAATATTTTTAAATTACTGTTGAATTTATGAAACAATGTTGTTACAATAATTAACTAATGGAGGTTTTACAATGGAAGAATTAAAAGAGTTAAACAATCAATTATATGGTGCAGATTATGGGATTCCAAAGGTAGGAGACTTTGAAACAATTTGGAATTCTATTAAAAATAGAACAGAAATATTAGAAGAAGCAATCCAAGTAACAAGGAATAAATGGAATAATGGGGATACTGTAAAAGCAGTTTCAATTAGTGAAGCAATCTTAGTTGATTTTGAAAATGTGAATCAAGAAGTATATCAACAATTGGTAAATACGATTTATACGAATCAAGATATCGCTAGAATTAGTATACACGAGCCAGATGGTGGACAATGTTATTCATTTTTACTGATGACCTTATGGAATTTTAATTTGCAGCTCACTGAGGAACAAAAGGAATTTGCTGCAAAGGAAGCGATGATTCATTCAGGAACTATAAAAGATTTGTCTCCAAGTGTTTGTGCTGTACATGGACATGGTATATTCGATATTCGATATTGGATTTTAAGAAACCCAAATTGGACTTTGGAAGAAAAACAAGAATTAGTTATGAGACTTTGGGATGATGATGATTTCTATGATGATACCTTAGAACAATGGGAGTGGTCTATAGTCAATGATCATGATAATTACCAAGGAGAAGCATTCCCACCATTTGATCGCTATGAACTTTTTAATGAATGGGATTATGATAGATTGCTACAACATCATAAAAATAAGGAAATCACTGATAGAATTTGGGGAGAAATGGAGTTTTGTAAACAAATGCATCAGTTAAGACCACAACAATGGGAAAAGCCAACAGAAGTAGAAACTGGAACCTATCCAAAGCAAAAAAGGAATACCTATCAACCAACTTCAAATAATAAAATGGAATAAAGAATTGCACGAATCGTTTTAGATTCGTTTTTCTTTGAAATAATAGAAAAGATAAGATAAGAGTGTAAAATATTAAATGAAAAATATTGGATCGTTTTCTTTCTTCATTTTACTTATGTTATAATAGTATAATGTATGGGAGGGAATAGAATGTTTCATAAGCTACGTAGAGAGTATCCAGAATTCATCTATGAATCTTTTGAGTTAAAAGAAAATTCCAAACAGTATGTGGTAACTTATCATTATCGAATTAAGGAATTGTCTTTTTCTCCACAGATTATTGTGGATAAAAAACAGATTACAAATACGAAAATAGAGAAAGAGTTTTTAAATTATTTATTTTTTCAATATGGGTTATTCGATTTAATGAATTATTATAAATTAACATGCTCTCCAAAAATTATCATTCGTCCAATGAAAATCAATAAAGATCAGTGTGAGTTCTTTAAGAAAATTTTATATCATGGTCTTGGTGAGTATTTCTATAAAAATGGAATTGAACTATCTTACCAAGATTTTGTAGAATTTGAATCGGATTCAGAAAAAGAGTATGTGAATAAAGAAGTAGAAGGAGACTTTTCTGGAAACTTAATTCCAGTAGGAGGCGGAAAAGACTCTATTGTAACTTTAGAATTATTAAAGGGGTATCATTCGGATAATAAAGTTTTTATGCTTGAAAGAAATCTATATCCAAAAAATCAGGCAGGATATGATTCAATTAAAATTGCAGGATATCAAGAACAAGACATCGTGATTTTTCAAAATAATCTAGATTTAGAATTACTAGAGTTAAATAAAAAAGGGTATTTAAACGGTCATATTCCGTTTTCTGCATGCTTATCAATGGCTAGTTTTTTAATGGCATATTTGACGAATAAAAAGTATATTGTATTATCGAATGAAGCGAGTGCCAATGAAGGAAATGTCAAAGGAACAAAAATCAATCATCAATATTCTAAAAGTTATGAGTATGAGAAAGACTTTAGAGAATATGCAGAGAAGTATTTAACAAATAAAATTGAGTATTTCAGTCTTTTACGATGCTGGAACGAGTATGAAATTGTTCAAGAATTTATGAAACACAAAGAGTATCTAAATGTTTTTAGAAGCTGCAACCGTGGAACGAAAGAAAATGTTTGGTGTAATCATTGTTCCAAATGTTTATATGTTTATATCATGCTTTATCCATATTTAACAGAGAAAGAACTGGGCCAGATATTTTCGAATCCCATGTTAGAAGATGTTTCCTTAGAAGAGGTATTTCAATCTTTAGTTTTAGAAGATGTAGATAAACCATTTGAGTGTGTAGGAGAAAAAGAAGAAATCAATTATTCTCTACAAAAGGCTTTGGAATTAAAGAAAGAGAAAATTCCTTATTTATTGAAGCAGTATAAAGAAAAATATAACTTTTCTATTGTTCCCCCTGAAAGAATTGAGAAATACTTCAATCATCAACATTTTATCCCTTCAGAGTATTTAGAAATCCTAAGGAGAGAGTCATGAAAAATAGAATTTTTGAAGAGTTAAAGGATAAAAAAGTTTTATTATTGGGCTTTGGTAAGGAAGGAAAGTCTAGTTACCAATTTATCCGAAGTATGGACCAAACTAAAGAGCTAGGAATTGCCAATTTAGATCCAATTCAAGATTTTGATTTTTCAACAGATTCCTATCTAACCTTTTATATTGGAGAAGATTACTTGAATGCTTGTTATGATTATGATATCATTATCAAGGGTCCTGGTGTTATCATTAAGGACTATTTAGGTGAGGAGATAAAAAACAAAATCACCTGCCAGACTGATTTATTCTTAAAATATTGTGAAAATAGGACGATTGGGATTACTGGTACTAAAGGAAAAAGTACAACTTCTAGTTTGCTTTATCATATGTTACAAGAATTAGGAAAGTCATGTGTATTGATAGGTAACATTGGAATTCCTGTTTTTGATGTATTAGATAAATTAGAAAAGGATACTATTTGTGTATTAGAATTAGGGGTTCATCAATTAGAATTTATGAAGCACTCCCCAAATATTGCTGTTATTTTGAATATTTATGAAGAGCACTTGGATCATTATCTCTCAATGGAGGAATATATAAATGCCAAGAAAAATATTTATTTACATCAGACTGCAAATGATATCTTTCTTACAGGGAATTCACCTTATTTAAAATCGTTCAAGGATATTCCTAGCACAGTATATACGAATAGTATGCTGGAGGACAATAGTTATTTCTTAGATAAGGATTGTCTAACGATATGTAAGAATCATGAGAGAATCGTAATCCCTCGTTCTAAGATAGAGACTTCTTTGAAGGGAGAACATAATTTATCGAATATTTTAGTTTGTCTTGCAATTATTTCTATCTTGGGGCTTGATTTAGAAGAAGCAGTTCAATCATTAAAGGATTTTAAAGGATTATCTCACCGATTAGAATATGTGGGAACTTATCAAGAAATTTCTTTTTATGATGATGCGATTGCAACGAGCATTCCATCTGTAATATCGGCTGTTGAAACGTTAAAGAATGTCGATACATTAATTATGGGTGGTATGGATCGGGGACTTGATTATTTACCACTTGTTACTTACTTGAAAACAAGTAGTGTCCGAAATATCCTTTTGCTTCCAGAAACGAATCAAAGGATTGAAAAAATGTTTATAGGCTCTTCTTTAAATGTCACCTCAGTATCAGACATGGAAGAAGCAGTTTCTTATAGTTTCAAAAATACCAAGAAGGGGAAAATCTGTTTATTATCTCCAGCTGCTGCCAGCTATAATGTTTATAAAAATTTTGAGGAAAAAGGGAATCATTTTAAAGATTTAATTAAGAAAAGAGGAAAATAAAATGACAGTTGAAGATCATTTGAATCATATTATTAAAAATCTCGATGAGAAAGGATCAATTGATACCAATAAAATTAGTGATGGATGCCATACATTTGGAGAATTGTATGACCATCGTGCCAAGTTATTTAGCGTAATTTGCAATTTAAATAAAGAAATCAGTTGGAAATCAAAGCTCCATGATGATGGTACGATGTATGAAGGATATTTTATTGTGGGAATTGAAACCGAGGAAGGACAAGCAACCTATCACTATGGATTAGAGCTTTGGGATTTATTTGATGTAGCAGAGTTACCAATGGCTCCAAAATATGATGGACATAACTCAGAACAAGCAATTGAACGAATTGTTTCTTTAGGAAAAGTTAAGAAAATAGGTAGTTATTCAAAACCAGAAGGAGTGTAAAATATGGCAAGTTCTGTAATACATATGTGTGTTGCAAAAAAAATAAATGAGAAACTGAATCTCCCATTAAATATGATTCTTCTTGGTTCGATTGCACCAGATATTAGTAAACATGTTGGGGAAACGAAGACAAGAAGTCATTTTTTAACAGATGGTAAAACAGAGGACATTGAAAGGTTTTTAGAAAAGTACAAAAATCAGTTGTCACATCCGTTTATGATGGGATATTTTATTCATCTCTATACAGACTTTCTTTGGAATAAATATTTTATTAGTGAAATTGTTGAAAATAATACAATTACTCTTTTAAATGGAGATAAGATTCCAGCCAATCATGAGTTATATAAGAAATTGATTTATAATGACTACACGAATTTGAATATTCAATTATTAGATGAGTATAATTTAGACTTATCTTTATTCTATGAAGAAGCTGTTTTGCCAGATTTAACCATGGAGGAAATTCCGGTTGAACGGTTATCTCTATTAATTGATTATACAGGTGTTATTATTGAAAATACAAAAAAGAGTAAAGAATATACTTTTAATCTAGAACAAATTAGGTCATTTATAGAAACATCTTCTAATCTAATTTATTTAAAGATTAAAGAGTTAGAGTCAGAACAATGATTTCTTTTAGAAACTTGTTCTTTTTTTTATTTTTTTCACATAGATAAAAGAGAAGGGAATTTTATAATTTATATCAATAGAAAGTAAAAAAAGCATAAAAAAGAATTTAAGTTGTTGACTTATAGTACTTTTCGTGATAATATTATAACTGTCTTATGAATTGATAGATAAGATTTCGGTCGTTACCCTGCGCTCGTAGCTCAGTTGGATAGAGTGTTTGGCTACGAACCAAAAGGTCAGGGGTTCGAATCCCTTCGAGCGCACCAGTTCGGGAAGTGGCTCAACTTGGTAGAGCACTTGGTTTGGGACCAAGGGGTTGCAGGTTCAAATCCTGTCTTCCCGACCATTAGTAGTTTCAGTCCAAAAATGTTGGACTAGAACATAGATAAATCGTTGGAATATAAAGGAATTCCAGCGATTTTTTGTTTTAAAAAAATGGTGAAAAAAATATGGACTTTTTAGTAGAAAATTTATGGAAAAACGAGGAATTTGAGAAAAGAATAGCAACTACTTGTAGTTTTAATAATGCTAAATGTGAATTTACGCAAGGAAAAATACTAAGTATTAAAAATACTAATATTAACTTATTAGAGCCTCATAAAGTGGATATTACAATTAAAGGTAAAAATTTGATATTAATATACTTCGATAGAAATAATTTATTCTTATACAATCGAACAATGCCTATCACGATAAAGCAATTAGATAGCTTACTTAAAAATATTAAGAAAGAGCTATCCTAGTTTTCTAATCAATAATAAAAGGTACTAATAAACATTTATTGGAATTTCCACTAAAATAAGTGGAATTCTTTAATCTTAAAAATTTTAATCATAATTTTTGTATATTGTAGTGAAACCTAGCAATATAAAATAAATGGGTTTCAGTTACAGATGATAAGGAGTAAAACAATGGCTATAAAAATTGAGCCTGTGAATTCATATAGGATTGGAATTAATCAAAAAGTGGATTTAAAAATTACAGGAACAACAACAGAAGTGAAATATAACGAGCATAAAAATAGAGAACAAAATATTAAGAGAATTGATAAAGAACATTATCAAGTAATAAAAACAGGAGAAATAAAAGAAGTAAAACATAAAAAAACTAGAGCTGATAGTAAAGATACCGTAAGAAATACATTTAAAACACTAAGAGATTATATCAATGCAAATGCAACGAACGTATGTAATTCTTTATGGGTAACATTAACTTATAAAGAAAATATGACCGATAAAAAGCAAGTGGATAAAGATTTAGTGGATTTTATTAAAGCGATAAGAAAACTACAGAAAGGTAGAAAAATAGAATATATTAATGTATTTGAGCCACAAGGGAGAGGTGCTTGGCATTGTCATTGTATTTTAATATTTGATGAAATAGCACCTTATATTAGTAATAAGAAAATTGCTGAATGTTGGGGGCATGGAAATACTAAAACAAAACGGGCATACGATTTTGATAATTTAGGAGCATATTTAACAGCGTATTTAAGTGATATGGAATTAAAAGAAGTAAAAAAATTGGGTATGGATTATAATGAAAAAGATATTAAAGAAGTTGAAATTGATAATAAAACGAAGAAAGTAGTTAAAAATGCAAGATTAGCTTTATATAAACCGAGTGAGAGGATATTCAGTAAATCAAATGGAATTAAGAAGCCAACTATTGTACGTGATATAGAATATGGATTAGCATTAAAAAAAATAGGACAGCCATATCCTACTTTCGTTAAGGGATTTAAGATTATCATACGTGATAAGGAGAGGGAGTTCTCTAATCTAATATATAAAGAATTTTATAATACAAGAGCTGAGTATGTGCTTCAACTCCAAGAAAATGGAACATATAAAAGAGTACTTAATAAGTGGAGAGATAGAAATACGTACCTCATCTAAAATCTCTTTTATATATAAAGTTTAATTTAATTAAATCATTAAATAACTTTTTCATTTTTATTCCAATTTCAATTTAAAATTTCTTCTATTTACTAAGGGTTTTACAGGTTTAGGTTGGAGAGTAAAATTAAATTTTTATTCTCTACTTACTATTTGTTCTATTTAGATTTATAGAAGTGATTTTATATATTTAAGTAGATTAGTGATAAGGATTAAGAAGATGAGTTTATTTGAAAGTATTGATAATTTAAAAAATTTTACAACATTAAAAGAAGTAGTAAAGAAAACAGAAGATCCGATTGTTACACGTATTTCATTATATTATGGAATTGATAAGGTAGTGGAAATTGATTTATGTGAAGCTGTAAAAGGCTTTAATAAATTTAATGATAAAGGTTATCTTGTAGCAAATATGGAACCTTTTATTTTAGATGAACCATATCAAGGATTTTTTACAACACTTAATGAAGTAAAAGAAATAATAGTTCATCTTAGTGATGATACTAAAAAAGAATATGGTATTACTTGGTGTTCACCATTCAATGAGATAGCTGATAATATGTATATTATGTTATTTGAAACTAAAAGTGGTGGATATTATAATTAGAATTCTAAATTATAGAGTTCTTTTTTCTTTCTTAAATCTAAATATGGCTCGTTTTTAAGTGAATTTTCATATAAAATATTAAATAGAGTAATCAAAGCTAGCTAATTAAGTGATTATTCGTTGTTTATTTCAACTATAAACAGCTTTATCATAAAATTAATGTAATTATGTTGAAACAAACGAAACTCTTTAAATATCGGTATTTATGAGTGAATTTAAAGTGAATAGAAATTATAACAAGATAGGAAGTGATTTAAATTGAATTATGTTGTATTAGTAGGTAGAATAAAAGAATTAGAAGAAACTAATTTGTTATTAAAAGTAAATAAATCTTTTAAAAATGAAAATGGTATATATGAAAGTGATTTAATTCCATGTGTAATAAAAGGTAATATTGCTAAGGCTACAAATGAGCATTGTAATATAGGAGATGTTGTTGGTATAAAGGGAACATTAGAAAATAAAGATAAATTATATGTATTAGCTGATAAAATATCGTTTCTATCTTCTAAAAAAGTTGAATCTTAATAACTATAAAAATTATAATAAATGAGGTGGTTTAAAGTATGATACGTACTTCAATGGATGATATTAGTGATGAAGAATTTGATAAAATAGTATTTCCTTTTGATGAAGCAATAACAAAGTATATTGATAATATGGTATATGATTATATGGCATATTATATTGCTACAGGATATAAAATGAGTGCAATATGGAATTCATCGTTAAAAGCACATTGTAATTCTTCTATGGATAATATTTCTAGTATTGATAATTTTGATTATAATAAAATTAAGGAAATCTTAAAGGAAAAATACAAATTAAAAATTGTAAATGATGAACAACTAGAAATTGAAGAAATAAAAAAATAGCTATTGTGTAATAGTTATTTTTTGTTGGTTTCTTTTAGTTGCTTTAAATCATCTTCACTTATATTTCTTAAAGCAAATTCGATACACTCATTTAATAAGCGATTAACTGATATATTAGTTTGTTTTGATAATTCGTTAATTTTGCTCATGGTATATTGTTTTAATCTAATGGTTTTTAATACACTTTGTTCTTCATCTAAATTAGGTAAAGTAAATTTTTCCATCTTGCACCTCCTAATATAAGTATCGCTTTCTATAACTAAATTATAAAATTATGTATTACTTTTTGTAAGTTACACAAATTGTAGTACAAATGTAGTATAAACATAAAAATTATGATATAATTATAAGTAATAAAAGAGGAGTGAGTTTATATGTCATTAATAAAATGTCCTGAGTGTGGGAAAAAAGTAAATAGTACAGATAATATATGCAATAGTTGTGGTCATCCTTTAAATAAAACAGAAAAAAATAAGAATAAAAGTAAAAAAAATCTTAAATTGTATTTAGTATTTATTGTAGTTGCAATTATTTTAATAGTAGTATTTTGTATGTTTTTTTCTTCAAAAAAGAAAGAAAGTATAAGTAAACTTTATGTTGCATGTTTTGAAAACAATAATATATGTATTGAAGAAGAAGAGTTAGAGCAAATGTTTACTAATACTACAAATACAGATATAAATTCATTAGTTTTTTTACTTGATGAAGCTCTTTTAAAAAATATTTATCCAAACGAAAGTAATAAAGCTCAAAAATATGCAAATGAGATATTAGATTCATACAAAGAACAATTTGATGATGAAGAAATGTATTTACAAGCTTTAAGTTATTATGGATATAGTTCAGCCGAAGAAGCAAGAAGAAGTTTTTTACTAACCTTTTATCAAAATAAAGCAATTGAAGATTACGCAAGAAAACAAATAACTCAAGAAAAAATTGAAAAATATTATGAAAATAAAATAAGAGATAGTATAGAAGTTTCACATATACTAATAAATCCTAACAATGATGGCTTGGAAAAAGCAAAGAATATTATTAAATCATTAGACAACGGAGGAAACTTTTCTGAACTTGCTAAACAAAATTCATATGATTTATCAACTAAAAATAAAGGTGGGTACTTAGGATATATAGATAAAGATGACGTAGAAGAAACATTTTATGAAGCAGCATTGAATTTAAAAATTAATGAGTATTCTAAGGAGCCGATATTAACAGATTATGGGTATCATATAATTTTAAAAACTTCAGAAAGTAAAAAACCAACTTTAAAGGAAGTGGAAGAAAAAATTATTTCAAAACTTATAGAAGAGTTAATGAGTTTTGATGCACAATTTGGTGTAAATGCACTGATAGAACTTAGAAATGAATATGGATTAAAAATTTATGATGATACTTTGAAAACAAAATATGATAAATATTTAGAAAATACATTATCAAATAAAGTGAGAGAGTGATTTTAATGAGTTTAATAAAATGTACAAAATGTGGCAAAGATATAAGTAGTAAAGCAACAAAGTGTGTTCATTGTGGATTATCATTAAAAAATAAAGAAAGTGAAAAAATATCAAAAAATGATAAAAAGAAAATAATAGTTTTAACTGCTATTGCTGTTATAACATTTTTAGTGATTATTGCTGTTTATTTTATAATTAATCAAGATAAAGTGGAAGAACTTAGTTTAGAAGAAATATTATCAAAGTATACTTGGATAAGCGATAATGAGGGTGTTACTAAAATTAATTTTGATAATTTTAGCTTAGATTCAGATTATTATAATTCGGGCTCTTGCACTATCTATTCAGATTTTATTAATAAAAATCCATCTATAAAAATAAATGAAAATAGCTGTCTTGTTACTACAAATAGAGAAGAAAATAGTTTGAAAGTCTTGTTTACTTCTAGCGGTAGAAGTGGAGCAAGCGAAAATATGGAATTAAAACTTAAATTTAATAAAGAAACTTCTGAATTAGAATTGATTGATAATGCGGATACAATTTATAAAAAAAATTTAAAGGAAGTTTTTCCCACTACAAAAGAAGAGCCATATTTTAAAACATATAATATAACAAATAAATATAAAGAGAAAAAAGCATATTTAGATTTATATAGAGATAATTATTGTGAAATTAGTTTTAAAGATTTTGCTGGAGTTCAATCATTAGGTGGTGGAACTTACATAAATATTACTTATAACGATGGAGAATGCACTTATGAAAAAGTTGGAGATTTGGATTTCATAATTAAATATAAAGGTACTTTCAGTACTACTGTAAATGTGGAAGGATTAAATAAACCACAATATAATTATGTATTCCAAACTGAAAATCAAGAAATGAAGATAACTTTTGAAGATATGAATTATAAAGACTTCACTATTACTAATGGTGTATATGACTCTATAAATGGTGCTATTTATTTTAAATCAAAATAGACCTAAAATAAAATTAGTAGAAGAAAGAAAATAAAATAGGAGCAATCCTATTTTTTCTTTATAGCTCGATTTTTAATTTAAAGTATCTTATTTTAAATATAAAGGAAGTGATTTATTCATGGCAAAAGATGATGAAGTAAAGCGAGTTCTTAATCTTATTAATAAAATACATAGTTTAAGTGATGAAGTATTGCTTAGTAGCTCCACTACTACTTATGAAGAATATAAAAAAGAG
The DNA here is from genome assembly GCA_947564265.1 of uncultured Caryophanales bacterium. Classification (GTDB taxonomy): domain Bacteria; phylum Bacillota_I; class Bacilli_A; order RF39; family UBA660; genus Alloscybalousia. The sequence continues at coordinate 12,911 of CANOBK010000014.1, forward strand.
CTATTAAGAATTATTAATCTTGATAGCAATATTATTGAGTATGAGCTTAACGAGGGAGAAATCATATTTTTAAATGTATTAGAGGCTTTAAATGAAAAGTATAGTTATTGTATAAGAAAAGATTTTAGAGAGATTATATTAAAGTTAATAGCCGAATTAAAAGAAGTTGTTTATCCAGAGCATGAATTAAAAGATTATCCTATTGCTAAGTTTCGAGTAGTTGAACGAATAACGTATGATCCAAGCGATGAATAATAAAAATGAGTACATATATAGTAAAAAAGAACCAATTAAATGATAGAAAGTGAAAATCTATGTTTAAGGTTCTTTTTATAATCCACAATTTTTTTTGAAAAAAATTTTTAAATCATCTCTGTAAATATCTAGTATCGGGTATTCCCTACAAATACGATTAACTGCTATATAAATTTCTTCTGTTGGATTTTTATCAAAGAAGTTTATGATATCATCCTTAAATATATCAAGTGAAGAAATTTTTAATTCATTTAATAATCTTTTATCAGGTTTATAGTGAGTATAATATCCTTCTTCTCTGTTTTTTCTAAACCTTAATGTTTTTCTTAAAAACGTTCTTATTTGTGTTTCACTACGTTTAATTCCTGTAAGTTGTTCTATTCTTAAGGTAGCTTCTTTAAACGTTTTAAAAGGTGCAACATAAAATTCATTTGCTATTTTTAGTGAATATGTTTGTAGCTTGGATATATTTGTAATTCTTTTTCTTTCTAGCTTTCTAATAAATGATACACCTCTTCCAGTATTCCACTTATTAACATAAGAATATAAAGTTCTTCTGCTTATCTCATATAAATCCATTATTTCTTCTACAGAATATCCATAATAATAATCTAATATAACCATACAAAATTTTTTAGCAGTTTCATTTGAGTTGTTATTAGCATTATTTTTTAAAAGTGAAATTTGGCTGTTGCTTAAATTAAGTTTTCTCTCTCTAGCCATAAAAACCAGCTCCAATACAATTATATCATAAGTGCAACCAAATCCCTATATTTTTGTTTTTAAAATCTCTCAATCCCTTATATATAAAGGCTTTCCAAAATTTTTAGCAATTCGTATAGAAGAGTTGTAATCGAAATTAAATTTTCCGTTGGCGAAACCTATTCTAAAAAATAGGTAGTGGAATAATTTAGTCGAGATTAAAAATATTAGGAAAGGTTGTGATGGTTATATAAAAGAAATTAAAAAAAGAAGTTATTAGTTAGGAGATGATTTATTATGAATAACGATTTTTTTATTAATGAAGAATATAGAAATTATATTGAAAGTTTAAATGATGATATCAAATCAGCATTTATAACGGAATTTACAGAAAAAAAGAGTGAGAACAAAGATAAATTATTGCATGATAAAATATTTGATGAGGCATGGGAACTTGAAAATAGACCTGATATAGAAGAAAATCGAAAATTGTTGGGAATAACACTCTTTGATGACTTTGCTCCTGTTTTAACACTTCCTATGTCTGTTATAGAAGATTTGTTTATGGCTGATATTAAAGTTAATCATATGGAGTTTTCTTGCATTAGAGATGAGTATAAATATCATAAAAATTTCTTTTGTGGGTGTTTTAGCTTGTATGTAAAAAAAGATAAATTAACCGAATTCATGACCAATAGACTTCTTACTTTGCCCGATATTGTTGGTGTAGATTTGATATATGAAAATCAGCCAAATGAGTATTATTTTCTTCAATCTGCATATGAAAAAGGAAAAGAACCTTTGTTATTGGAAGCAGAGGAAGAAGATGATTTTGATGGTGTTTATAGCAACAACTTATGTCAAATGGTTGGGGAATGTAGTTGGGATGATAGCCAACTTCAATTAAGCATAAGAGAGTCTAATATACCAAGAAATAAAAGAAATTAGGCGTATAGCTTAAAGTGTACTTTTGGCAATACTGAAATATCCGTTATAAAAGTGTTTATAAAACACCAATTCATGATTTTTGCAATATTTCTTATGTTTTTGGTGTTTTTGCAACACTTCAGGCTCGATCTTTGTAGATGTTGTCACATATAATTAATTTCATTAAGGAGGTGTTATGTGTGGCTAATAGAGTTTATGGATATGCCCGTGTTAGTAGTAAAGACCAAAATGAAGAACGACAAATTCAAGCTTTAATAGAAAATGGTGTGCCAGAAAATTTTATTTTTGTAGATAAAATTAGTGGCAAAAATATGGACAGACCTCAATTAAATGTATTGAAGAATGCTTTAAGAGAGGGAGATACATTATTTATAAAGTCATTAGATAGAATTTCTCGTAACTATACAGATACAAAGAAATTTTTTCAGTATCTACAAGAAAATAAAATTGATATTGTAGTAATAGATATGCCATTACTAGATACAAGGCAATATAAAGATTTACTTGGAACATTTATTTTTGATTTAGTGGTTAATATTTTGGCGTACTTTAGCGAAAACGAACGCAAATACATAAAAAAAAGGCAAAGAGAGGGAATCGACTTATATTTGAAAACTGGGAAAACTAAAACTGGTAATCGAATGGGAAGACCTACTCTTCCACGTAGTACTAACTGGTGCGAAGTTTATGAGAAGTGGAACAATAAAGAAATTACAGCAAGAAAAGCTATGGAATTACTAGGTGGAATTAAACCAAATAAATTTTATGCTTGGGTAAAAGAAGAAAGAAGTTGATTTAAAATGAAAGAAGATACAAAGAGAATTTGTATTTATAATAGAAAAGATATGCTATTTAGTGGTGTATATGAATTTAAAACCATTAATGGCGTTAGAACTACTCGCAAAGTTGTCGGATATGGTGCTAGTGAAAAAACTAAACCAATGGGACTTTTAGAGTATGTAAAGGAATTAAAGAAAGAGGAAAAAATGAATAATATTGAAACTAAACCAGAAGTTGCTATCTATGGTAGATTAGCATATAAAGATGATAAAGGAATAATACAACAAGAAAAAGCAGTATTAGATTATTGTAATGAAAAAGGATATAAAGTTTATAAGAGTTATATAGATAATGGTTTTAGTGGAAATAATAAAACAAGACCTAGTTTAAATCTTATGTTGGAAGATTTAAAAAAAGGAAAGTTCACTAAAATTGTAATACTTAAACTTGATAAATTATCAAGAAATATGAGCCATCTTGTAGCATTAGAAGAAGAAATTAGAAAATATAATTGTGACATAGAGTCGGTTTTGGATAATTTTGATACATCTACTGCTAATGATAAGTCGATTATGAATATACTAGATATATTTGCACAAATGGAAAAAGAGTTAATCAAGGATAGAATAATTAATGGAATTAAAAAGAACCTACAAAAATCTAAGGAGTGATTTAAATGTTTGAAGGTAATAGTAAAAAACCTAGAGTGGCACTTTATAAAAGAGTATCAACAGATGAACAAGTAAATAATGGTCATAGTCTTGATGAGCAAGAAAAAATTATGGAAAATCATTGTAATATTTATGGTTATGAAATTTATAAAGTATATGCAGATGAGGGCTTTAGTGGTAAAGAAACAACTAAAAGAGAAGCATTTAAACAAATGATGAAAGATATGAAAGCAAAGAAATTTGATAAAATCATAGCATTAAAACTTGATAGGATAACTAGAGATTTATATGATTTTGTAACTTTTACTAGAGATACTGAAAAATATGGTTGTGGTTTTGAATTTGTATTAGAGAAGTTTGATACAACTACACCAGCTGGGCGTATGATAATGAATATTTTAGGTGTTTTCGCTCAATTTGAGAGGGAGATCATAAAAGAACGTACTAAAATCGGTTTAAGGGGGGCAATTGAGCAAGGGCATTATGGTGGACCTATTCCATTTGGATATAAGAAAGATAAAGATACTAAACAATATCTAATAGATGAGGAAACAGCCCCTATAGTAAAAGAAATTTTTGACTTATGCTTAAAAGGAAAAACTTATCAGCAAATATCTTCTATAATGAAAGAAAAATATGGTTTTGTTACATATACTAGAAGAAATAAGCATACTGGAGAAGTAACAAAGAAACTGAAAAGTTGGAGAGATTGCACTATTGGAACAATATTAAATAATAAATGCTACTATGGTGTATGGGAGCATAAAAAGAAAAATAAAAACGAAGAAAGTATAGAAAAAACGGGTCATATACCACCTATTATTACTAAAGAAATATTTGATGAGTGCCAAGAACAGATTAAAAAGAATAGTAGAAATTATTACAGAGATAAACAATATTTGTTTATGCAGAAATTAATTTGTCCTAAATGTGGTAGAATTATGGCTTGTAATGGTACTAGAAAACCAAATGGAAAAGATTATCTTTATTATAAATGTAAAGATTGCAAACAGCCTTTTAGGGAAGATTTGGTTGAAACAGCACTTATTAAAAAGCTAGAAAAAATATTAGAGCTTTATCTTGTACTAGAAAAAGATTATGTTGCAATAGATACAGAAACTTTAAATGAGTTAAAAAATGGTAAAGTAGATAATAGCATTAGATATGCACTCGATACTATTTTGCTAGATAAAGTGAGTAATAACTTTAACCCATTAACTTTCGTTTGGGAGCAAGTTAGTTATGAAGCTAAGTGCGAGTTTATACGAGAATATATTGATACTATAGAGATAAAGCAACGCAAAAGAAATGGCAAAAACTTTATTGAATTAATAGAGTTAAAGCTTAAACCATATAAAATGCAAGAGTTTTTAGAAATGAAAGATAAAAATATGTTTGATGAATACATTGATAGTAAGGTATCTTATTCTGTTTTTAATAGTCGAGATAAAGCTAATCAATATATAGGTACATTGATTAAGGAACACAATATAGAGGTTATAGAAGTGTCCCCTAAAGATGATTTTTCTAACATATTAACTAATGTATTTAAAATAGTAGAAGTTAAAAGTAAACGAGCAGTTGAAAAAGATTGTATGCTATTTTTAAAGCTTGTTAGTTAAATATTATTATCAACAAAATCAATAAATTTCTATTGATTTTAAATAAAAAAATGGTATAATTATATCACGGAGAAGAAAGGTTAAAACATTAAATATAATGTTTGGGAAGCCATATTATATTCCGACCATTTTGAATATTAAAAGTCATCCTAGTAGATGGCTTTTTTCATGTCTGCAACTCCCTTGCCCCAAACTTCCTTCAGTTAAATAAAATATTTCTAGTACTGAATAGATTTCAAGTCATTCCCGAACCGGATGTCGTTACACATAAATTCGATCAAATAACTTTGGAAGGTCTGATTCTTTAATTTCGAACCCCGTCCCTCTATCATGAATTTCTCCTTCTCGTGTTCCTTGCCTAAAAACACCAATTTTAAAAGTTACTCTAATAATCCCCATTTCTATCAATTTTAAAAATTCATCAAAACTTTTCAATTGATAAAATTTAATATCGTAATATTGATAATGTTCTATTCCATCTATAAATTTTGGCCATGCCTTGATAAAAGCTAAAAATGATAGTTTTCTTTCTAGCTTTTCTTGAATGGCTTCAAATTCCCAATAGACATCATTTTCTAATAAATTCATATTTCTATCGCATATTTTTAAATAAATTCTTTGTTTTTCATAATCAATCCATAATTTAAATAAATAACGACTAGTGACTGGCGTTACACAATTCGCTTGAACAGAAGTAGCTAATACTTTTTTGTCCTTTAATTCCTTATCAGGATAACCATATCTGTTACAAAGTCTTTTTATTTCAAACTCACTTTTTCCTTGAGGTGTTGCACAAAAAAGTGTTGTGTAAGCGTTTGAATATCCTCTTTTTGTTTTAATTTCAATTCCACGATAATCTGGATTCTCTAAGGAATCTTCATGCTTTCCTAGTAAATCTTCGAATGTTTTTCCAATCCCCGTAAACCCACGTCTAGTCGATTTTACATATCCCATTTTCTTAATTCTTTCAAATTCTTGTTTCAAAACAACTACGTTTTCTTTTGTCATAACCAAATTTCCTCCCTTTACAAGGTGGATATTATAATGTGTGAAATGGGCGATATTTGTCGAACGATGGTTTATTTATAAAAAATGTAGAATTGATCTTTAGGGAGAATAAATTTGATTCAATTTTACCTAATTTCACCGAAAATCGACTGAATCCCACCTAGTACTTTTTTTGTACCTGAATTAATACTATAATACAGTTAACAAATTCTATTTTATTTTTTAAAAAGCAAAATAATACCATCAAGTAGCAATTTAAAAAGGTAGTAGGATTATTTTTATAATATTGTTAGATATTATAATCTAGATTTTCTAAAAATGGGAGGTGAATGGAACAATTAATAAATACAGAAGAGTTTGCAAAATATCGGTGTGCTATGAATGAAATAAAATTGTATTTATTGTTTAGAACGTCAGATTTTAATATAGAAATGGGAGAAAAAAATGAAAAAAAAGTTCATGATACCATTTTCAATTATGGTACTAGCAATTCCATTCACAGGAATGGTTCAAGCAAAGAATTATACATCATTACAAAAAAATAATACGGGAGAAATCACTGTAATAGATGATATTCTCCAAGAAGAGGAATTTCAAAACGAAATAAAGGAATACTTAACGAAGGAATATGGAGAAAACTATGTAGAAAAAATAGAACGGAATCAACAAGCTGTGCAAAGCGCTAACAAGATCGATTCTTATTTTTCAAAAACAAGAAGTGGACAAGTAATTTATCCAGATTATATTGGAGGGTTATACATTGATGATGAGGATACCCTTGTGATTCAAATGGTTGAATCTAAAATCCCAACCGAGCAGGATTTAGAATATTCTACCTATCAATCTGTATTAGCAGTAGATAAAAATTCAAAAACTGAATATGTAAAATATTCTTATGAAGAGTTACAAGAAGTGCATGATCAGATTTTAGATTACTTTTTAAGTGATGGAAATAACAATATTACAGGATTATATATCGATGTAATTTTCAATCGTGTCATCGTTGACTTAAATAATTATACTGAAAAAGAAATTGAAAATTTTAGGAATTCAGTGATTGATTCACCAATCGTTTCTTTTAAAAATACAGTAGGTTTTAAAACCATTTCAACTGTAAACCCAGGAGCAGGTTTTAGAACAAATAAAAATCATGGATGTTCCTATGGATATCGTGCAAGAACGAGTTCTGGTCAAACTGGAGTTGTTACTGCTGCGCATTGTTTTGTTGATAAGTTAGATGGAAGTATTGCTTCTGTTGGACCAGTAACAGAATGGCAATATTCAGGATCAATTGATGCCGCGTTTGTTCAGAATACAACAGGGGCTACCTTAACCAATAATTTAGCCCAAAAACCAACGACTGGAAATATAACAACAATTGGTCCCAATGTTGTAAGTACATTTCGTGTTGGACAAAAGATTGCTAAGGTTGGGCAAGTAACCGGATATACTACAGGAACTGTTACTGCTACAAGCTATTCTGCTATATTACCAACAGAAGGTTTAGGAAGTGCAACTTTTTCTGATTTAGTAAAAACGGCTATGTATGCCAATGATGGAGATAGTGGTGGAATTGTTATGGAACTACAAAATGAATTCAATTTTGGATATAATACGATGGGAATTTGCACAGCAGTTGAAACAAATAATCCAAATGTTACACTTTTTACAAAGGCAAGCAACATTAATTCTAAATTTGGATTATCTAGGTATTAGATAGATGAATAAGAAAATTGTAATTCTCTTTTTTATCATTGTCATTGTAATAGCGTGTTGTATAACAGTTGAATTTCCTAAGAAAGAGGAAATTGGAAAAAATAAGCTTTCCTTAGACGAAGTAAAAGAAAGTATGCTTTTGACTAAAAAAATTGAGGCTGAAAAAATTCCTGTAGTAACTAACAAAATGGAAACTTATCCAATCATTGAAGAAGAAGAAATTATAAAGGAAATTATAACTCTACTATCCAAGGGTTCTCTTCCACCTGAAAATACGTTTTATACTGGTACAGAGGTGGATATCTATAATTTGAAACTTTTTGATGAAAATAATCAGTTGATTGTTACGATTCGAATTGACCCTCTACCATGGAAATTTATGGGGCAAGAATATGATTATGCTCTAGACGCAGATTTTGATAATATAAAAGAATTGAAAGCTCTTTTAAAAGAAAAATGTCATATTTTTATTCCTGAATAGCAAGTTAACTTAAGATTAGAAAATAATATAGTTGATTTGATATTTTAGAATTGGAAGGTAAGGATGTATGAGTAAAAAAATTGTAATAGCTTTTTTGTAATTGTAGTTTTAATAGCAAGTTTTGTCACAATGAAGCTACCACTACAACTATCACAAACGGTAGAAAATGAATTTTCACTAGAAGAAGTAAAGGAAAAATTTCTATTGACTAAGGAAATTAAAGTATCAACGATTCCACTAGAATCTAATGCTCCAATTCCCTGTCCAACAGTACAGGAAGAGAAAACAATTCAAGAAATTATAGCTATCTTATCAAATTCCTATATTCCACTTGAAGATTGGTGGTATACTTTAGAAAGGACAGTTAACTACCACCTAGAATTGGTAAATGAAACAAGTGAGGTATTTGCTACTGTTCAAGCTAAAGGTTCTAGTCCATTAGAATTAAAAGGAAAAGGATTTGCCTATTCTATTTATTCAGATGAAAAACAACAATTAACGGATATACTTATGAAGATTTGTGAAGATGATAAGAATGAATAGTGCTTTTCTTTTTAGAAAATTGATTTTAATGAAAATTATTAGAAATAAGGAGTGGAAATTTCATGACTAAGAATAAAATAATCATAGGTTTAATCTTTATCAATGCAGTTTTTGGAATCTTGATACTGATTGGAAAAAAGCCATCTTTGGAAGAAGTAAAAGAACAACTTTTGCTAACGAAAACAATTGAAATTGATAAGACCCCAGTACTTGAGAAACAGAAAATCCATTACTGTACAATAAAGGATGAAGAAACCATAAAGGAAATCATAACGATACTATCAAATTGTTCTCTTCCTGAAGAGGAAGATAAATGGCATACTGGGACGAGTCAAGATGTCTATCATTTAGAACTTTTGGATGAAAATGATAAATTAATTGCTACTGTTCTGATTGATTCTTTATCATTAAAAATAGAAGCAAAAGGATATCATTATGAACTTGATTTGGACCAGGGGGATGAACAAACATTAAAAAATATGATTGAACGGAGATGGGATACTTACAATCCATAGTATATAAATATCAATCTAGGTATGAAAAAAGTGATTATCATTCAAATGCGAATCATAATCACTTTTATTGTGAACGATTTGAATAAGAAAAAGACCATTTAAATAATTAAATGATCTTAAAGATAAGGAATATTTTTTGGGAGATGGAGTGAGTTTTTTATTTTAGTTGTTTCCTCTACAACCACAGTTATTATTAGAACCAGCACCCCAGAAGATAAAGAAAATTACAAAGATAATGATGACAATCCATAGCCAACTACCATTAGAGTTGTCATTATATCCCTGACATCCACAAACTGGATATGGGTATCCTCCGTACATAAAATCACTTCTCCTTTCACTATAGTATATTTAGAAAAAATAGAAATCAATATAGCAAACACCTATTTTAAGTAAATATTTGTTGTTTATTGTAGGAAATCGATGATACAATAAAATTAATAAATTTAAGAAGGTTATGCGATGGAAAATTGGGCGAAAAAAATTACAATATGGTATGAAAAGAATAAGAGAGAACTTCCTTGGAGAAAAGACAAGGATCCTTATCATGTATGGATTTCAGAAATTATGCTTCAACAGACAAGAATTGAAGCAGTTCTTTCCTATTACAAAAGATTTATGAAAGAACTACCTACAGTAAAAGATTTAGCCATGGTAGAAGATGAAAAGCTTATGAAATTATGGGAAGGACTCGGATACTACAATCGCGCAAGAAATTTAAAAAAGGCAGCCATTATGGTTATGGAGAAATATCATGGGAATTTTCCTTCTACCTATGAAGAAATCCTTTCTCTTCCTGGCATTGGAGAATATACGGCCTCTGCTATCGCATCTATTTGTTTCTCACTCCCAGAAGTGACGATTGATGGAAATGTCCTAAGAGTTTATACAAGAGTATATGAAGATTCCTGTACGATTGATTTAGCAAAAGAAAGAAAGAGAATCCGTAAAAATTTAATGGAAATCGTTCCACAAAATAGTGGAGATTTCAATGAAGGATTAATGGAAATCGGAGAGACGATTTGTATTCCTGCGGGAGTTCCTAAATGTAGTCAATGTCCCCTTTATGATGAGTGTCTTTCTAGAAAAAATAAAACTAGTTTAAATTACCCAGTTCGACTAGTGAAAAAAGAAAAGCCAATTGAGTACTATACGGTTTTCATTTTTTATTACCAAGATTATTTTTTTATAGAAAAAAGAAAAAAAAGAGGACTCCTATATGGTCTTTGGCAATTTCCCAATGTTGAAGGTTTTCCTTCCACTGAAGAAATTAAAAGATATAGTAGAAATTTAGGACTTGATATCGTAAAAATTGATAAGGGAATTACCTATACACATGTATTTACTCATAAAAAATGGAATATGAAATCTTATTATATTGAAGTTTCGTCGAAAAATATTGAACAATCATCAGGCGTTTTTGTTACGGAAGATGAACGAAAGAAAAACTATTCTTTACCAGGAGCTTTTCAACCATTTCAAAGAAATTTTTTAGAAAGAAGGAAAAAAGAAAAATGAAAATAGCAGTAATAAGTGATATACACTCCAATTTACTAGCATTTAATTTGGCTATCCAAGATGCAAAAAATGAAAATGTGGATACCTTTATTTTCTTGGGTGATTATATAACAGATGGTGAAAATGGAAATGAAATAATAAACATTATTAAAAATATTTCTAGCTATGTTATTTCGGGAAATAGAGAAAAGTATATAATTAATTATTCTAAAGAAAAGAAAGATTATAATAATTACAAACCAATAGCACATACTTATAATAGCTTAACAGAGGATAATATTAACTATATAAAAAATTTAAAAGATTCTATGATGATAGAAATTAATAATTTTAAGCTATTAATACTTCATGGTGATAAGTATTTTAATTTACCTAAGATAGATTCTTCGATGTTTGATTCAATTATATCGGAATACGCTTTTGATATATGTTTATTTGGGCATACGCATCAGTATCTTTGTACAAAATATAAGAACAAAATGTTCATAAATCCAGGCTCAATCGGAACACCAACAGATACTCCTACTTATAAATATTGTATAATTGAAATATCTGATAAAATAAATATTAAGTTAAAGGAATTTGAGGTAAGTGATACTTTTGATAAATTAGAAAAGGTATATAGAAAAACTAATTATTATAAAGAAAATATGACTTGGGCTGAACTTGTATTAATAGGAATAAAAGATGGGAAAGATTATTGCACCCCATTTATAGAATTATTTAATAGTAAAATAAAATCATTCAATATTTTAAAATATGATCAGTTTAATAAAATCTGGGATGATACTTATAAAGAATTTATAAAAGAGATAGAATAGAAATGATAAACAATGAATCACTTAAAAAATATTTAGAAAGAAGGAAAAAATATGATGAAACGAAGTGCAGGAATATTGGTTTATCGAATCAACAATAATAGATTAGAAGTATTACTTTGTCATATGGGTGGTCCTTATTGGAAGGGGATTGATCAAGGTGGATGGTCAATTCCAAAAGGAGAGATGAGTAAGGAAAAAGCAATTGATACAGCCGTTCGTGAATTTAGGGAAGAGACTAGCTTTCCAATAGAAAGGAATTCCTTAGAATTCTTAGGAAGTAAAAAGCAATTTAGTAAAAAATTAGTAATTATCTTTACTGCTAATTGTGATTATGATGCTTCAAAAGCCTACAGCAATACATTTCAAATGGAATGGCCAAGAAAAAGCGGGAAAATTTGTGAATTTCCAGAAATGGATAAAGCAGAATGGATTCCAATTGAGGAAGCAAAGAAAAGGATTCTAAGTGGACAGCTATATTTTCTTTTAAAACTAGAAGAAAAATTAAAAATGCAAGACTGATAGGAGAATATTATGAAGTTAGTATCATGGAATGTCGCAGGATTTAGAGCTTGTTTAAAAAAGGGATTTGAAGAATTCTTTCAAGAGGTAGATGCAGATATTTTTTGTCTTCAAGAGGTAAAGGCAACGATGGATCAATATGATTTTCATCCAAAAGGTTACTTTGAATATCTATATCCGGCAGAAAGGAAGGGATATTCGGGAACTTTAATCTTTAGTAAAATAGAGCCTATTTCTGTAACTTATGGAATAGGAACTCAAAAGTTTGATTCAGAGGGTAGGAGTATTACCCTAGAGTTTCCAAATTTTTATCTTGTAAATTTGTATGTTCCTAATGTAAAAAGATCATTAGAAAGAATGGATGAGAGAATGGAATGGGAAATAAAAATACAGAAATACTTAAAAAATTTAGATAAGGAAAAACCTGTTATTATTTGTGGAGATTTTAATGTAGCACACACAGAAATTGATATTAAAAACGCCAAACAGAATATCGGGAATGCAGGATTTACTGATGAAGAACGTGAAAAATTTACAGAACTATTAAATCAGGGCTTTCTTGATACCTATCGTTATTACCATCCAGATACAAAGGATGCTTACACCTGGTGGAGCTATATGCGAAATGTAAGAGAAAAGAATATTGGTTGGAGAATTGATTATTTTCTAGTTTCGAATCGTTGGATTGATAAAATTATAGATACAAAAATTTATTCAGAAGTATATGGAAGCGATCATTGCCCAATAGGGATTACATTACAAACTTTAAAATCAAGAAAAGGAGAGAAAGATAGATGAAATATCCAGAATTTTTAAAAGAAAAAGGTGTGATTGGAGTAACCGCACCATCTGATGGTGTCATAGATTCAGTTAAATTAAATCGATTAGAAAATGCAATTTTAAAATTTTCTGAATTAGGATACTCAGTTTTAGAAACAGAAAATGTACGTTCTAGTGAGAAGGGAATTAGTAGTAGTGCGAAAACTAGAGCGAAACAATTAGAAGATCTATTCAAAGATCCATTTGTTTCTATGATTATCTGTGTCTCAGGAGGGGACTTTCTGTTAGAAATGTTATCAGAATTAGATCTTTCAGTGATTTCAGAAAATCCGAAATGGATTCAAGGATATTCAGATCCAACAGGCATTTTATTCTTAATTACGACAAAGTTAGATATTGCGACCATTTATGGGGATAACTTTAAAACTTTTGGAATGGAAGAGTGGCATCCTTCCTTAACAAATAACCTAGAAATTTTAAAAGGAAACTTAATTTCACAGACGAACTTCGATTCTTATGAAAAAGAAGATATTCCTTATGTCAGTGGATTAGAGGGATATCATCTAGATACTCCTGTTGTATGGAAAAGCTTATCAAATAAAAAGAAGGTATCTATGAAAGGAAGACTCATTGGAGGATGTCTTGACTTATTAGTTTCCATGATTGGGACAAAATTTGATTACACAAAAGAATTTATCTCTAGATATCAAGAAGATGGAATTCTTTGGTACTTTGATAATTGTGAGCTAACGAGCGAAGGAGTCATACGTGCTTTATGGCAATTAAAAGAGGCTGGTTGGTTTGAACATACAAATGGAATTGTCTTTGGTCGCAGTATGACAAACTCTAGTTACTATGATATTCCGTTTGAGGAAGCAATCAGTCGTAGTTTGAAAGATTTAGATATCGAAGTATTATGGGATTTAGATATTGGACATGTAAAACCAAATGTCACCCTAATCAATGGAGCAATTGCAACGATAACCTATGAAAATGGAAAGGGTACAATTGACTTTACTTTAGAGTAGAAAATTTAAAAAAATCGCATATAAATTCCTTAGGAGGAATTTTATGAGAAAACCAGTAATTGGAATTTCCACTCGAAGTTTTAAAGACCATGGAAATTCTCTTCTTGGAATGGGTGAAGAATACCGATTAGCAATCATTAAAGCGGGAGGAATTCCACTTTTTATTGCACCTATCAATCTTTTGGATTATGGGAAGCATCCAACAAAAGAAGAAAGTAAATTTACAGAGGAAGAAATAAAAAACTATCATCAAATTCTTTCTCTTTGTGATGGTTTTTTAATTCCAGGAGGAGAAGAAATCTATGATTTTGATCGATTGGTATGTCAGTATGCTTATGAAAATGATTTACCATATTTAGGAATCTGTCTTGGAATGCAGATTCTTGGAAATATCGATTCCTTTTTTAAAGGTGAGGTAACAGACGATACTGTTTTAAATCAAACGGAAATCAATCACTATCAACCAGAAGTTTTATTTGTTCATAAAAATAGAATTTTTCCAAGTAAGCTTTTTGATATTTTAGGAGTCTCAGAAATTTCTGTCAATAGTAGACACCATTACCATATTGAAGAAAAAGATATTTTTAAAGTATCAAGTCGTTCCTCTGATGGGTTAATTGAAGGAATAGAAATACCCAATAAAAAATTTATGATTGGTGTTCAGTGGCATCCAGAATCCATGATTTCAAGTTGCCCAGTGATGCTTCGATTGTTTAAAGCGCTGATAAAATCATGTAATGAGTAGAAAGAGAGAGTCACTCTTTTTTCTTTTGTCAAAGAATTGTAAAATTTTTTTGAATCTCTTTTTTTCTCATTTTTAGAATGATATAATTTAAGAGAGCCTAAGAAAGTTCTCTTGGGACTTTTTTTATTTTAAGGGAGGTTATAATTTATGGCAAAGTTTGTTTTTGTAACAGGTGGGGTATGTTCAGGACTAGGAAAAGGAATCACAGCATCTAGTATTGCGTTATTATTAAAATCAAAGGGATATAAGGTATTTATGCAGAAGTTTGATCCTTATATGAATGTAGATCCAGGAACGATGTCTCCGATTCAACATGGAGAAGTATTTGTGACTGCGGATGGATGTGAGACAGATTTAGATCTTGGACATTACGAGAGATTTATCGATGAGGAATTAAACTATACTTCGAATATCACCAATGGAAAAATTTATTCTAGTGTCATTGAAAAAGAGCGTCGAGGAGATTTTTTAGGGGCGACCATTCAAATTGTTCCTCATATCTCAAATGAAATAAAAAATAAAATTTATGAAGCCGCAACGACTTCAGGTGCCGATATCGTCATTACAGAAATCGGAGGAACAGTGGGTGATATAGAATCCTCTGTTATGATGGAAGCCTTAAGACAATTTCGACTAGAACAAGGAAGAGAAAATACCTTATTTGTTCACACGACTTTAGTTCCCTACTTGGTGGGTTCCAATGAATTAAAAACCAAACCAACACAAAATAGTATCATTGAACTTCGTAGACTTGGAATTCAACCAGATATTTTAGTAACGAGAGCACCTATCGATCTTGGTGAAGCAGTAAGAAGTAAAATCGCACTATTTGGAAGTATTCCTGCAGAAAATATTATCGAAGCGAAAGATGTTAATAATATTTATGAAATTCCTTGTAATTTTCATAAGCAAAATATTGAAGAAATTATCCTAAATCAATTTCGTTTAAAAGTAACAGAAAGTAATTTAAAAGATTGGGAAGAACTAATCCATAATGTAGAAAATTTAGAGGGAGAAGTAGAAATTGCTTTAGTTGGAAAATATGTAGAATTAGAAGATGCTTATCTATCCGTAAAAGAGGCATTAAAAGCAGCTGGGTATAAATATAAAAAACATGTAAAAATAAAATGGGTAGATAGTGAACAATTAGAAAAAGCAGAAGTAAATATCAAAGATATTCTAGGAGATGTGAAAGGAATTCTAGTCCCTGGTGGTTTTGGTAGCCGTGGGATTGAAGGAAAAATTCTAGCATGTCAGTATGCAAGAGAAAAGAAAATTCCTTATTTAGGAATCTGTCTTGGAATGCAGATTGCAGTCATTGAATTTGCTCGTCATGTTTGTGGAATTGAAGACGCTTCTTCTACCGAATTTAATGAAGTATGTAAAAATCCAGTAATCGACTTAATGATTGATCAAAAGTCAATTGTTAATAAAGGAGGAACTCTTAGATTAGGAAATTATGAATGTAAAATCAGCAAGGGAACTCTCGCTTATAAAGATTATGGACAAGAAACCATTTATGAGCGCCATCGCCATCGTTATGAATTTAATAATCAGTACCGAGAAACTTTAGAAGCACATGGAATGGTATTTTCAGGAATCCATCCAGATCTTAATCTAGTAGAAATTGTCGAGTTAAAAGATCATCCACACTTTATTGCAAGCCAATTTCATCCAGAGTTTAAGAGTCGTCCTACCAAGGCACATCCACTTTTTTCTTCCTTTGTGAAAGCTGCGATTGATTATCAGAAAAAGTGTAAATAAAAAAAGAAATTTTTGTCATAAAAGTGTAAATAGAGAAAAGAAAGTCTTTGGAATTCTTTTCTTTTTTTCTTGGCGTGTTATAATTAATTATAGAATAATAGGAGGGGAAAATATGGCAGTTAATAGAATGATTTTAAATGAAACATCTTATTTTGGACCAAAAGCAAGAGAAGTAATTTCAAGTGAATTTACATCTCGTGGTTATCAAAAGGCATTAGTAGTTACAGATAAATCATTGATAGAAGCAGGAATTACAGGAAAGGTGTTAGAAGTTTTAGATACAGATTTTATTCCTTATGAGGTATTTTCTGATGTAAAACCAAATCCTACTGTTTCTTGTGTAAAAGCAGGAATTGAGCAATTTCAAAATAGTAATGCAGATTGTTTAATCGCAGTTGGTGGAGGAAGTGTAATCGATACCGCAAAGGCAATTGGGATCGTCGTAAAAAATCCTGAGTTTTCTGATATTGTTTCTTTAGTTGGAACAGCAGAAACAAAGAATCGATCAGTTCCAATTATTGCTTTACCAACAACGGCAGGAACAGCAGCGGAAGTTACCATTAATTATGTAATCACAGATGAAAAGAGTGTCAATAAATTAGTTTGTGTAGATCCACATGATATACCAGTACTATCGATTATTGATACAGAACTAATGGCAGGAATGCCAGAAAATATCGCAGCATGGACTGGTTTAGATGCCTTGACTCATGCGATTGAAGGATACATTACCAAGGGTAGTTGGTGTATGACGGATATGATGCACTTAAAGGCGATTCAAATGATTTTTGATAATCTAGTGCGTGCAGTAAAAGATAAAGATGAAGAAGCAATCAACAATATGGGAATTGCACAATATATCGCAGGAATGGGATTCTCAAACGTTGGACTTGGAATCGTTCATTCGATGGCGCATCCATTAGGAGCAGTGTATGATACACCTCATGGACTAGCCAATGCCTTACTGTTACCTTATGTCATGGAATGGAACGGAGAAGTATGTGTTCAAAAATTTGAAGAAATTGGAACAGCAATCGGTTTAGATATGAATGCTTTAACAAAGGATGAAATTATTCAAAAAGTAGTAGAAAAAGTAAGAGATTTATCCATTCAGTTAGGGGTTCCTCAACATTTAAGTGAAATTGGAGTCAAACAAGAGGATTTAAAAATGCTTGCGAAAAAGGCAATCATTGATCCATGTACGGGTGGTAATCCAAGAAATGTAACAGTGAATGATATATTAGAACTTTATAAAAAGGCTTTTTAAGAAGGGAGTAGAAAAATATGGAAGCAAAAGTTGGTTATAGTGTAGAAGCAGATAGCTTCAAATCAGGGGTAGAAACAGTGAATATGGCAACAAAGGGAATGAAGAATGCAAAGGTTGGATTCTTATTTACATCGTGTGTTTTAGACCAAAACGAAGTAATGAAAGGAATCGAAAGTGTTTCTAAGATACCTTATATCGGATGTACTTCTAGTGCAGCGATTGTCGTATCTGGAGCAGGATATATTGGAAATGAATCTGGATATTCTGGAATGATGGCTTTCGATGGGGAAGACCTAGTTGTTGGTGTCGCTGCCAGTGAAAGAGATGGGGACCCAAGAGAAGTTGGAAAGAAAATTGCTCGTGAAGCGATTAAGAATGCTGGAATTAATAAAATTCCTTCTTATTTCTTCATGACAGCTTCTCCAAAAGAAGAAGAAGAATACTTACTCGGAATTCAAGATGTAATTGGTAGAGTTCCTATGTTTGGTGGATCTGCTGCTGATAATACAGTCGAAGGAAATTGGTCTATTATTTGTAATGGAAAAGCATTTAGTGACGGTTGTGCAGTTGCTTTCTTCTATGCAAATAATGAGTGTAAAACAAATTATACAGGGGCTTACCGTGAAACAGATAATGTTGGAATTATCACAGAGGTACAAAATAAGCGTACACTAGTATCGATTGATGGAGTTTCTGCTCTTAAAAAATATGCAAAATGGATTGGTAGTACACCAAAAAATTTGAAAGGATCTAACTTATTGTCAGCTTCTATTACAAAACCATTAGGAGTAAAAGATCCGCTTGGTAATTTAGTAGCAATCCGTCATCCAATGTTTGGAGATGATAAAAATACACCAACAACAGCAGATGATGTCATGAATTTAGGAAATCATTTAGTAGAAAAAACAGCCATTATTCAAATGGAAGCTACTATTGATGAATTAATCCAATCTAATTCTAAAGTTCTAGAAGAACTAAATCATATGATGAAAAAGGAACCATGTGCTTATTTCTTAGTTCATTGTGGTGGAAGAAGACTTGGTATTGCAATGGAAGGTAGAGAAAAAGAAATTTATGAAGAACTAACCAAAGTAGCAAAAGACAAGCCATTTATTGTTGCCTTTACGTTTGGAGAATACGGATATAGAGAACATTCTGCCAATACTTGCGGAGGACTTTCCTTATCATTTACAGGATTCTCTAAGTAGGTAAGAAAGGAAGAAGCAGTTATGAGAAATTTAATTGGAAATAAATGGTTGGATTCTTCGAATGGAAAGACAATAGAAGTTACCAACCCAGCAAACAAGAAATTAATTGATACCATTCCTGATTCTACATTAGAAGATGTAGATCATGCCGTTCAGATGGCAATGGAAGGACAAAAAGTTTGGGCAAAGTATTCTGTAGCAGAGCGTGGAAGAATTCTTTTAAAATTTGCAGAACTTGTAAAAGATGACGATGAAAATCTAGCACATCTTTTGAGTCAAGAAACAGGAAAACCAATCAAGGAAGCGAGAGCAGAAATTGCAAACGTACAAATTTCTGTTCCTGCCTTTGTAGAACAAGCAAAACATTTATATGGAAATATCATTCCTGCAGGGACGGAGGATGGACAAGAAAAAACAATCCAACTTGTCGAAAGACAACCACTAGGAGTAATGGCTGCAATTATTCCATTTAACTTCCCAATTGATTTGTTTGGACAAAAAGTTCCACCTGCTTTAATGATGGGAAATGCAGTAATCGTAAAACCTTCTACAGCCAATCCTTTAACCTTAACGAAACTTGTTTATCTATTAAGAAAAGCAGGAGTTCCAAGTGGTGCAGTTGAAGTACTACATGGAGCAGGATCAGTGATTGGACAAGGACTTTCTCAACATAAGGGAATTCACTTAGTAAGTTTAACAGGATCAACCGAAGCAGGAATTGAAACTATGAGAACTTGTAGTGAGAATTTAACACATGTAATGTTAGAACTTGGAGGAAATGATGCTTTTCTATTATTAGAGGATGGAGATGTAGACCTAGCCGTAGAAGAAACAATTTGGGGAAGAATGTATAATACAGGACAGGTATGTTGTGCTAGTAAAAGATTCTTAATTCATAATAATGTAAAAGCAGAATTTACTAAGAAACTAACAGCTCGTTTAAAACAAATTAAACAAGGAAATCCTCAAGAAGAAGATACTGATATGGGATGTTTAATTAGTGAAAAAGCAGCAAAGACAGTTGAACAGCAAGTAAATGATACCATTGCTGCAGGAGCAAAACTTGTTTATGGAGGAGAAAGAAATGGTGCGTTCTATATGCCAACCATTCTTACAAACTGTAAAAAGGACATGGAAGTTATGAAAGATATGGAAATCTTTGGACCTGTCGTATCGATTCTTGGATTTGATGATTTAGAAGAAGCAATTGAAATCGCGAATCAATCTTCGTTTGGACTCTGTGGAAATGTGTTCACTCGTGATATGAAAGTAGCTGCGAAAGTAGCACAAGAACTAGAATGTGGTGGAGTAGTCATCAATGGTGCTAGTTTCTATCGTTCCTTCGAAATGCCTTTTGGTGGATGGAAACATTCAGGAATAGGAAATGAAGGAGTTATGACCACATTACAAGAAATGTCTAGAATTAAAACAGTAGTATTAAAAAATATTTTTTAGAAATAGAATAGGATAGAAAGGGAAGTAATTTTTCCCTTTTTGTTTTTTAGAGATAAATTTAGAAAAAAAAGAAGAAAAATGTCTTTAATTGTGTTAAAATGAATATAGTATGGAAAATAAGGATACGAGGTGAAGTCGATGGATGGAGTACTTTTACTAATTATTACTTTTATTATTCTTGCGGTTATTTTGATTACAGTAGTTTTAGTTGCAATTCAAAAACATAAAATTGCAAAGATTAAAAATGAAATTAGTGAATTAGATCGAGAAAAAAACCTAATTGCGTCTACTCCTGTTCTTTCCGAGTTATCAAAGGTAGAACCAATTATCAAAAACGATAAAATGGGAGAAAAGTATAAAGCGTGGCAAAGACGATTTGAAATTATTAGGGATGATCGAATTACAAAAATTAATGACATGATTATTGAACTTGATATGGAAGTCAGCAATAAAAATTTAAAGAATTTCCATCAAAAACTCGCAAAAGCAGAAATCGAAATTTATAAAGCAAGAGAAAGCGCAAACGAGTTATTAGAAGAGATTAAAGAAATTACATTAAGTGAAGAGAAGTATCGAAGTATCGTTATTAAGTTGAAAACAAAGTATCGGGAATTATCCAATGAATTTGAAAAACATAAGGATGATTACGAGGATGTTCAAGAAGTGATTGACTTACAGTTTGAAAATATTGAAAAGAGATTTATGGACTTTGATGAAACGATGGATAAAAATGAATACGATGAGGTTGCGCATATTGTCAAAGCACTTGATACAATGATTGATCATATGTCTATTGTAGTCGCAGAAGTTCCAAACTTAGTATTGTTAGCGGAGAAACTAATCCCAAAACGAATTGAGGAAATTGAGAATATCTCTAGAGATATGGAAGAGAAGGGATACCCACTTGGATATTTAAAGATTCCTTATAATATGGAAGAGTCTAAAAAGAACGTAAAAAATATTTTAGATAGAATCCGTGTATTAAATCTAGAAGATTGTATGTTTGAATTAAAAACAATGCTTGATTATTTAGATACCATTTTTAATGAATTTGAACGGGAACGATCATCACGAAAAGGGTATGAAGAAGAAATGACTTCTTTTGAAAAGAGATTTAAGAAAACAACTCGTATTATCAAAGATATTTATGCTCAATTGGATGATATTAAAAGTATGTATGATTTAAAAGATGATGATATCGTCGTGTTAGATAATATTAGTCGTAGACTTCGTCAAATTCAAGAAGAACAAAAAGAAATTAAGAAAAAGTTAGAAGAAAAAGAAGAACCCTATTCAATCTTAGTAGGAGAGATTTCTGTTAGAAATCAATTACTATCTACGTTAGAGGAAGATTTAGAGTCTTCATTAAAATCGCTAGGTAGTATGTATGATGATGAAGTACGTGCGAGAGAACAATTAGAAGAAATTCAGGAATTATTAAAACAATGTAAGAGTAGGATTCGTAGTTATAAATTACCAATTATCATGAATAATTATTTTATTGAATTATCAGAAGCTAATGAGGCCATCCAAGAAATTATCAAAGAACTTGGGAAAAAGCCAATTGTAATTCGTACGTTAAATACGAGAGTAGATACCGCAAGAGATTTAATTTTAAAACTTTATAATACAACCAATGAAATGATTAAAACAGCACAGATGGCAGAGATGGCCATTGTTTATGGAAATAAATATCGTAGTAGTATGGCAGAAGTACAAGCAGGACTAAATAACGCTGAAATGCTATTTCATAAAGGAAGTTACAAAGAAGCATTAGAAGTATCAATGGACACCATCAAATTGGTAGAACCTGATATTTATGATAAATTATTAAAGTATTACAGTTAGAAAAAGACTATTAACAGAAAAAATTGTTAATAGTCTTTTTATTGACATTGCGACATAATAAAAAAAGAACTTATGACAAGTTCTTTCTATAAAGTTCAAATAGCTTTGAACAAATTTCATAATGGTGGAGCATAGCGGGATCGAACCGCTGACCTCCACGGTGCAAACGTGGCGCTCTCCCAGCTGAGCTAATGCCCCATTGTACTAAACACAGTCATATAGGCACTCATAACTGCATCAGTGTTTTAATCTTACCATTAAGAGAAAAAAAAATCAATATAAAATGAAAAAAAATTTAAAAAATTAAAGAAATCGCAAAATTAAAAAAGAATTTTAGATAGAAGATTGGAATTTTTTTAAAGTTATGTTATATTGATATTAAATTAAGAATGGAAGGAAGATAAAATGAAACAGAAAAAAATGAAAAGAATATTGACATTGTTGTTAGTATTTGCTGTGTTTTTAGGAGCAACTGGCTGTAATCAGAAAAAAAGCGACAAAGTAGAAGGTAGCCTAGAAGAAATCATGGAGAAGGTATATGCTGGATTTGAAGAAGATGAACTTCCCATGTTTTTAGAAAATATGGAGGTTACCAAAGAAAATGTAGAAGGATATTTAGGAACCTCTGATATCGATTACAAAGAGGCATTAGCTAGTGAATCAATGACTGGTTCTATCGCCCATTCTGTTGTTCTAGTCCGTATGAAGGATGAAGCGAATGTAGAAGACGCAAAAACAAAACTAAAAGAACATGTTGATCCTAGAAAATGGATTTGTGTTGGCGTTGAAAACGTAATTGTAGAAAGTCGAGGAGACTTAATCATCGTAATCTTAGATGATGAGATGGGAGACAAACTCTTAAAGAACTTCCAAAATATTGGAAAATAAAAGAATACCTTCGTTTTACGAAGGTTTTTCTTAAATGGAGGGTAAATATGGTATTTTCTAGTATTCCATTTTTATATTATTTTTTACCAATTGTATTACTTTCTTATTTTGTAGTACCAAAAAAATTTAAGAATAGTATTTTACTAATTAGTAGTTTATTCTTTTACTTTTATGGAGAACCAAAATTTATTCTTGTCTTACTATTTTCTTGTGTCTTTTCCTATCTCTTTGGAAAATGGATTGACAAGTGCCAAGTTCCATGGAAGAAAAAGAGTTTATTAGTTTTGTCATTATGTATTAACTTTGGCATTCTGTTTTACTTTAAATACTATAATTTCTTTGTAAGTAATATCAATCATTTATTCCCTGATACACTTCCATTTCTTTCGATTGTGATGCCGATTGGAATTAGCTTTTTTACATTTCAATCAGCAAGTTATCTAATTGATATTTATCGGAAAGAAGTAAAACCAGCAACTTCGATATTCACGTATTCTACGTATCTATCTTTATTTCCCCAATTAATTGCGGGGCCTATTGTTCGTTATCAGACAATCTCCAAAGAACTAGAAACAAGAGAAAGTAAGACCAGTGATATTTCCAATGAGATTCGACGATTTGTTTTAGGTCTTTCTAAAAAAGTGATGATTGCGGATATGTTAGGAATTTTTTCGAAAGAACTTGCTTCCTTGTCTTCAAATACGGTTATTGGTTTTTGGTTAAAAGCAATTTCTGATAGCCTTCAATTATACTTTGATTTTTCAGGGTACAGTGATATGGCAATTGGACTCGGTCTTATTTTTGGATTCCATTTCTTAGAAAACTTTAACTATCCGTTTATCGCTAATAGTATTACAGACTTTTGGAGAAGATGGCATATTTCTTTATCTTCATGGTTTAGAGACTATATCTATATTCCATTAGGAGGAAATCGAGTTTCCAAATTTCGTCATTATCGTAATATCCTCATTGTATGGATGACAACAGGATTATGGCATGGAGCTAGTTGGAATTTTGTTCTTTGGGGTCTTTACTTTGCTTTTTTCTTAATCTTAGAAAAGAAAGTACTATTAAAATTTTTAAAGAATCATCAAGTATTTAGCCATGCATATACCATTTTTTTAGTCCTAATTAGTTTTGTTATTTTCAATCAAACGGATTTATCCTTATTAGGTGAAACCTTAAAAGGAATGTTTGGATTTAGTAAAATTGCTTTTTGTAACAAAGAAACACTCTTTTACTTAAAAGATTCTATTATTTTACTTGGAATTGCTTTATTATTCTCAACACCAATTCTAAGAAGGGGAAAAGACTATTTGACAAAATGGAAAAGAGGAGAGCTTCTTGTAGGTACCTTAGAGGTAATACTAACACTTCTATTACTTCTTCTTTCTACCGCTTTCTTAATCGATGAATCTTTTCAACCATTCTTGTATTTTCGTTTTTAGGAGGACTGTTTTATGAAAGATAAATTAATCATTGGTGGTTTTTGTTTCATTCTAGGATTCTTCTTTCTCTATAGTTTGATTGATTCTGATACGCTAGTTTCTTTTTCAGAACGTAGAACGATGGCAACACTTCCCAAATTGGAAGTTTCTTCGATTCCTACAGGAAAATATTTTGAGAAAATGAATGAGTATTTAACAGATCAATTTCCTTTTAGAAATCAATTGAGACGTAGTAAGGCGTTATTTGTAAATAGTGTATATCAGAAAAATATTTCTCATGATGCTTATCGAATAGGAAATGAAATTTATCAGTTAGAGCCTACAGTAAATGAAAAATCAGTTACCTATTTTACAAATAAATTAAATGAAGTAGCCGATACCCACTTTAAAAATAAAAAAGTATTCTATGCGATTATTCCAGATAAAAACTATTACGTAGAAGTAAGTTCCTTTCCTAAAATGGATTATCCTTTTCTTTATCAAACAGTAAGAGAAGGATTAAACAAGAACTTTGAAGAAATTGATTTAAGACCTACCTTAAACTTAGATTCTTACTACCGAACAGATTTACACTGGAGACAAGAACAATTAGAAGAGGTCGTTTCTTTACTACAAAATAAATTACAGTTAGAAAAAACAAGTTTTCCTAGGAAACAGGAATCTTACTTTCCCTTCTATGGCGCTTATTATAGTAAGAGTTCTGGCTCTGTTACCGCAGATACGATTCAGTACTTATTTTCAGGTACGATAGAAAATACAGAAGTCTATAACTATGAGAAAAAGAGAATGGAATCTGTCTATGAAAAAGAAAACTTAAAAAATATAGATTCTTATGATATCTTTTTATCAGGAGCAACACCAATTCTAATTTTAAATAATGAAGAATCATCCAGTGATCGAGAATTAATTCTATTCCGTGATTCTTTCTCAAGTAGTTTAGCACCCTTATTATTAGACAATTATCAAAAAATTACGATGATTGATTTAAGATACTTTAGTAGCAAGATGTTATCTGAAGTAGAAGAAATTGATTTTTCAAAAACCAATCAAGACATTTTATTTTTATATAGTGTTCCAATTATTAATCAGAGTTTTACGTTAAAATAAAAAAATTCTTTTTCTTTCTAAAACTTTATCCGACGAATCCTTTTTTATAAATAATATAGTTAGAAGGCAATTACCTTACTATCATTTAAAAGGAGTAGCAATGAAAGAAAAAAAGAGTCGGTTAAGTTTACCAATCAATCATGAATATATTTATAAGTTAAGTGATCGGAAAGAAGGGGAACCCTTTCCAATTGTATCTGATGTTATGTTTCATACCATGTTAAACAATGAATCAAGAAAGCAATATGTATCTTATTTCTTATCTTTATTAATAGGAAAAGATAGAAAAGAGATCGAAGAAAATATTATCTTTGTTAAAAATAAACTAGATAAGAAAAACTATCATGATTCAAGTAAGACCGTAGATTTTGTCTGTGAGATTGAAGAAGAAATCTATAATATTGAGATGAATAATAATATAAGTATTGAATCTTTAGAACGAAATATTTCCTATATTAATGACTTATATAAATCAAAGATGAAAAGGGGAAGTGAATATCAGTATCAAAAGTCGATTCAGATTAATCTTAATAACTTTTCCTTTGAAGGAGATCACAACACGATTGAAGTTTATCAATTACGAGATGAAGAAGGAATATCATTAACAGATAAAATTACAATTATTTATATCTATCTTCCCAAAATAAGAAAGAAATTATATAATGGAGATAAGTTGACGGAACTAGAGAGACTTCTTTTAGTATTTAATGAAGGAAGTCCTGACCGTTTAGAAAATCTAATAGGGGAGGATGAAGTAATGAGTGAATATCGGAAGGATGCATTGGAAGCATCAGATGATGAAGAAATTATCGGACTTTACGATAAAGAGTTACATTTAGAGATGTTAAGAAATACAGAATTACATCATGCAAAAGAAGAAGGACTAGAAGAAGGAATTGAGAAGGGTAGACGTGAAGGCATTTTTGATACTGTAAGAAGTTTATTAAAAAGCGGTGTAGATAAAAAAATAATCATGGAAGCAACAAATTTAACAGAAGAAGAAATCAAAAATATTTCAGAGAGTAATTAAATTTATTATGAATTGAATAGAATATTTTCCTATTCTTTTTGTTTGAAAATTTTATGTCTATTATGTTTCGTTTCTCTAATCATATCTTGAAAAAATAATCAATGTGTGTTATTATTAATAATGTTTATTGCCCCATAGCCAAGCGGTAAGGCTGCAGACTCTGAATCTGCCATGCGCTAGTTCGAATCTAGCTGGGGCAGCCAAATAGAAATAAAGCTCTAGAAATAGGGCTTTTTTTATTGATAAAAAAATAGATTTTTGCTATGATAGGGTTATATTTAAAAGGGTGTGATTATAGAATGACAAATAAAGAATTAGCAGATTTAATCTTTCCGAATGTTACCAAAACAATCGAGGATTATGAAAAAATGTATCCAGAAAGAAATTTACCAGAAGGAGCAGTAGTATCTCGTTTTGCCCCTAGTCCTACGGGATTCGTTCATATGGGAAGTTTACGTTCTGCCTTTATCGCAAGAAAAGTTCCAAAAGATACGAATGGTGTTTTTTTCTTAAGAATTGAAGATACGGACGGAGCAAGAACGGTTGAAAACGGAATTCAAGGAATTATTGATGATTTAAAAAACTTTGATATCACGATCGATGAAGGGGTTGTATCAGAAACAGAACAAATCGGGGAGTATGGACCTTATATTCAAAGTGAAAGGAAAGAAATCTATCAAACATTTGCGAAACATTTAATAGAACAAGGAATGGCTTATCCATGTTTTTGTACACCAGAAGAAATCGAAGAAATTCGGCAAATGCAAGAATTAAATAAAGAACGAATTGGATACTATGGAAGTTATGCAGAATGTCGTTTCCTAACGAATGAAGAACGTGCAGAAAGAATTAAAAAGGGAGAATCTTATATTATCCGTTTGAAATCGCCTGGAGATTTTAATAAAAAAATTGTGTTAAATGATCTAGTCCGTGGAAAAATTGAATTTCCAGAAAATGATTTAGATATCGTATTAATCAAAAGTGATGGATTACCACTTTATCACTTTGCACATCTAGTAGATGATCATTTAATGAGAACAACACATGTGATTCGTGGAGATGAGTGGATTTCTTCTACCCCAGTTCATTTACAACTATTTCAAGTATTCGGATTTGAGCCTCCTAGATATGCCCATTTAGGAACAGTTATGAAGGTTGATGAAAATGGAACGAGAAGAAAACTTTCCAAAAGAAAAGATCCAGAAGCTGCGGTTAGTTACTATCATCAAAAGGGAATTCCAGTAGAGGCAGTTAACTTATATCTAATGACGATAGCGAATACCAACTTTGAAACATGGTGGGATCAAAATCAAACACTGGGAATTGATGACTTTAAATTTGATTTTAAGAAGATGAGTGTTTCAGGAAGCTTATTTGATTTAGAAAAACTAATGAATATTTCTAAAAGTTATATCAGTAGATTAAAAGCAAGTGAGGTTTATGACAGATTATTAGTTTGGTCAAAAGAATTTGATACAGAATTCGCTTCTATCTTAGAAAAAAATAGAGACTATGCTATTTCTATTTTCAATATTGAAAGAGAGCAAAAGAAACCAAGAAAAGATTATGCATCTTTCTCAACAATCAAAGACTGTGTTTGGTATATGTTTGATGAATATTTTACAGGAGATTTAGAATATCAATTTGGAAAAGTGAATGATCCAGAAGAAATTCATCATATCTTAAAAACATATATTGAAAAATACTATGATGAGAATGATGATAAAGATACCTGGTTTAGCAAAGTAAAAGAATTATCAGAAGAATTAGGTTACTGTAGTGATATGAAAGCTTACAAAGCAGATCCAGATACCTACAAAGGTAGTGTTGCGGATGTTTCTACAGTAATTAGAGTAGGCGCAACTACAAGTTCTATGACGCCAGATTTGTATGAAATTTTAAGATTGTTAGGAAAAGAAAAAACAAAAGAACGCTTTGAAAAACTATATCGTTAATTGAATAGTAAAATGAAAGGATGGTGAAAGCCATTCTTTTTTATGCCCAAAATTCGACATATTTCTTGGTAAGAAAATGGTAAAAAAATAATAACCAACATCCCAATTTTAGATGATTATATTCTGGGTTGACAAAAAAGTCTGGGGGGGGGGGTATAATTGGATTATAATTAG
>CANOBK010000015.1 GCA_947564265.1 uncultured Caryophanales bacterium
TCTTCATATAGTGATAATTCTTCAATTAACGTTTCTATTTTACAAACCTCCCTTTTAATTAATTCGTTCATGAACAATGCCACTATAACAAAAGAAAGAAGGCTTGTAAAATGAGGAAAATTGATGCTTTTTAGGATTTTCACCTAGACAAAAAAAGGAAATTCACGATAGGAAATTCCTTTTTCATTCATCAATTTTAAAAATTAGATATTTTTAATTTTTTTTTGAAATTTTCGTAGAACTTGTGAAGTCCATTTAAAAAAAGAATAGAACTTTTTTCTATTCCTATTTACTAGTCCTATATTTAATTTTTTTATAAATTTCTATTACCAAAAGAATCACTGTAGATAAAAGTGCCAGTTTTAATAAATCAATCATTGGAATGGACGAAGTCTGTAAGAAGGCACTTAAAAATGGTACTTCCATTACTAAAATTTGTAAGAAAATAGAGCCAAAAATAACGATTGGAATCCATAGATTACTTTTTAAGGAAATTTTATAGAAAGATTCCTTCTCACTACGACAATTAAATACATGAATATTTTGAATAAATACCATTAAAGCCATTACATAACCACGAGCCAGTTTTACTTCCATTCCCACATTTTGAATTAAGTAATACCAAACTCCAAAGACAATTAGTCCAATTGCAAGACCTGCGACTAATACTTCTTCTAATAAGGAACGGTTAAATAGCGATTCCTTAGGGTTTCTCGGTTTTTCCTTCATAACTCCAGGTTCTAATTTTTCAAAAGATAAGGCAAAATCTTGTAATCCATCTGTTACTAGATTTAACCATAATAATTGAATGGCAACCAGTGGCATTGGTAAATCAAAAATGACAGATAAGACAAAGAATAATACTTCTGCAAGCCCACAGGATAAAAGCATATAACATACTTTTCGAATATTGCTGTAAGCACATCTCCCTTCCCCTACACCAGAGACAATTGATTTAAAGTTATCATCAACAATAATCATAGAAGCAGTTTCTTTCGCAACATCCGTTCCACTTCCCATGGCAACACCGATATTTGCACTACGAATGGCAGGAGCGTCATTCACGCCATCCCCCGTAACAGCAACAAATTCTCCTTGTCTCTTTAAAGACTCTACAATCTCTAATTTATCAAGTGGAGTCACTCTCGTAAACACTCGTTTTTCCTTAATAAACTGATCAAAAACTTCTGGTCCTTTCGCTAAATACTCAGAAACTTCTACACCAGATGTTACTTCCTCCCATTTTTCTACTAAGTTCAACTCTTTGGCAATTGAAAAAGCTGTTAAAGGATGATCTCCAGTAATCATTAATACCTTGATTCCAGCATCCTTACACTTCTGAATAGAACCTTTCACTTCCTCACGAACAGGATCTATAAATCCAACAAGTCCTTGAAACGTTAATTGTTTAATGTCAGATTCTGTGTAATTTTCCTTTTCTTTAACAATTCCATCCGCAAGAGCGATAACACGATATCCCTCTCTTGCTAAATTCTCATTTTGTTTTAATAGCATTTTTTCATCAATAGGAGTAACAGATTCTCCCTTTTTCATTTTCTTAGAAAATTCTATGATTTTTTCAATGGAACCTTTAACAGTACAATGGATTTCTCCCTTAGATTCATAAAAAATTGCCGAATATTTATTTTCAGATTCATAGGGGATTTCCCCTACAATCTTATAGTCTGACGCAGAGACCTTTAATTTTTCTCCTAAAGCAAGAAACGCAATATCAATCGAATCTCCATAACTTTCCCAAGTACCATTTTTATGTTCTAAATGTGCTTCATTATTTAAAACTCCAAATAGGCCAATCGGTTTCACCAAATCGATAGAACTATCATTTTCAGAGACTACTTTTCCATGATTGTTATAACCTCTTCCCTCAACATTAAAACATTCTCCTGATGGAAGGATAATTTTCTTGGCAGTTTGTTCATTAACTGTTAGTGTCCCTGTTTTATCACTCGCAATTACTGTACAACTTCCTAAACTTTCAACAGAATTCAATTTTTTTACAATTACTTGTTTTTTGGCCATTCGGTTAGAACCAATTGTTAATGCCATCGTTAAAGCAAGGGGAAGTCCCTCTGGCATTGCTGATACGCTTAATGCGATAACTGATAGAAAAATCTCACTACCAGGAAGCCCTTTTTGATATAGGATAATAGCAATTATAATAGCGATAACGATAATCAGTCCTGTAATTTGTTTCGAAAATTTCTCCATTCGGATTGAAAGAGGAGATTTTGTCTCTTTTGTATTTGCAACATGATTTGCGATAGAACCAATTTCTGTATCAAGAGAAGTTGCAACAACCACACAGAGTGCACGACCAGTAATAACGGAAGTACCTGCATATACCATATTCTTTCTTTCTGCTAGAGGAGTATCCTTTTCTAGTACCTCTATATTTTTTTGAATCCCTAAACTTTCTCCTGTTAAAACTGCTTCATCTACTTGAAAATTATGACATTCTAAAATTCTTAAATCTGCACTAATTTTATCACCAGACTCTAATTCGACAAGATCCCCTACTACTAATTCACTAGAATCTATCTGTTCTGCTCTACCATCTCGAATTACGTTACAATGAACCTTAATTAAACTAGCAAGCGACATCGCATTCTTTTCTGCGTTCCACTCCTGTAGAGTTCCAAGAACTAAATCTACTAAAATAATAAAGATAATCGCACACCCATCAATTACTTCTCCAATTATAAAAGAAAATATTACAGTAACGACCAAAAGCAAAACAATAGGATCTGTGATTTCTTCCCATAGAATTTTAAAAATACTAGTCGTCTTTTTCTGAGGAAGTTCATTTTTCCCATATTTTGCTAATCGTTTTTGAACTTCTTCTCTCGTTAACCCATGTTTCGTTGTTTTTAATTTTTTTAAGAGTTCCTCTTCCTCCATACAATACCAATTTTCTTGTTTCATATATCGTCTCACCTATTTTTTCTATCTTCCTATAATATACACTATATAACTAAAATAAAGCAAGAGCATAAGAATTCCTTTTTTTTGATCTAATTTGAATTTCTTAATCATCATTAAATAAACTAAAATCTCAACAGAAGCCATGACAATAATATCAATCATAGAACTAAATTCTACCGTTAACGGCATAATTGTAGCAGAAGCCCCTAAGATAAAGAAAATGTTAAAAATATTACTTCCTATTACATTCCCAATCGCTATATCGGTTTCTCCCTTTTTGGCAGCAACAACACTAGTCACTAATTCTGGAAGAGAGGTTCCTATTGCTACAATGGTAAGTGCAATTAAATTTTCACTGATATGGTAAGACTTAGCAATATCAACAGCAGAATTAACAACTAAATTTCCACCAATTAAAATTCCAATTGCTCCAACAATAATCCATACAATATCTTTCCAAGAAAATTTTCGTTTTTCTACTTCTAATTTCTTTTTTTCAGATAAAGCATCAAGCAGTAAAGAATATAAATACATTCCTAAAAAACAAAGTAATACAAGACCATTACTTCTAGTGATGATTGCGCTTTCCCCCCCTGATAAAAATGTTTCCATTACCATAAAAATTAAAATAACAGAGGATAAAATACAAAATAAGTAATCTCGTTGAATCACTTTTCTTGTTGTTTTTAATGGCCTACATAAAGCACTTAATCCTAGAACCAAAAGAAGATTACAGATGTTTGACCCAATTACATTTCCGATTGTAATCCCATTACTTCCGCTAAGGGACGCTGTAATACTAACAGCAGCTTCTGGAGCACTCGTCCCAAAAGCAACAATCGTTAGTCCAATAA
Source organism: uncultured Caryophanales bacterium (assembly GCA_947564265.1). Lineage (GTDB taxonomy): Bacteria > Bacillota_I > Bacilli_A > RF39 > UBA660 > Alloscybalousia. The sequence continues at coordinate 3,798 of CANOBK010000015.1, forward strand.
TTAATGTGGGAACTTTTAATACTTTCGCCAAGTTGGAACTTCCCTCTACAAAAATATCAGCTCCCTTTACCAAAAAGAAAAAACCTAAAATTAATAATAAATAACTCATATTCTCATCTCCTATATTTTTCCAAGAGAAAAGACTCTTAGTATTATCACTAAAAGTCTTGTTAATAATACCGTCGTATTACATTATAAAGCGAAAAGTTTTCACTTTTGTGATGACGCCTTATAATCACTAGATGAAAAGTGTAACTACTCCCTATTAGTATGAATTCATAGTATCACATTTTTGTATCTTCCGCAACTAGAAATCATTATTTTACTTTTGAGATTTAAAAGAATCAATCCTATGATTGACTCAAAACTCTAAAATCAAATTATCTTAACTTGATATAGTTTCTATTTTGTTCTAACGCAACAAGTTCAGGTTTTCTCATTGATTCCTGTCTAAGATTGCACTCCCCTGTTGGAATTTCTAATGTTATACATTTTGGTTCTGATGATAATTGTTTTTTTATGAAACGAACTCCCGTAATTAAAGCTCCTGCTCCTACTACATAAGGTACTACATTTTTTATTTTTGCCATAATTTTTCTCCTTTGCTACCTTATTATATATGTTCTATCAGAAAATGAAAAGCAATTTCTATGTTTTTCATAATCTCCCATTTTTATTCTTCAACAGATTCTTTAATTTGCCCTAAAACGCCACCGATTCCTAAGAATGTAAATAAAACAGAAATTGCATAATCTTTCAATATTGCTGTTTTAAATTCACTAGATTGATATAATAGATCTAAAATATCAAAAGAAAAATCCAATCCATTTTTTACTCCTAATAAAAGTGGAATGATTACTAATGTTGCTAAAGTGATGATTAAAAGAGAAATTGCCGCAACGATATATGGTAATTTTCCATCCTGTTTACCCTTTAACATTTGATATCCCTTCCATGCTCCTAATGCAATTGGTAAAGCTAGCAAAGAAAGAATCATATTTCCATATACATAAACTAAAATCCAAGGAAGAGAGGCAATTAATCCACCTACAAAAGCACCTAAAATCCCGATTAAATAACCATTATCTTTTTTATTCTCCATAATAACACTCCTTTCTAACAAGTGATTTTAACATGAAACTAATAGAAAAACAAGACCTATACATTTTCATCTTGCTCATATAATATTTCTGATAAATATCGAAACTTTTCATTTAGCATTTCTTTCACCAATGCCAATTCTTCCCTCTTGATAGATTTCTTCCAAAATTTTGCTTTTGTAAGTTCTCTTTCTAATTGATTTTTCTGTTTTTCTAATGGTTTTATGATATATTTACAGTACAACTCAACCATCCTTGTATCCATTTTATTCCTTCTTTCCATTTCATGATTATAACATAAAAATCGTATTTACGTATGAAATTTTCATATTGAAAAGGAAAGTTGGGAAAATATACTTAGGTGATGTTATGATTTCTATGAATGGTGTCCTATTCCAAAGACTACAAGATATTAGGGAGGATTTAGACTTAACTCAAAAGGATTTAGCAGACCAATTAGAGGTTTCTCAAGCATGTTATTCAAGATGGGAAACAGGAAAAGAATTAATCCCTCTTCGAAAACTAAATGACTTTTGTAATATTACAGGTCATTCTATGGATTATGTTGTTGGACTTATTAGTACTGAGAGAAGTATAGGAAAAGAAAAATTCAATCTGAATCCTAAGGAAATTGGTCAAAAACTAAAAGAGATTCGAATACAAAAAGGATTATATCAACATCAACTAGCGAAATTACTAAATACAACACAATCTACAATCAGCGCCTATGAAAAAGGAGAAACTCTAATTTTAACAGCTTTTGCTTATCAACTTGCCAAACAATTACATCTTTCTTTAGACGAGCTCTGTGGAAGAATGGAAAAGTCTACAAAAGTTTTGATTTAATTCAAGAATATGTAGACTTTTTCTTTTGAAATCTATTTTTCTTAGATGGCTATTATAGTATAATAGTTTCGGTGATAAATTATGCAATTAGAGGAAGCGTATTGTTCTCTCTGTCCAAGAGAATGCAACATAAATAGAAAAAAAGAAAAAGGAGTATGTGGTGCTTCAGAAATCATGAGAATCGCAAGATATTCTCTTCATGAATGGGAAGAGCCTTGTTTATCTGGAACTCATGGTTCTGGAACTATCTTCTTTTCTTTTTGTAATCTCCAATGTATCTTTTGCCAAAATTATAAAATTAGTTCTGAACATATTGGATATGAAATTACGATTGATGACTTTGTCAATATCTGCTTAGAATTACAAGAAAAAGGAGCGCATAATATTAATTTAGTTACCCCAACCCATTATGTTCCTCAAATTATTTTAGGAATTAAAGAAGCAAGAAAAAAAGGATTAATTCTTCCTATCATCTATAATACGAGTGGATATGAGAAAAAAGAAACTATTAAACAATTAAATGGAATTATCGATATTTATTTACCTGATTTTAAATACTTTGACGATACCATCGGACTCCGCTACTCCAAAGTTTCTAATTACTCTGACTACGCAAAAGAGAGTCTTGAAGAAATGGTCTCTCAAGTAGGTTCACCTATATATGAAAATGGTTTATTAAAAAAAGGAGTGATTGTACGCCATTTATGTCTTCCAGGAGAAGTAGAAGACTCTAAAAAAATACTCAAGTATTTGTATCAAACTTACCATGATTCAATAATTATTAGTATTATGAATCAGTACACTCCTATTAGGAAATTTTTAAAGTATCCTAATCTAAATCGTACTTTGACAGAACAAGAATATGAGGAAATCATCGACTTTGCTTGCGATACTGGAATTACCAATGCTTTTATTCAAGAAGGAGAAACTTGTAAAGAAAGTTTTATTCCTGAATTTTATGATAAACCAACCAAAAAGGAACAGTACTAACTATTCCTTTTCTTTTTTTACCTCTTTAAAATATTTCATTAACTTCGTAAATACCATTTCTAAAATAAAACTAATAACTGCAAAGATAGGAGAAACATGTTGAATTAAAGATAAAAGAGAAAACGCAATGGTCATAATTCCAGTAATAATTACTAAGTACCAACATAGAATTCGATATTTGGTATATTTATATTTTTCCTCATTTGTTAGTTTCTTTTTCATATAATTTCTTCCCATTCCTTTTCTTTAAAGCCAATCCATATTTTATTTTCACCAATTAGAATTGGTCTTTTTACAAGCATCCCATCACTTGCTAGTAATTTTATTTTTTCTTCTTCTGACATCGTAGGGAGAAGATCCTTTAATTTCTTTTCTCGATATAATATTCCACTTGTATTCCAAAGTTTTCTTAAATCTACAGAATATTTCTCTAACCAGTTTTTGATTTCTAATTCAGTAGGAGGATCTTCTTTAAGATTTCTTTCTTGATATATAATTTGATGATGATCTAAAAATTCTTTCGCCTTCTTACAAGTACTACACTTTGGATACCAAAGAAAGAGATTCACTCTTTAATCTCCTTTACAAATTCCTTAACCTTCTGTTTCGTAGTAACTGCATTATAAATATCAAGTGCTGCATAGACAATCATGAAAATTCCAATGACTTGAGTCATAGCCATCGCTCCACTGAAAGGATTCACAATTAATAAAACCCCACATGCCAGAATTAGAACAGAAGAGATAAGAGATGGTGCATAATCAGGCACTTTATTTTTCTTCATCTCAATCGCATACTGAAGCCTACTAAGTCCATTAATAATAAAATAAATTCCTAATACAAACGGTAAAATACTTGAAATAAACTTTGGGTTAAAAATAAAGATAAGTCCTAAAATTCCCAAAATCACTCCTACTACCAAATTAGGCATATATTTTGTCTTAAAGTAATCTACTAAAGAAATAATTCCTGGAATTAAAACAATTAACCCTACGACAGTAGATAAAGTCGTTAGCACAAAATCTGGTTTCATTAATAAGAAAATCCCCATGATAAGCATAATAACTGAAGTAACAAGTGATGTTACAAAAATCTTTTTCAATTCATTTTTTAAATAATCCATTTTACTTTCCTCCAATACTAATATATAACACTTTTTTTCTTCTTGCCCTATCTATAATTGTCTTTCAAAATCTCTAGGTGTATTTACTTCAAAAGATAACACTTTCCCTGTTAGTGGATCTCGAATCAGTAGTTCCGTTGCATGAAGATACAAGCGTTTCCCCTTCGTTGTTCCATATTTATTATCCCCTAAAATCGAGTGTCCAATTTCTGCGAGTTGTACGCGAATCTGATTTTTTCTTCCTGTTTCTATTTCAATTTCTAATAAACTATTTTTGTTTTCCCGAACCACTCGGTAATTAGTAATTGCTTCTTTTCCAGAATGGTCTTTAGAAACAAAGACCCGATTTTGAACATTTTCTTTTAAGTACGATACTAAATGGTCTTCTTTTTTTTCTAAAATACCAACCACTACTGCAACATACTTTCTTTTTACTGCTACTTTTTCCCAGTTTTCTTGTAATTTTCTTTTTAATTCTTCGCTTTTTACAAATAAAACAATTCCACTAGTTTCTCGGTCCAATCTATGAACAATAAAAATTTTATTTCTCTTATTTTGTTCCTTGATATAATTTCTAACAAAATGATAGAGTGTTCTAGTACTTTCTTTTTCTGTTGAAATAGTTAACATCCCACTCGGTTTATTCACTACCAAATAATTTTCATCTTCATAGACAATATCAATTTTACCAATTTTCGTAATCTTTTTTTCTGAAGAAATAGATATTACTTGTTTTGGTTTTACTATAGTATCATGTTTTACTTGACGAATCCCAGAAATGGTAATCGAATGATATTTTAATAAACTTTTTATTTTATTTCTAGAATACTCTGTATTTTCTACTAGGTAATCCATTAGTTTTGCTTCTTTTGTTACAACAATTTGGTTCATATTACCTCCTTTACTTATCGGTTACTAGCTCTTCCATTTTTAATAGGCGTGTACGATAAATTTTAACTTGTTCTAAGATATGATAAATATTTCCTTCTCCTGCATATTTTGTCATATCAGAAAAATTTTCATTTTTACTTACCCAAAAAAGATGATTTACTTCTTCTATTAATTTTTTTTCTTTATTAAGTTTACCAACATAAACCTGAAGTTCTATATTACTCATTTCATATTGGAAAGCCATCAAGTAACTTAAAATAATATCCTTTCTTGTAATTCCTGTTTCTTCTTCTAATTCTCGGTACGCAGCATCTTCACTTGATTCATTTTTTTCTACTTTCCCCCCTACCAGATTATAAAGATTGCGATAAGGTTCTTTAGAACGATAACACATCAAGATGTTTTCTTCTTTCTGATCATAAACTACAATTACATTCATCTTTCTCTTATTCATATAATACCTTACTATTCATCTAGATTTTCGATTTCACGGATGGATTCAATAACAGGTTGATTTTCATAAGCTACATTTCCATCTTCATCCTCTGTAATTGCATTTTCACAGATTTCATCGACCACTTCCAATCCCTCTGTTACTCGACCAAAAGCCGCATAATCACCATCGAGATAACGGTTATCCTGATGCATGATAAAGAACTGACTGCTAGCGCTATTATTGTAAGATGCTCTCGCCATCGATAAAGTTCCTCTGATATGGCTTAGTGAATTAGAAACACCATTGGAACTAAATTCTCCCTTGATGGTATCTGCAATTCTGTGATCACTTTCTGGATTTTGAGTAGGATCTCCTCCCTGCATCATAAACCCATCAATAATTCGGTGAAATGTTAATCCATCATAGAATTTTTCATTTACGAGCTCCATAAAATTCGTTACCGTAATAGGAGCAATATCTGCATAAAGTTCTGCTTTAATGGTTCCATAATCACGAATTACAATTTCTATATAATGTGTTCCCTTCAAATATTCCTTGGCCGCTTCTTGTTTTTTACCTCCAAAGACAAAAGCAATTACGATCACTAAGATAACAGCTACTACTAATGCAATATTTTTTGTTTGATTTTTCATTTCTTCCTCCAATTTTTCAAAATATGATTTCTAATATCATTTTATCATACAATCCTTACTTTGTCTCTTAGAAGTTCACTTTCTCCTCTTTTCTAGAAAAACAATCGTTTCTATATGATAAGTATTAGGAAACATATCAACTAGATGAGTTTCTATCAAAGTATAATCCCCTAGTAATTGACTTAAATCTCTCGCTAGCGTTACAGGATCACAAGAAATATAGACGATACTTTTTGGATTCATTTTTAAAATTGACTGTAATGTTTTTCTATCTAACCCACTTCTTGGTGGATCGACAATAACGGAATCTACCTTTTGAAAAAGATGAATTTTATCCTCTACTTTCCCCTCTACAAAGGAAATATTTGAAACTTGATTTTGTTTTTTATTTTGATTCGCTGAAAGAATAGAGTCTTTTACTACTTCTACTCCAATTACTTCTTTTACATAGGGACTAACAAGCATTCCAATCGTTCCAGTTCCACAATATAAATCTAAAACGCATGAGAGATTCCTTTTTTGATAATAATCAACTACCAATTGATAAAGTTCTTTCATCATTTCGTAGTTTACCTGAAAAAAAGCATTTTTATAAATATTAAATTTAAAATCAAAAATTTGTTCTGTGATAGATTCTTTTCCATAGATTCTCTGATGATTCAAAAAAATAGAACAAACAGAAAAATGCTCAAGCTCCTGGATTAACAAATTAGGACTTTTTATGTTTCCCTCTAAGACAATCATGATTTCCCCTAACGAAGTTTTTCGAATCATTAAGGAATCTAGCGTATCTTCTTTATTGAAATCTAAATAAGTACGAATCTTCTGATATACCAAATTGATATTCTCATCTACCAAAATACACTCTTTTATAGGAATTAAATCATTACTCTTTTCTTGGTAAAATCCAAGTTTTTTATTTTTCCCATGAAAAATTACTTTATTTCGATAGTGAAACGGACTTCCTGAATAAATCTGTTCTATTTTTAAAGAATCAATTCTTGCAAACTTTTTAAATAATTCACGAACCTTTTCTTCTTTAAATCTTAATTGACTTTGATAGTTCTGTTCCATAATCTGGCAACCACCACATTGTTCGTAGTAAGGGCATTCTGCTTGTTTTCGATCTAAAGACGTCTCCTTTATTTCTTTCACTTTGGCATTCATAAATTTCTTTTTTGTTTCTGTGACGGTTACCATTACTCTCTCTTTTGGTAACGCACCCTTTACAAATACAAACTGTCCATTTATTTTAGCAATTCCTGAACCAAAATGATCCTGTTTCTCAATCATTACTTCATAGGTATCTTTCATTTTTCCCATACTATCACACTCATCTTTATTATACTAAAAAATAAAAACTTCCACCATTCTATAGTGAAAATTTTATCTTTATATTTTAAATTTCTTTGCTTTTGCATCTTCTAAATAGGCACATAAATCAGGAAAATCTTTCGTTTCTGTTTCTAACAAATTTTTCCCTTTTTCTTTTGTTTTTCAAAATAGTCATCCAAATATAATTGTAGGTTAGGAAAATCACCCATATTTCTTTCTAAGTTCGGAAGAGTACAATAAAACATAGTAGGATTGATAATTTCATTCATAAAATCCACTAAATAATCATCTTTACCAATAGTTCCCCCTCGTTTCTCAAAATGAAATTTTACAATAGAACGAAGTAATCGATTAAATTCTTGCTGATTATGAAATTCAGTATCACTAGAGGCAAGCATATAAAAACTATCATCAAATATATAGGTTCCAACAGGAAGTTTACTTCCCTTCCCAATTATCATATTATGAATTCCTAGATCATATAAGCTGATGTGATGTTTATCAAAAACAGGAATTTTTTCTTGGATTTGTTGTAAATCTTCAAAAAGTTTTTCTTTTGGTAATTGATATAAAGTCTCTTTTGTTTTTCCTTTTATTTCTTCAATAAAAGGCGTACTTTCTCCAATATAAGCACCCTCTTCATCTAAAACTGGATACTTACTTAATAAAATAGGAACTGTTTCTTCATGAATTTCATGAAAAATCTCTAATTCTCTTTCTGATAAATGATCGATATAATGCCCTTCTTCTTGATAATAAATCTTCACCATCATATCTTCATCTTCTACCTTCAAGCGGTAGCAATCACCTGTTGTTTTACCATGAATTGCATCTTCCGTATTTAGACTATACATTTTTTCATTAATTACAACATTCTTAACCATAAATACTCCCTCTTAATTGCCACATATTATACACGATTTTCTAAATAAAATCAATAATTGTTAAAAAATTTTCTTTGAAAAATTTTTCTTTTCATTCTTTTTCATATTTTGAAAATTTTTCTCCATACTAAAACTAAGAAAAAGAAGGGATATTATGATCGAAAGAATTAAAAAAGATACAAATTATGCAGGAGATATTATTTATAAAGAAATTGAAATGCAAGGACAGAGAATTACCCTTGTCTATTCTGAAGTATTAGCGAGTGGTGGAGATATCAGTAATGTCATTTTAAAAAATATTTCGAAAATTATCGATGAAAAGATAGAACTCCCAAAGGACCTCTTCCTCTTTTTTTATAATTCAATCCCGAGTCACAATGTAACACAAATCAAAGATTATACAGATCTTTTGAACAAACTTTGGAATGGTTACACAATTTTTATTATTGATGATAACAACTATTTTGGAATTGAAACTAGAGCAAACCTAGATCGTGGAATTACAAGTAGTGAAAATGAAATTTCCGTTCGCGGACCCAAAGATTCTTTGACAGAAAACTTTAATAAGAACTTAGGACTTATTCGAAAAAGAATTAAGACAGAAAAATTATGGGTAGAATCGGTCGAGATTGGAAAACAGTCGAAAACAAAGGTTGGTATTTTATATATGGAAAATATCGCAGAACTTTCTTTAATTCAAGAAATTAAAGAAAAACTACAAAAAATTAATATTGATGGTATTTTAGATTGTGCTTATTTAAAAGACTACTTACACGAGGAATCAACCATTTTCCCAACAATTTTGACAACAGAAAAACCAGATTTAGCATCGATGGCTCTTTTAGAGGGAAAGATTGTCATTTTATGTGATAATAGTCCTTATTCGTTAATCCTACCCTGTTTCTTTATTGATTTATTTCATACACCAGATGATTACTATCAAAAGCCAATTAATATTTCTTTTATTCGAATCATTCGCCTATTGGCATTCTTGATTTCTATTTTGATTCCTGCCTACTATATTGCGATTACAACTCACAACCACGATGCGATTACTACTGATTTGTTACTGAATTTTCTCTCGCAAAGACTAACCGTTCCTTTTCCCGCATTAGTAGAGGCACTCCTCATGACTGTTTCCTTTGAAATTTTAAGAGAAAGTGATATGAGAATGGCATCTACAATGGGAACTGCCGTCTCGATTCTTGGAGGTTTAGTTTTAGGAGATGCAGCAGTCAGTGCGGGAATTATTTCTCCCATCATGATCATCGTCATCGCTGTTTCTGCGATTTCAGGACTTGTGTTTACTTCCATTGAACTTTCTTCTGCCATTAGATATTTTAGAATCTTACTGATGATTCTAGCTTCTCTCTTTGGAATTTATGGTATTTTTCTAGGATCTTTATTTCTAATTATTAAACTTTCTAGTATGCATTCTTTCCATAAACCCTATCTCGCCCCTTTCTCTCCTCTCATCTTATCTGAACAAGAAGATGCCTTTATTAGAATTAACAACGTTAAGAAAACGAAACTGAGAAATCCTCTATTAACCAAAAAGAATCGAGTACGTGGGAGGTCATCCAAATGAAAAAACTAAAAATACTTTTTCTTTTTCTGCCCCTTTTCCTTCTAACAGGATGTTCTTCCTATACAGAGTTAAATGAACTAGGGGTCGTTAGTTTATTAGGAATCGATTATCAAGATCAAACATATCATTTATATATTAGTATCGTAGAGGGAGAACAAAAGGATGGAACGTTTGAGAAAGGATCTTTCTACTATGAGTCTGAGGCAGAAACACTCGATCAAGCTTTCCATCATCTCTATTTAAAAAGTAATAAAAAAATCTATTTTTCCCATATGGATACCCTTCTTTTAACAGATGATGCCATTAATAATAAATTAAAAGAAATTATTACTTATCTTCTAAATCAACGAGATGTTCGTAATAACTTTGAAATAATTGAACTAGAGTCAGAAATGAATACTATTTTTGAAAAAGAAATAGAATCAAAAGATTTAAATGACTTAATTAAAACCAATCAACAATATATGGGAACTACTAGATCCATTACATTTGAACAATTCTTAGAAGAACTCTTAATTGATCAAAATACTTATCTACCACTCGTCTCCTATCAAAAAGAATTAGAAATTCAAGGTCTTTCTTTAATTCAAGATTTTAAAGTGTTAGATACCCTCTCTTCAGAAGATACCATTCTCTTTAATATTCTAAACAATCAAATTCAACAAACAATTTATCAAGATACAACCATTTATAAAAGTCAAACGAATTTAGAATACCAAAAAGATCAAATTACTTTTCATATTTCAATGGAAGTAAACAATCAAGACCAGACTACCAAAAAAAATTTAGAACAAGATTTAAAACGATTATTAATTTATTATCAGAACCAAGAATACGATCTTATGAAACTCACTTATCGCATGAAACAGAATCATTTATTTTCTTTTAAGGATCAAGATATTCTTTTAGATAAACTGAAATTAAAATTTGAAGTACGTATGAAAACAGTAGATAATTATTTAGAAAGGGAGTTATCCTCATGAAAAAAAATAAAATTACAAGATTTCAGTATTTTACAGTTTTCTTCTTTTTATTAAATGCTTTTATCCCAACCATCGGTTTTCATAAATTAACGATGATTAGTAAGCAAGATGCCCTATTTTCTATTCTTCTAGGGGGAGGATTCATGGTTCTTTTTGTACTTTTAATAAAAAATATTCCTACCTATTTACCGAATAAGACCCTATTTCAAAAGATTAAATTTCTCTTCCCAAAAAGTTTTTTTATTTATTTTTTCCTTTTCTTTGTTATTCTTACAAGCCTTTTGTTTTGGTTAACACAAGAATTTTCTGGATTTGTTCACTTCTACTTACTCCCACAACTAGAAAGTTTTTGGATTGTACTTCCGTTTTTCTTACTTCTTTTTTATATTTTAAAGAAACCAAGCGAGACCCTATTTCGTACTTCTGAAATTTGTTTTTACTTTTATATTCTATTTTTCATTATCTCTGTTTTAGGAATTCTACCACAATCTAATTTTTTAAAGATTAAACCACTCCTCTCTTCGGGAATCCGTCCTATTTTAGAAAGTTCTCTTTTCTTTTTCTTCTCTCTCCCACTCCCTTTTTTCCTACTTCTATATTTTCCTAGGAACACACTAAAAAGGAAACAAGAAATGACAAAGACTTGGATAAGGACTATTTTTTGGAGTAGTATGTTCCTATTTGTTACACTATTCTTAATTCTAAGTTCTATTGGAATTCATCTTGCGAATCTCTATAAAAATCCACTGATGGTTACTTACCAGAAAATATCATTTTTAAATATCTTAGAGCGGGTAGAAACGACATTATCTTTTTCTTATATTCTCCTCTATTTTTTCCCAATTACTTTTTTAATTTATCTTTTAAAAGAATTAGTTCTTGAAATTTTTCCTCATCACAAAAAAAGAGAGAGCTTAATTCTCTCTCTCATTCTCATATTTGTTCTATTGGGAAATCAATTTTTTTCTTTTCGATTTGATATTTATATTATCTTAAATCTTTTTCTATTTTTCTTTTTATTGTTTCTATCTACCAGTATCTATTGGAAAAAGGAATCATCTAATACATGATGTTCTTTTTTTATGGTAGAAAATCACTAATTATGGCAATAAAGTAGGAGTTGGATCTGGTGTTACTTCTGGCGTTGGTGTTACCTCTGGCTCCTCTACAGGTGATTGAGAGGGAGAGGGAGATGGCGTTGAAGTTGGAACTTCAACTAGTTGAATCTCTTCACAGACATAACCTTGTTTTTCTAAATCTTTCCGAATCACTCGAACATTTTGATCCAAATAGTAAGGAGTAGTAATTAATTTCTCTTCTTGATTGATGGTAACTCTTTTTTCTTTGAAATTTGAAAGATCAAATTTTTGAGTAAGTTGAATCTCATTTTCGGAAGAAGTACAATCGTAGTTAAATCCACGAATTGTCAAATAGACAGATGGTACTTCGTCACAACTTGTTTTTTCTTTCAAAAATGACGAATGATCAGATTCTTCAGATAATTGATATGTTTTTTTATTAATACTTGAATAAATTTTTAACTGGCCATTTTCATGTGCTAGTGAAAAAGTGTTTAATTCCTGATAAGTTTCACTGTTTGTCTCTTCCTTAGTACAGATTACTTTTTCATATTGACTATCATCAATCGGTGAGGTTTCTGTTGTCGAAGGTTCGTCTCCCAAATCAGTAGGAGTTGGTGTTGGTGCTAATGTATTATTAGGTGTATCTTCTTGAAAAACAATTCGAAATACAGGTGGTAAAACCATAAGTAAAGTTAAAATTGTAATTGCGCCAATACAAAGAATCCATTCTTTCGTACTAAGTGCCTTTTTTGTTTTATTCTCTTTCTCCATAAATTCCCTCTATTCTTTCTAATGTGATTTTATCACATTTCACAATTATTGAAAAGACTTTCTAAATTTTTAATAAAAAGCATAAGTACCCTATTGATTTTCAATAATATCTTTTAAATTCTTTATATTTTTGGTTCTAGGATAAACTGATAAGAATAGCCCTTTAACTTCATTTTAAAAGGTAAATTTTCAATATCTATGGTAGCAATTAATTGATCTTTTTCATTCAATAACGTTAAATGATACCGATCCGTTCCTGAGCCAGTATACGCCATGTCTTTGGGTGGAATAGAACAATTTAATAAGATATTGACCAGTTCTTTTACTCTTTCTTCATCTTGTATAACAACATTGAAATCTCTTCCATGAGTAATTATGGCAGTTCTATTAACGCTTATCTTTTTAGCGAATTTCATTTGTTCCTTATAGAAAAACAACAAATGATAGATGTCAATATTATAATTTTTTTCTTTTTTATCATAGAGAGGATCATTTCCCATTAAAATCTATTGAGTAAAAATTAGCATATATTCAGTAAGATAGTAATTGAAGTTACTTCAGCCGAGAAACACAAACAAAAAACTAGAAATGAAACATATAACATAATTGAATATTTTCTTATGAACGAATTTCAATCTCAAAAAGTGAAATCAAATCCATCGCTTGTTCTCTTGCGATAATCATCCCTTTTAGATAGTTTGAATCTGCGCGCAACCCAGTTAGATTGCAAGTTGAAACATCTTGCTTTTCCATACTAGTTTCAATTAATTCTAAATTGGAAAAATCACAATGATTCCATTCCGTTACAGAAAATTGATTCGAATGAAATCTAGACTCTTGAAACCTACAATCAGTAAATTCACAAGTCTTTGTCTTACAATCCGCAAGATTACTATATTCTAAATTACAATCTTCAAATAAACAATCATAAAAATTAACTTTTAAAAATTCCGTTCCTACAAACTTACAAGAATGGAACTCTACTCGATAAAATGCTTGATTTTCAAAATTACCATTCGAAAAATCGCAATGTTCAAAGATAGTATCCATCACCCCTATTTCTTTTAAATTCGCTATTTCAAAGGAAATATTCTTAAAAATACACTCATTCCATTCTGAAACTTCAACCAAGGAAGAAGGATAATCCTCTTTTTCAAAACTTTTTTGATACCATTCTTCTTCCTTTAAGACTTCCTCTAGCTTAGATGGAATGGTTTGTTTGATTTTAGGTTTTACTAATTTTTTCATTGATTCTCTCCTATTACTATAAGTATATCAAATATTCTTTCTAAGAGCGACATGATAGTTGCAACTTTCTCACTTCTTAACGAGTAAAAAAATAAAATATTCCTCACTACCGAAAATTTTAAGAAAAATAAATTGAGATTCAGTTGTCTTTTGATATAATATTGTTAACGAAAGGAAAAATATATTATGGCTTTAAAAGAAAGATTAGAAAATTTAAAACAAGAATTATTTACGTCTATAAAAATTAATAGAGACTTCGAATTTGAAGCAGATTTAGAGGATCATCCACTAGGAATGCAAAATGTCTATAGACTACACTATGTAGATTATCATAGATTTGGCGAAAGATACGGTATGGGTCCAAATCATGTAGGAGTGGTTGATTGGCCATTTCAACCTTTCATGTTACCATCAGGGATGAACCGTGAAGATGCCTTTAAAGTCCTATCCTATTTAACAGATCGTATTGAAGAAAATCCTAATATTAAACCATATTCACAAAAAAGTGTCGCAACATTAAATCAAACACTAGACTTAGAAAAGTTAGATTTTACGAGATTAAATATATGTGTTAGTAGAAATGAAACGGATATAATTGACTTATTTACAGTAACAGGAAGATTATTACTCTTTAAACAAAGTGAATATTATTCAAAATATTTTGAATGGTATACAGAAAATGTAACATTAGAAGAAGTCAAAAATATATATGACAGATGTGGCATGGAATTTCCTAATATAGTTTTTGGGAAAGATTCAGATGAAACAGCACAAAATCATGGTAAAATGCTAAACAAAACTTATTCAGAAAATAATTAGAAATTAAAACATATCTGAATTCAGCAGATTCATCAATATAATGAGAAAATAAAAAAAGAAGAACTAGCGTAAATATAGTTCTTCTCCTTTTTTTAAGGAAATAATATATTTTCCTGTTTTTGGGCATTGAAAAATAAGTCGTGGTTCTTGGATAATTTCTTCTTGTTCTTCCTCTTTCGGATAAAGATTTTCCCAACCTTCTTGATAAGCAACATAAAAGTTTTCAATCTTATACCAAGTATAATTGTCATTTTCTACTACTTCTTGATAATCGTAAATTCCTGGATTTACATATCCTAACTTTTGACCTTGAATGGATGCTTCACTTCTTGCATTTAAATTCGTGACTAAAACCTCAATTTGATTTTTAGAAGAATCTCTAGGAATTGGGGTTCCAATGGTATCGTTCGGTAAATCTATCCAAGGGAGATATCCTCCCCATAATTCTGTTGTGAAACTTCGATCGATATAGAAAACTTCTTCTGGTTTTTTGGTATCTCCTTGAATCACCCAACTCCCATTTGTATTTTGAATCCAATTATTACTAGATCCTCTACCACAAACGATGTGAATATGGTCACTGGATGCTCCATCGCGTCCCTCGTGACAAATCACTTCTCCTCGTTTAAATTTCCTTCCAACAGTAACATCTTTCAAGTCACTATCAGAAGAATGCGTAAGTGTCATGAAAGCAATATCTTGAAAAGTTGGTGTCACAACAGGAGAAGTTGATACTAGCCATACTGTATTGGTTGCGGAATTACCAACCCCTTTCACAGCCGTTACAACCATTTCATCACAAGGACAATAAATCGCTTCACTTCCACTATTTTCTCCTCCATCATCGATTGGATAATCTGAGTAGTTAGTCGCTGGATCCCAGTGTCTTCTATGGGAAGTATCTCCATAGTAACTTTGGGTAATTCTCATGTGTTTTAAAGGATACGTCATATAGTTTTTAATCACGAGAAATCACCCCTATAATTTCATCATCACTCGTTGTATTTTCTTGTTTTTTAGATTCTTCTGCACTCGAATTACTTGCCTCATTCTGGTTTTTAGTTCCTCCTCTAAGTTCTGTATAAGTTGTTAGTTTTCCCTCTAGATTTCGATAAATAGTATCAGCTCCAATAAAACTAAATAATCCAACCCATAGACTTTGAATGGAACTTAAGTCCGTAAATGTTTTAGAAAAGAAATATCCAAAGACCATATTTACGACAAAACTATATCCAGTAACCCACTTCTTATTTTTACAAAACCGTTTTGTTTTCTGGATAAATGCTACAGTGATAGTACTACATGCAATTGCTATAATTAATAGTTCTTGTAACATGTCCCAATTTAATGACACTTTTCATCACCCACTATACTTTATGCTCCGAAAAAAAAAGAAACTGTTCCTTTGACTAGAAACACTCCTATTTTTTAATTTTTTGAAATAAAGAATATGGTAAAAGAACCTGAAATTTTCCAGAACTATAGGGAGCTACTTGATAAGGAGAAAAGAAAAATAAATACCCATTCTCAGTAACAGCAAACTGAGAAAAATTTTCTACTTCAGGAGAAGTTCCTTGAATCATCTGATCATAACTTACAATTTTTTTATTTTTAGAAAGTTGTTCTCTTGTATTTTCTGATACGATGTCTAAAAAATTAGGATTCTCTTTTATAAAATCTTCTATAGTAACTACTTGATTTGTTTCTGTATTGTAAGTGATAGAATCATAAAAGGAAATTGGATGGGCACCACCAGTATCTTGAAAAACAGTAAATAGATAGGAAATATAAGGTTCTTTTTGATATTTTTGATACAAAATATCTAAACTATAGGTTTGGTTCAACTGAACTCCCGAATTTAATGCCTCATCTTTAAAATCTCGAATATGGGACTGTATCTTCGTATCAATCGCTTGATTCAATGTTGGGTAATTAGTAATTGGATAGTAAACACGTAATTGATAAGGATGTTTTTCTTCTATCATCTTTTTTTCAGGTGCAGCATTCTGAAAATGAATTACTTCTGTTACTCTGTTATTTTCTCGTTGCTTTAAAAAATAAAACTGAATGGACAAACTAATATTAAATAGAATTAGAAAGAAAGATAATATGGCAAATCGATATCTCTTTAGATTTTTTTTCATTTGGCTTCACCAATACATTTTATGAAAGAAAAAAAAGCTTATGTCAAAGCTTTTTTGAATTTGGTTAAATATTCTCTTCTCGGATTGCTTCCATAATATTTTCATGCTTTATTTTTCGAGTCGCATACATAGTAGTAATTAAAATAATAAAGAAAACCATAAAGATTACAATTAGAATACTTCCTACTGGCCATAACATTTCCCCAAACGAAGTAACATCTTCCATAAAACGGTTAAGTAGTACAATCAAGAAAGCACTTACAGGTAAGGAGTATAAAAGGGATTTTAGTCCAAAGAAGAGACATTCAAAGAGTAACATTCGATTAAAACCTTTGGTTGTGAGTCCCATACTACGAAGAACAGCAAATTCTCTTCTTCTTAGATGAATGCTTGTATATAATGTATTAAATACACTCGTAATTCCAATTAAAGAGACTAATCCAACAAAACCGTAAACTAAGAGTTTAATCACGAAAATCATGTTTCTTTTATATTTTACATTTTCTCTGAAATCATAGTAACTTCCACTTTCTATCCTTCCCTGCTCTTCATAGGATTGCATTGTCTCACGAAAAACATCGTTATTTTCTAGCTTAAAATAAATTACATCCAACATTCCATCATGAAATTCTGTGAAATCACCTAGGTATCCTTCAGGAATAATCATTAAAAGATCTCCTAAATTTTTACGATTTTGAATCCCAAAAAAATCGTTATTTAAAAATCCATATTTTGTAATTTCTTTTTCACAAGATAGAACTGTTTTACTACTTCCATCTTCCTGTTCAATAAATCTATCTTCACATAACTCAAATGGAATTTGTTTTTCTTCTTTAAATCGCTTCATGAAGTATGATTTTCTAGTATTTCTTGTATATTCAACCGTATTAAAATTATTATAAATTAATGGAATTTCTTCTTTTACCTTAGCATCTTTTTGATAGATTTTATAATCTTCTTTGGATACTTCTAAGATACTGATATTAAATACCCGATTATTTTCAGGAAACCGTCTTTTAAAATCATCTGTAAAATCATCACTCAAGTTTCCTTTGGCACTTAACTGATATTCTTTTGCATAGAAAGACTGCTCAATTCCTTTTTCATTTCTTACTATTTGAATATCCTTTTTTGATAAATTAGAGGAAGAAATATTAAGAGTTGCATCATACTCTGGATTTTGAATAAAATTATTAACTCCCCCAAAAATTAGTTGCATATAAGAACTAAAGGTTAAAAATAATACGATACTAATAAATAAGGAAACAATCGTAATCCGATACTTTTTCTTATTTCTTTTCATGTTTTTATAAGCAATCACGCCCTCTTCCCTAAATAGAATTCGAATCAATTTAGGCACTTTTAATTTTCTCGCTGGCATTTTGATATCGTCATTTAAACGAATTGCTTCAATTGGGCTAATTTGACTTGCACGACGAGCAGGAAGAAAGGCAGAAATCAAAATCGTAACAATCATAAAGATAACAGGTACAAGTAAGAAGATTGGATAGGCACATAAACGAAGAGGACCTCCACTTAAGAAATCAGGAAGTAAATGATTAATAATCATTAAAACAATTCCAATTCCTACAAAGGCTCCTAAAATTCCTAACACAATTCCAATTGTACCAACAACAATTGCTTCAAAGATTACCGTATGCTGTATCTGCTTCTTTGTAGCACCAATCGATGAAAACAAACCAAATTGTTTTTTTCTTTCCAGGACACTAATCGCAAATGAATTATAAATTACAATAATACATCCAACAGACACTAATAGTAGTAAAATTGCCATACTCTTTACTAGGCTTTGAATAATGTTATCATATTTGGAAATTCCCGAAAGACCTAATAAAGAAGAATTGTACTTAACTTCTTTTTGACCAAATTCTCCTGCCAATTCAGAAGTAATCGAATCTGTCTTCGACATTTTAGTAAAACGAAGATAAACTGTATAGGTTTTCTCATTAGAAATATTTGGCATCATAGTAATTACAGTCGGCTCTGCCCACGACACATAAGGATTATTCCCATAATAACCAACAATTGTATAAGTATTTCTTTCCTTTTCAATAAATTGTTCCTCTTCACTAGTACATTCGATACATCTTTTTTTGGATTCTTCTCCATCTACAAGAAAGACACCTGTCGATAAAGTAAGTGACTTCCCTAATTGAAAGCTTTTATCATTTTCATAGTCTTGAGAAACAAGAATTTCTCCTTCCTTTTGTGGAAGTCTTCCTTTCACTAATTCAATTTCTTTAAAATAATTAGAATCCCCTGCTTCTATTTTTAAATAATTGTCACCATCTGAATTTTTCATTTCAGCATAGCTAAGAAACTCTGTTAAAAAGTAGTCCCTGATTCCTTCTTTTTTGGAAAGCGTTGAGATAAAATCACCATCTACATCAAGAATTTGTGAATGATAACTTCCAAATTGGAGAATGGTTTCTTGGACGGCATTGTCTCTTAACGTAGAAAATAAAAGTCCGATTCCTACCATTAAGGCAGTAGACAAAATAATCCCAATAATAGAAACAATCGTTCTTTTTTTATTTAATTTGAGATGACGGATCGTCAGTTTGTTCAAAATATTCATGATTACCCTACCTTCTCATCTGAAACGATTTTTCCATCATCAATGGTAATAATACGGTCTGCATTTAACGCAAGATTATAGTCATGGGTAATCATAATAATGGTTTGTTTATATTTTTGATTGGATAATTTTAGAAGTTCCACAACATCTTTACTTGCCTTAGAATCCAAGTTTCCTGTTGGTTCATCTGCTAGAAGTAAAGCAGGCCGATTCATCAAAGCTCTCCCAATCGATACTCTTTGTTGTTGCCCACCCGATAATTCATTGGGTAAATGATTGATTCTTTTCTTTAAATTTAACATTTCAATTAATTCATTTAAATAAGCTTGATCTGGTTTTCTTCCATCTAACAAAATAGGAAGGGTAATGTTTTCCTCTACATTTAAAATCGGAATCAGGTTATAAAACTGATAAATCAGTCCTACTTGCCTTCTTCTAAAAATAGCGAGATTAGACTCGTTCAATTGATAAACATTTTCTCCATCGATAATAATTTCACCACTTGTTGGATGATCGACTCCTCCTAATAAATGAAGAAGCGTACTTTTCCCACTTCCACTTGCGCCAACAATGGCAACAAATTCTCCTCGCTCTACAGAAAAAGAAACATGATCTAATGCCTTCACTAAGGTATTCCCTTTTCCATAGGATTTACACAAATCTTTTACTTTTAAAATTTCCATAAATTCCTCTCTTTCGCTAATCATTGTACAAATTGAAAGTGACTTTTTAGTGACTTTTTCCATTACAATTTTGTAATACTAGAAATTTTTCTTATAAAATTTTATTACAAACTGCGTCCCTTTATCTAAAGAAATAGCCTTAATATCCCCCTGCTGCATCGTAATAATCTTCTTCGCCATATGAAGTCCAATGCCAATACTTTCTTTACTACTACTTCCTTTATAAAAACGTTCAAAAATATGAGGAAGGTCTTCTTTCGGAATTCCACACCCCGTATCAGAAATAATAATTTGATGATAAATAGGTGTTTCTGTTACTTCTATCATAAGATTTCCAAATTCTTCTGTATGTTCATGAGCATTTTTTAAAATATTAACGAAAGCTTCACGAGTCCAATTAGGATCTACGAAAAGAATTGGATCTTTATGATAATTGATTTCTAATGTTTGTTTTTTTAATTCAATAGGAATCTTTAATGGTTCCACAACACTAGAAATTAAATCACTACTCTTTATCTTCTTTCGTTTTAGTGTTTCTGTTCCACTATCTAATCTAGACATTTTTAAAAGCGAAGTGACTAGCCATTCTATTCTTTCTAATTGTGCTCGATTCTTTAAGAGAAATTCTCTTCTTACCTCTTCTTTCATTGTTTTATCTTCTAAAAACAAATCGTTCATAACATACATGGAAGTTAAAGGTGTTTTAATTTGATGAGAAATATCTGATAAAATCTCTTCTAGATATTTTTTATCTTTTCTACTTTGTTCTGTCTGTTCTCTTAATTTAATCATCATTTGATCAATATCACTTTTTAAATTACTAATATCTCCCTCTTCATAATCTAGAATTCCAATACTATAATCTCCATTCAAGATTTTATTCATATCAGAGGACAGTTTTTCTATCTGTCTACTTTCTTTACAAAGAATCCAAAAGAACAATAGATCACATCCAAGGATAGAACTAATTACTAGAATGAAAGTGGTAGAAGAAATTGTTTCTAAGAATAATAAAACAACAAGAAAAAGACAAAAGATAGTTTGAATTTTAATCAGTCTTTGAACTTCTTTCCGCCTAATCATAGAAATCTCCTAATTGATAACCAATTCCTCGAACAGTCTTAATAATTTTTGGATTACTAGGATCCTCTTCAATTTTTTCCCGAATTCGTTTGATATAAACAGTTAAAGTATTGTCATTGACATATTCCTCATCAACATCCCAAATATTAGAAAGAATTTTATCTCTGGTAAAAACAACTTTTGGATTTAGAAAAAAAGTTAAAATAATCTTATATTCTAAAGCAGTTAACATGACGTCTTTCCCATCTTTTAGTACTTTGGCCTGTTTCGTATCCAAAGTAACTCCACCATATTCAATAACAGAAGACTCATTCTTATTTTCGGTTCTTCTTAACACATTTCGAATTCGAGAAACCAATTCTCTTGCTTTAAATGGCTTGGTAATATAATCATCTGCACCCATATCAAGTCCCATAACAATCGACGTTTCTAAATCATCTGCCGTTAAAAAGATAATCGGTACGTTTGAGAATGTCCGAATCTCTTTAAATAGAGAAAAACCATTCATATCTGGAAGATTAACATCTAAAAGACAAAGAACAATTTCTAAATCTTTTTTTAAATAAGTAAGGGCATCTTTCGCAGTAGAAGACTCAATCGTAGAAAAATCTTCTTGTTTTAAATAATAGTTTAAACCCATACGAATCGCTTCATCATCTTCGATAATTAATATTTTTTTCATCTAATCACCAAGAATATTATACAAAACTTATAAGAAAAATAAATGACTAATTTGTAAGAATTATAAAACAATTATCAAATTCTTTGATTTAATATTTACACTTTTCAAAGAAAACGTCAAAATTGTATATTGAAACTTTAACAATATGGTATAATGATTTAAAAAGGTGGTATTAAAATAATGATTTCAAAAAATTCTATTACTGCAATGGCTCGTCAACAACAAACTTCAAATATGCAATCATATATGAAAGGATATGCAAGCGATGATAGTTTTCAAGATTACAAACAGATTGAAGAAGACCTTATAAAAGAGAAATTAAAGAAAAGCTTTAGCGATTTTCTAGGTGCATTCGCTAGAATTACATATCGTAAAGTTTCTTTAATCAAAGAAAAAAATCAAAATTTTACTGAATTTATGAATGCACAGTATGTTCATCTTAATGAAATAGCAGAATATTTAATAATGGCCAATGAAGAATTGTTAAACGACCCTGATTTTGGGACTAAACCCTCAATAAAAAAATTAGGAGAAGAAGGTATCGTAATTAATAGTATACATTCTTTAGTGAAAATAAGTATGTTCTATATTGCGGGAACTACAAATGAAGAACCAAATATTATTAGAATTGGTATAGCCAAAGGAAATACCTCAAAAAATGTATTTATAAATGGAAATATTGATATTTGTAGTGATGGAGAAATCATAATACAGGATTTTGCTAAAACTATTTGTAGAACAAGATGGGCAGAAGGTAAAAAATATGTTCCAGCAACTGATGAAAATGGGAAGATAATTTATGATATTGAAACATCACCAGCAGATATTAGAGATTCTGAAATTGATTTGGAACAAATAGACGAAATCAAAGATTTCTTTATGCAAATTTTTGAGTTAGCAGATTTAAAAACAAAACGACCAAATACATATTAAAAATCTGAATGACGTCCTAAAAAATAAAATAACTTCATTGATATTTAATTTTTTACATTTTCTGAACAAAAATCGAACTTTAAAGGTTCGATTTTTCAATTTAATAAAATTTTACATTCATAGCTATCTCAATTAGGTTAATACATGTTTCACTTCATACTTACCTTTCATTTATTATACATTACTTTTAAACTATTTCCTTCTTCCCTTGCAGACTATAACCATTCCTAAAATCAAAAAAAACACCTAGTAATTTATAATTATAATTATTAAAAAAACAGATAACTATCAATTAATTATCTGTTTCCATTCTTTACATAGCCTCTTCATTTCTTGTGAATTGATATTATGATTGTACTCGTTTCTTTGTTTTCGATTTTGACATATAAGTAGCTGATACCATCAACATCCCAAAAGTTCCAAATAAAAATACAAAATAAACTATAGCAACAGGTGAAGTTGATTTAATACCTTCAACGTTTGCATACAGTTTTCCATTAGATAGCAGAGCTTTTACACTTTTTCCCTTATAGTATCCAGAAAGTCCATGAACATTTTGTAAATTATACTCTTCTCCCTCATATCTTACTTTAACTTCATAAAAAGTAGTCCTAGAACCAGTTTTCTTATTTACAACAGATTTACTAGAAGTATTTGTAACAATTGCTGTAACTTCTTCATAATGAACATCCACATTATTCATTAAAAACCAAAAAACAATTGTCAAAATCAAACAAATTCCCGTAATAATCCATAGAACTGCAGTTTTATTTTTCATATACCCATCCTTTCTAAAATGTATATTATCTTACTTACAACAATATACAAGTAATTTCTAAATTAATAAAATTAAATTTACATAAATTATAACAATTTTATCATATTAAAAATCGAAAATAAAAGTTCAAATTTCCTATCAATTTGATGTCCTAAGGAAAGGACGTACAACAACTTTAAAATCTAAATAAGAAATTTGTTAAAACTTGATAAATTTCAGATCGCTCAACAAGTTCTTTTTTTTCTATCATTTTTTGTATTGTTGATAAATCTACAAATTTTACAGCTTGTACTTCTTCCTTTTGGAAATATAAAGTTTTATCATCAACACCTGATGTTCTTAAAATAAAGAAATCATAAAATTGTCTTTCGATAAAATCTTCCCTAAATTTTTGTTCTTTTCTAAAACAATACATATATCTAAAATCTTTTATTTCAGTTCTATATCCAAGTAAAACGCTTACTTCTTCATTTATTTCACGTGCTGCAGCTGATAAAGAATCCTGCCCTGCAGAGATATGCCCTGCAACAGAAATATCCCACATTCCAGCATTTTTTTCTTTCTTTTCACTCCTTTGTTGTAATAATATTTCGTTTTTTTCATTTATAATCGCAACTACGATTGCCCTATGCCACAGTCCTCTTTTATGGACTTCGCTTCTTGGTAAAACTTCCCCTGTTAGTACTCCATCTTCATTAAGTACATCAATTAATTCAGTAGCCATATTTATTCCTCCCTTATTTATATATATTGTTTATGACGGTATACAAGTGTGTTATGAAATTGACAAAATCAATTTCATTTATATAGATTATATTATCATATATTAGGTAAAATGAAAACTCGAATCATAAAAGTTCGAGCTTGGTATCAATCTGGTGCCCTAAGGGGGACTTTATTTTATAACCTGATATTTTAATTGAATATATGAATTTTCTAACTTTGTACATTCGATTAATTTCAATGCTTTTAATTTATTAAGTTCTCTAGCAGACATTATCGATTCTCCATCTATAAGAGTTGATGTTTCTTTGCCACCTACCAATAATGGAGCAATCACCACATTTACATAATCGATTAAGTTTTCCCTTAAAAATTTTCCATTTAGTGTTCCGCCAGACTGAATAGTAATAGCTTCTGCATCATATTTTTTTCTCATATCGATTAGCAAAGCATTTAGATCTAAATCATTATAAAATAATATATCAAGATTTTTATACTTCTCTTGCAATGAATACGCAACATGATTTTTATTAGTCGTCACAAGTATAAGTTTATCAACCCAATGACATATATAATCTATACCTTTTTCATTTAAATGCGGTTTATTATCTATAATAATAAACCTGCAATCTACTTTATCATGATATTCAGTTCTCTCATTAACTCCAATTTTTGCCATCACTCTACCAGTATTTAGTGAATAAAAGTCTGTAGTTGCTTCAATTTCATAATATTGATGCAGTCCTTCTTTAACGCCATCTATTTGACACCAGTCCTTATCTGCATCCAGGTTGTCGTTATTTCCACTACTAATTTTCCCATCTAAAGATTCCAACATAAATAATGTTGTTATAGGTTTGTCCTTCATAAGTACCTCCTAAACTCACTTATTGATTGTGTCAATGCACAAGTGTTTTTTAATTGACAAAATTCAATTTAAATCTATAAAAATTATAACATAATTTTAGCCATATTAAAACTCGACCTTAAAAGTTCGAGTTTCCTATCAATCTGGTGCGAGAAAAGGGACTTGAACCCTCACAGTACAAAACTACTAGCGCCTGAAGCTAGCGCGTCTACCAATTCCGCCATCCTCGCATAACAGTATTAATATAACATAGACTTTAATTTTTTACAATTGTACAGATACAAACAAAAAGTTCAAACATTAATCAAGTATTTAAAGGAAAATATATAACCACTTTTATGGTTTTATATTCCTTTTATATTTTTCAATTTTCCTGATATATTTATCGAAATCAATACTTGATACCCTGTTAATAAATTGATCAATCCTTTCTTTCGATAAAATACAATCTACGTAAGGACTTCCTGGATAATGTTCACTAGGATAAGCTTTATAATCATTTTCTGTAATGTTATATTTTTCAGATACATAAAGATTTAAATGAGCATACGCAAAATATAAATCCTTACAAAAATCTTCATAACTATTACTTAATAAATACTCTCTTGTAAAACATTCTTCAAAAAAGAGATAATCTGTCACTAGATGCAAAAACCAACCAAACTCAAAATCATCTAAACCCCATGCTCTTTTAAGAAAGAATATAGATTTACTTTACCACGTAGATGACTTACATTATCACTACCACGATTCCTATCAGTATAGTGTGATTCATCTTTTTTAACTGTATCTGGATAAAGTGTACCAGCAATTACCTTTTCATAATTCCAATCTCTATGATTTTCTAAATATCGTTTAACAATTGCTAGATGAATTGCTGCACAAGCCATAAATATCACCTCTTTCTAATTGATACTGACAACTTTCAATTTAAATATTTTAAAACTCGAACCATAGAAAAAGTCTAAAAGTTCGAGTTATCATTTAATCTGGTGTCCCCGGTAGGAATCGAACCTACATTTGATCCTTAGGAGGGACCTACACTATCCATTATGTTACGAGGACATAAAATTCATAAGATATTATAACATAATTTTTAACATTCTTATGAATTTTTTAATTTTTAAAAGAAAAGTTTCCTATTATCTAAGATAATTTAGGAAACATACAAACATAAATGACATTGCTGCAGATAATTGGTGTCTAATACTATAGAATCTTTCACCAATTGATACAGCGTCATCTACAGCATCTACTAGCCAACTTTCTAGATATTTTGGAACTTTAGGAGAAACTGGAAACATATGAGTTAAAATAATATCACTTTCCAAATCTGATAATTCAAAATATTCTTTTGCATTCTCTAAAGCATACTCTGGGTGTTTCATTAAAGTTTTTAATTTCGTTTTCTTTTCTTCCCCTTCATTTACTTCGAAGAAAAAATCATGTAAAAGTGCTCCTCTTGCAATCTTTTCATAATCTAAAGTAAGCATTTTACCTATTTTATAAGAATAATAGGAAACTCTTAGAGAATGATCCATTCGATTATTACCATGATGAACGATAGTTCCCAATTTTTTGAATTCTTTATGTTCTAAGATATCTTGGACTAGAGATGTGTAGTCTTCTTTATTTGTATGATTTTTCATATAGTCACCCCAATAAATATTACTCCAATCCATTCCATTATAACACAAAAATAGAATTATCAATAAAAAAAGGAGAATTTTCTCCTTATCTATGTAAAGCGCTTTTTCAAGCGACTTACTATATATTATGGCGAAAATAAGGAAAAAGTTACATTTTTTTGAAATTTTATAAAAATACTTCCATCTTCACTTGTCATATAAATAGATTTAGAATTATCTTTTAAGCGGTCCACTACCTCTTGATTAGGATGACCATAAAAATTATTTTTCCCAACAGAAATAAGAGAATATTTTGGCTTTACTTCTTGAAGTAGTTTTAAACTAGTACTAGTTTTAGAGCCATGATGCCCTACTTTTAGAAAGAGAAGTTCGGGAACCCGATACTTTTCTATCATATAACTTTCTGATTCTACGGTAGCATCTCCCGTTAAAAGAAAGGAAAATTCACTAATTATGCCAAGAAGAACAATACTACTACTATTTTCAGAAATCATCTCTTTATTTAAAGAAAAGAAAGAAAAATTGCCAATTTGAAATGAGTCCCCTTCTTTCAAGGTATCATAGTATATTTTGTTTCTTTCTAATTGACTTTTTAATTTTTCCTCTTCTGCTGTACTACTTCCCTCATTAAAATAAACCTTTTTAACTGACATCTCTTGAATTAAGGAAAAAGCCTCCCCTAAATGATCATAATCTCCATGTGTTAAACAGAGTACATCGAGTTTCCGAATTCCTAAGGATGAAAGTAATGGTTTTAGTTTTTTCTGATAGATAGTTCCCTGTTTTTGATAATAGTTTCCACCTGTATCAACTAGCATTGTTTGATTATGAGAATGAATTAACAAAGAATCCCCTTGACCTACATCAATCATTAAAAAATAAGATTGAGGAAAGAAAAAATTCCAGTGATAAAGAACTACTATTAAAATAATAATAATCCCTATCATCTTTCTAATATGAAATCTCTTTAAAAATAGAAAGAGACACAGATAATATAGTAAAATCCACCATATTGGTGGTCGATGAAAAATGACAATCAAGAAGTCAAAGGTTTGTAGAATCCTAGAGACTCCTTCAAACCATTCTCCTAAAATATATCCTAGAAAGGAAAGTGGTGGCAAAAAGAAAGAGAATAATTGAATCGGAAAAAAAATCATGGTTACAAAAGGAACTAAAAACAAATTCCAAACAATACTTAAAAAATTAATAGAAAAATAATAATAAAGTGCAATGGGTAGACTAACTGAAAAGGCAAAAATAGAAAAGGAAAGAGCACGAAAAAAGGAATTTTGATTTTGAAAAAGTTCTCTCCCCTCACATAAGAAAAAGCTCAAGACTAGAGAAAATTGAAATCCTATATCAAATAAATAAAAGGGTTTCCAAAATAAAATAGTTACAATCATAAAAAAGAAACATCGAAGTTCCGACCAATCTAGTTTTAAGTAGTTAGAAAGTGCCTTGAATTCCCAAAATAAAAAAGCACGACAGGCGGATGGGATAAAATCAACAAGATAAAGATAACCCAATAAAAATACATTTAGTAGAATTAGCGACCCTAAATGGTTCTTTCTTTTTAGTATTAGATAAGAAATGATTTCGATGAGAAAAGAAAAATGCATTCCTGAGATGGAAAACAAATGACTAATACCATTCACTTGAAAGCCTTCTCGATCAGAATGCTCAATTTTAGAAGAATCACCTAATATAAACAAAGATAAGTAGTCATGATTTTTTCTTTTCGAAATGATAGAAATTAATCCTCTTTTGAAGTTTAAAGCAATATTCTTACTCTTTCCAATGATACTGATACTTTCAGCCTCAAAAAACACCTTTTCCCTATGGTACCATAGGTAATATTTATAATTAAATCCATTCGGAATTGTATTATTCTGGGGTTTACAAAACTTTCCGATTGCCATGATGTTATCCCCTACTTGTATATCACTAAATTGATTTAGAAAAATACGAAGGTTGGGCTTTCCAATTTCCTGAACCCACACTTCTACTCTTTCCTCTTTTTGTTTTACTTTTTTCACAACTCCATAAACCTTAGTATCACTCTCTTGAAAAGAATCCGAAAGTGGCCTTGTAACAGAATAAAGCCAAAATAAAAGTCCAAAAAATAAGAGAATGCCAAGAAAAAAATTAGAGCATAATATATGGTTCCACTTTGGCAAAAACAGCTTCTCCGATTCCACTGACGTTCATTAACTCTTCTAAAGTTTGAAAACCACCATTTTTTTCGCGATAACTAATGATAGACTGAGCCTTACTTTCCCCAATTCCTGGTAATGTCATTAATACCTCTACGTTCGCTTGATTAATAGAGATTTTCGATGGACTTTCGGAACTACCATTCGATGAATGATCCTCACTAATACAGGCATCATTTGTAATGGGCGTACTAGGGCATTCAATAACTGGAGTAGTTAATGAATCATCTTCCTTTTTCATTGCCAATATTTCTTCTTTTGTATAGACAATAATTACCATTTCATCCTCTACCCTCTTGCTGAGATTAATATAAGACACATCTGCATTCTCTTTTAATCCAGATGCTTGATTAATTACATCTTGTACCCTCTTTCCCTCTTCAATTTCATAAACACCAGGTTTTTCAACAGCACCTTTAATATCAACTGTAAAATATTTAGAAGAAAGTTCTTCTTTCTTTTCTTCCTCTAAAGGCACCTCTTCTTCCTCTTTCATCTCAATAGGAAACTCTTCCAACTTTTTCTGTTCTTCCCTTAAAGAAAAATAATCACGGAAATGATAAGCAAGTACTGTTAAGCAACCAACTAGAAGAACTCCTAAAATAACAAAAATAACTTTCCGATTTTCCTCTATCCAATAACGAATTTGTATCATAAAAAAATAACCTCCTAATAAGATTATTTATTTTTCTTTAGCAATCGGTTACTTTTTTTTGAATTTTCTTGTTTTTTTTCACGAAATGCAATATTTTCGTAATTAATTCTTTGAACAAATGTTAGCGCTAGGATTAAACACATCGCAAAACTACCACCATAACTCATAAAAGGTAAAGGAACTCCTGTCATTGGAATAAGTCCCATAACTCCACCTAAATTAACGGAGACATGTAACAAAATATAAATTGCTACCCCCATACATATCAAGTAGCCTCGACTATTATAACAATCTTTTGCAATTTTAATAATCCTTCCAATCAGTGCATAATAAAGGATAAGTAATAAGATAGCTGCAATTACACCATTTTCTTCTACCATAATTGGAAAAATAAAATCAGTATGAGCCTCTGGTAAATATAAATATTTTTGTGTACTCTTTCCCAATCCAACTCCTGTAATACCCCCATGATTCATCGCAATATAGCCATTACACAACTGGTTCCCATCACCATAAAAGTTTTCTGCACTACAAGGGTCTTGAAATTGCATTCTTTTTTGCTGACGTTCATTTAAAAGAGAAACCCCACTTGTAATAGCAATCGCTCCTATCATCAAAATACATGCTAGTAAAAAGAACATTTTTCCCTTAATCTCTTTTGAGACTGGAGATAAGAAAAAAATACTTGCTACTAAAATACTAAAAATAATTGTCGTTCCTAAATCAGGCTGAATAAAAATTAAAATCGCTAAACACACACAGATTGCGATTGGATAAAGTGCAGCCAAATATTTATCTAACTTATCTTTATGAGACTCATAATAGCCTGCTAACCAAATGATTGCAATAATTTTAGCAAATTCACTCGGCTGAATCGAAAATCTTTCAAAGTTCAACCAACTTCTAGCATTATTGCTAATATCACCGAACAGTCGAACAAACATCAAAGCCCCACCTACAACCCAAATTCCAATCGTAGAAAAGAAATAATAGCTCTTGCTATGAAATGGTAAAATGATAATTGCTACAACCAAACTGGCTACAATAAATACTGTCTGTTTTATAAAATAACGATAAGGAGAAGCACCATATTTCATAAAAGCTGTAATATTTCCCGCAGAGAAGATATTAATTAGGCCAATCACGATTAAAAGGAGAGTTACAATCAATAATGGTTTATCTAAATTTTTCAATATTTTTCTCATGTAATCCTCTCCTTTCTATCTTACTTCTATCATACCATACTTTGAAACCTTTCGTTTTTGATAATTCCTTTTCTTTACAAAAATAGACTTTTGTAATAACATTCTTTCCCATAGTTGAATACCTTATATTAGGTAAGAAAAAAAGGAGGGAAAATTATGTATTATTACGGAGGAGGATCTGGTTGCGGATGCTCTAATATGAGTTATGCTCCTTGCTACCCATATTTCCAATCATGCAGTAATGGAAACAATACTTCTAATTATGCAATTGTCTTAGTATTATTTATACTTCTAGTGATTGTAATCGGTTCTAGATTCAGTCGCTAAAAAGAGATAGCGCATGCTATCTTTTTTGATGAAATTTTTGTTAGTATTTGAATATCAATAAAAAATGTGATATACTATGACCGAATTAGACACAAAAAGTGGGGATGAAATATGTTAAAGATGAAGGATATTTTAGATGAAAAAGATCCGAAACTTCGACAAATTAGTAAAGAAGTTACTTTTCCAATGACTAAGGAAGATTTAAAAAACATTGATTTGATGGAAGAATATTTAGTAAACAGCCAAATTGAAGAAACTGCTGAAAAATATGACCTTCGTCCAGGAATGGGACTATCTGCTGTACAAATTGGAGTTTTAAAAAGATATATCGTAATTGTCGATGACACAGAGGAAGGTTTTGAATCCTATGTAATGGTAAATCCAAAAATTGTATCTACTTCTCAAGAAATGATTTATGTAGAAAGTGGCGAAGGATGTTTATCTGTTAATAGAGAATGTGAAGGAATTGTACCAAGATACGCAAGAGTAACTGTTGAAGGATATGACACAGAGGGAAATAAAATCAGAGTGAGAGCACGAGAAGAATTAGCAATTGCCTTCCAACATGAAATTGACCACTTAAATGGAATCCTATTTGTTGATAAAATCGATCCAAAAAACCCTTATAAGAATATCAATCAGTATCGACCAATTTAAGCTAGAACTTCTATCTAGTTTTTTTATTATAAATCTTAGTTGAGGGGGAACATTTTATGATCAAAGATTGTTTTACAGATGAAACCGAAATTTTTGAAATTGAATGTCAAGAATTAATTCGATATCAAGAAGAAAAAGAAGAAGAACTAGATTTATTAGCTCAATATATCAGCGAAGAAACAAATGTTCCAAAGTCGAGCATCTTTACTGGAGAGTTCCTTTGTAGAATAGAAAACTGGCACAAAGTAAACGGTGAATATTACTACTTTAAACCAATAGATTATTCTCTTTTCTTTTTCAATGAGTTACTTGGAGAGCTTATATCTCAATATTTTAACTTAGATACAGTTCATTATAAAATTGCAAAATTAAAAGTAAAAGGAGAGGAAGATCAATATGGAATCGCCTCTAAAAACTTTTGTAATCCAAACTATACTTATAAAACTTTAGATGATTATCTTAGTGAAACTGATGGTCTACATTTTTTTGAACAGGATTTAAATATCATTGATAAGATAAGAGTAATATGCAAATCAGAAAAAGAATTCAGATTGCTACAGGACGATTTAAAAAAGATGTTTATCAGGCATTTTTACAATACACAATGCGACGGAGGAAACGGACAAAATATTTTTTTAAGAAGTACTACAAATGGTATCAGATTGGCTCCCTTACTTGATTATGAATTTGCTTATATTGACTATGAAAAAATACATAGACATCTATGGGATATTGGAGAATTAGATATAACAAATCCAAAAACCATCACTCTATTTAGAAATGATTTCAGATTTCAAGAATTACTATATAAATTGATGGATGCTAACATGAACTCATTTATTTCTAAGGTGGAGGAGATATTTAAAGTTAAAGTTCCAGAAAAAGAAAAAAATCACTATATAAGATATGAAGCAAGAGTAAAAGAATTAGTGTTAGAAAATAATTTAATAAACAAACAAGCAAGTTAACAACATTAACTTGCCTTTTTATTTTTCTTTTTGAATCGGAAGAGTAATTGTCACCTTTGTACCCTTTCCTACTTTAGAACTATATTTCATTTTTCCCTTATGAAGACGTACAATTTCTTCTGATAAATGCACTCCTACCCCTGTGCCCGTTTGTTTTGTCGTAAAGAACAATTCTCCTAGATGGGAAAGTGTTTCTTCTGGAATTCCTTTCCCAGTATCATAAACTACAATTGTTAACCTTCCATTCTTTACTTTTGTTTCTATTAAAATATTCTTAGCACCAGCCTCTACACTATTCTTTATTAAATTGATAAATACTTGTTTCAATCGATCATAGTCAGCTAGAATGAAAAGTTCTTCAGTGCAGTCTGGGACTTCTAGCGAACATCCATATTTTCTTAAGAGTAATTCTACTGTATCATGTAGATCTTCTATCAACAAATAAAAATCCATAATGTCTGTTTTAATAGAAACGTTTCGAATACTCATAAAATCTTCCATAATTACTAGTGTTCTAGCAATCTCATTTTTAAGAATTGGCAAATACTTTTCAGTCTTTTTTACATCTTTTGGATCTAGCATATCTAAATATCCTTTACAGACAGTAATTGGATTCTTTATTTCATGTGTTATCTTAAATAAATTCTTTTCTAATTCATTCATCCCATCATCCATGTCCTCAACTTTTATAAGAATTAAAGACATCTTTGAAAGACAAAAGCTTTGAATTAATAGTAAGAAAAACAATACTAGAAATCCTAAAGGAAAAGAAATGTCTCTTTGAAATAATAAAGTCGAAAGAATAAATCCCTTGAACAGTAATACCATTTCCCCACTCTTCTGTCTATTTTCTCTCAAAATATTCATAATCAAAAAATAACCAACAAGTAAAAATAAAACCCAAATGCTTGGAATAATATTCATCATAAGAAAGCAAAACACAAAAAGAAGTGATAATAGGATTCCCATTCTAGGAAGCTTTTCTTGATATGCTAACATAATCAGCAAATCTAAAAGAAAATAACGCACAAGAGAAGGAAATAAAAGAAGTAAAAGAAAGGATCCAAGTAAAAAAAGTTCGTAGTTACTAGTATTTTTTCTACTTCTATCTTTTGAAACATATTCTTTGTAAATCCAATATAAACTGAATATACAACTGATAGATAAAAAAACATCTTGAAAAAAACACATAAATTTAGCCCTCTTTCAAGACTATTATATGTGTTCTTTGTGTCGAATATTGTCGAAAAATGACTACTTGTCTTACTTTTTGTCAATTTTTCTTATTTTAAATCATCAATATACCTTTTAAGTTGTTTACTTTCTGTACCTAAAATAATCTTTAGCTGATTATCTATCTCAACAATTCCCTTCGCTCCAAGTTTTTGAATCGCTTCTTTATTGACAATACTTACATCCTTTAAAGTAACTTTAAATCTAGAAAGGTTAGTTTCTGTTGAAATAATATTTTCCTTTCCTCCTAAATATTCTACTAACTTATTTAATTCTAGATGAGCATCTTTTCTCGTCGCTTTTAAAATTGCTAAAGCAATCACTACCAAAACAAGAATAATGATCCCATACTGTAAATAATCCATTTTTATCACCACTTTCATTATACAATAAATCCTATAAAATGAAAAGAATTTTCATACCAGTAATTGGGTAATCATATACACAAAATTAGAAAAAAAAGAATATCTTATATTAGATAATTTTTAAAACCGCAATTCCTTAATAACAAAATAATCAAAAAAATTATCATTGATTTCTAAGAAAGGAGGAATAGAAATGTGCAAAGATGAAAATACAGATAGAAATGAAGAATGCTGCATTGCTAATATCCTAAAAGTGATTGTTACTTTACAAAACAGAAGCGACAAGTTTGACTGTTTCGCTGAGGGATGTGATCGTCCTTTTCTAGGACCAATCCCTACTACTGTTTGCTTCAATACTAGACCAATTGAACTTTATCGTTGTAGCGATGGAGGACTTTGGACTTTCCCTTATACTCTAAATGGAATTACTGGTACTAGTAGTGTTTTACGTGTTGAAAATGTAGAAGGATGTTGCTGTACTTGTAGAGTTCTAGCACCAAACCCTGATACAACAGCAGATGCTACACCATACGTTGGAACAGAAGCTTTCCTTACCATCAACTTAAACTGCGTCGGTGCACTACGTTGCCTTCCTGATACTTATATCGGTTGTGTATAGTAAAAATAAAGGACCGTTACAAACGGTCTTTTATTATGATATCTTCAATTTCAATAATAGGAATTACTTCTCCATCAATGGTTACAATACTGTTTTTTACTTTTCCTGCAATCTTAGTATCATAAGTTTTCTTATTTGTCACAATCTCTACTCCAATATTAAAAATATAACGTCTACTTTGAAATAATTTTTTTAATTTTTCTTCGACTGTCAAATCCGGATTTACAGAACGCGACACAACATCTTTTCTTGAAGTCCCCTCAGTATTAGGAATGTGATAAACTTTCCGATTTCGATTCACTTGATTTACAAATTCATTTTTATAAATATTTGGTAATTCTTTTTTCATAAGATTCCTCCCTATTTTACTTTATGATTTGTATATTTTTTTTAAAACTAAGAATACTAAAAAAGAGGGATTTTAATATGAAAAAAAAGAGTTATATTTTTAATTATCCAATTCTTTTCTGTCTGTTTTTTTTCATGTCAATTAGTATTTTATCCATTCTAAGTGCCAGTGACTATCTTTCTTCGTCTCTTGGAAAATTATATTTAAAACAGTTTTTCTGGTATCTTTTAGGCTTTATATTATTATTTTTAGTGATGAAAATTGGGAATAAAAGAATTAAAAAATGGTCTTGGTTTCTCTATTTTTTTGGAAATTTTCTATTGCTACTATTATTATTTATTGGAAAGCCAATTAATAATAGTCGATGTTGGTTTATAATTCCCGGTATTGGCTCTTTTCAGCCAAGTGAATTTATGAAAGTGTTTTTAATTTTAATCGTTAGTTATGTAGTAAGTGATATGATAGAAAAAAAATCAAAATTCACATTAAAGGATGAAATCATTCTAATCGGAAAAGTTATCTTACTTTTCTTATTACCTACTATTCTTACTTTTTTAGAACCAGATACAGGAGTCATTCTTCTTTATTTTATTATCTGTTTCTCAATTCTATTCGTCTCTCCTATTAGAAAACGATGGTTTTTAATCAGTGGAGGAATAGGAATTGGAATCTTGCTTTTATTTCTCTTTCTCTATTTTGAAAAACAGAAATTATTTGTAAATTTATTTGGAACAGATTTATTTTATCGAATCGATCGACTACTAGATTGGAAAAATGGAACTGGAATGCAGTTAGAAAACTCACTGACTGCGATTGGTTCTAGTGGTTTGTATGGACATGGTTTCCATCGAACGCCACTTTATTTTCCGGAAGCTGGTACTGATTTTATTTTTTCAGTCTTTGTATCCAATTTTGGATTAATTGGTAGTTATTTATTCTTAGTTGTTTTACTCGTTTTTGATTTTTCTCTAATTAAGATTGCTAAAAATACGAAAAATTTAAATGATCAATCGATTGTTATTGGGGGAACTGCTATGATTATTTACCAACAATTTCAAAATATTGCGATGACTCTTGGCGTTCTACCAATTACTGGAATTACACTGCCATTTATTAGTTATGGAGGATCTTCATTACTCTCTTATATGTTTTTACTTGGAATTATTTTAAATGTGTATCATGATACCAATAAAAAAATTAATTTATAAAAAAAAATAGCTGTTTTTGATATGAACCCCGTTTCTTGGACATAGAAACGAGGTTTTTATATGAGTAAATT
>CANOBK010000016.1 GCA_947564265.1 uncultured Caryophanales bacterium
TAACGGAACTTCTCCGTATTATAAGACATATAGGTATAAGTATTCCCTTCTACCTGTTTTGTTTCTGGGAGAGTTATTGATGACAGTGGAATAGAAAACACCCCAACTCCCAAGAAAATTAAGCCTAAAATTAATATTTGCATCTTTGTATCTTTTAAAGCATTTTTCATAATATATTCCCCCTTTAAATTTGCTATATTTTATCATAAATTAACAAATTTGTAAAGATTTTTTTCTTGTTTTATATAAATTTATTAAATACAAAATTC
The DNA here is from genome assembly GCA_947564265.1 of uncultured Caryophanales bacterium. Lineage (GTDB taxonomy): Bacteria > Bacillota_I > Bacilli_A > RF39 > UBA660 > Alloscybalousia. Next base: position 270 of record CANOBK010000016.1, read on the forward strand.
TACAAAAATTTAAAGCATTTTTACTTTTTTTTCCATTAAAAAATGTATCTTATATATTTAACTGCCCAATTTCTTTTTTTACCTTGTCGAAAATTTCTATATTTTTGCTTTTTTTATATTTCTTTAGTTCTTCTAAAATCTGGTATATTTTGAGTCTTTCCCATAAGTAGTTGATTCTTCCCAATTCTTCATAAGTTTCTATTAAATCTGGTAATAATTCTTGATAATCATTTTCTACTGTCAACATATCTGTCTGTTCACTCGCCCACAGCCAAGGGGTGAATCGACAACGATTAAAGATTCTAAATTCATAATCGATTGGGGCGATCCAAACTTTTTCAAAATCTATGATATAGATTTTATCATCCCTATAAATCAAATTATCAAAATGAAGATCACCATGAATCAAACCAAAATGATTTTCTTCAAAATATTGATCACACATTACAAGCAATTTTTGAAGGAGTTCTTTCTCCATCCTATTTTCTTTTAACACTTTTCTAAATTCTTCTTTTAAATATTCTTTAAAATCATAAGGCTCTACTTTAATTGTATGAATACATTTGATAGTATCAACTAGTTTCATAATAAGATCTTTTCTCTCTTTTTCTGACAATTGATACCAAATTTCGTACAATGTTTTTCCCTCAATATATTCAATAATTTCATATTCATAAGGAATGATTGTTTTGGACTGATCAGTAATATAACATTTTGGAATATAGGGATTTCCTTTATTTTTTTGATAAAATTCAATTTCCTTTTCAAAATTAACTTCATTTTCTACATTGGTACATATTCTAACAATATAGTTTCCTACTTGATAACAAGTATTTGAGAATCCAGCATTTAATTTTTTATAATTTTGCCCTTTTAGTAATGGTTGATTTTCAATTAGTCTTTCTACAATTGAATTATACTGATCTATTTCTTTCTTTGTTATTCTACAAATAATCTGATACATTGGACCAATTAACTGTTGGTATCTATTAATCTCAAGAATCGTTTTACTAACTTCCTCTTCTGCTAGTTTTTGCTCCTCTAAATTTTTAGAAATGATTCCCAAGCTTCTTTCCAAATTGTATTTAAGCCAGCCAAATCTTCCAACTAAATTTCCACAAATAATAGAATACCTTTGATGTTCTAATTTTCGATATTTTGTGTATTCAGAAATTATGGATGAGAATTTTTGCTCATCAAAATGATTGCTTGAGAATCCAGACCAAGAAAGAGCAGTTTCTATTAGTTCTCGATAAGGATTCATAAGTTCAGCAGATTCCCAATCAATGATTACTGGATTTTCCTCATTCCATAAAACATTTTTAGGATCCAAATCCCGATGACATACGGTAAGAGTCTTATTACTCTCATTGTACCTTTCATTTGCTCTCTTTAATAAAGAGTTGTATTTCCTGTAATTTTTTAAAAATAGTTCCCGATATGTCATATTTTGGAAGTTTGCATTTTTGGTATACTCCTCCCAAGGGTATAATCTAGAATATTCTACGAAGTTATCTTTCAAGTCTAAATTGGAATATTCTAATTGGTGAATCTTAGCGAGTACTTTTCCAATTTTTCTACAATGATTTACTGTAATTTCTTGATCACTCAACGTTTTCCCATCGACATACTCAAATACCATATAATAGTTATTCTCAAATAAATGAATGAAATCCCCCTGAATTAGAAGGGCATTAGATACAGAAATTCCAGAAGCTTTTGCTAAACTGGATATTCTTTCTGATTGGATGAAATTTTGATAAGACCCTTTTCTTTTCATGACTTCTGGATTTAATACCTTAATTGCGTAAACTCCCTTATTTGTTTTAACTTTAAACATTTTATGCATTCTTCCACCCAAAATATTTTCAGTAGAAAGAACTTCACCTAGATGATAGAATTCACAAAATTTATCCAATTTCATAGATTTCACCTGCTTTATATCTATTATAAACAACTTTTACTCAAAATGTTATTTTAATTTTCTTTTTTGAGCCTATCTAAATTCTAAAATCCATCATTATTATCCAAATCATTTATTCATTCCAATTCTGGATTTTGATGCAATATCTCCATAAATAAAGCAATTAAATTCTCAGTTTTTAACTTGCTAATCATATCCTGCTTATCTACAAATTGAATATATTCTACTTGATCATTATAATAATTCTAAATTTCCCTTTTTAACCGATACCCCAAGTATTGAAAAGATTCAATAATGACTGATATTATAACATAAATAAGTTGGACCTAAAAAGACTTTGTATATGTGGAAATAAAAAATAGTGGGTAAACACTATTTCTTTTAATTTATCTACGAATTATTAATTAATGCATCTTTGATATTTGGATATATCCATGTTAAATTACGACGATCAAAGAGTTGATAACCGACCTCTTTTCCATTATCCCACCAAAAACAAGTAATTCCTAATTCCTTAGCACTTGTCACATAGTAACTAGCGATTTCTACTCTTCTATCCTCTTCCAAATCTTCTGCCTTCGTACCAAATTCATCGAGTATTACTGGAATTCCTTTATCAGTACAATAAGTTTTTAAATTTCCCATTAACTGATCAATATCACTTTCTGTAGCAGAATAATTATGAAGAGATAATATAATTTTATGATCTGCACTATCTTCTGGCATCACAAAGGATTGTAGTAAATGGAGATAGGTAGCACTACTATAAGTAGTTACTACTAAGAATCGGTCCTCGTTCTTTCCCCCAGTCTTTCTAACTGTATCTACAAATACTTGACTTAATTTATTGACATTGAGTGTATCTTCATTACCTTCTTTCCAATTTGTATGACGCTCACTATCTAAAATTTCGTTGAATCCCTCAAAGACTAATTTATAATCATAATCTTTAAACTCTGTTGCAATCTGTGTCCATAATTTTTCTAGATTATCTGCATTTTCCTGGAATTTATCAGCATCTGCTACAATCCAAGCGCCACCTTCATAAAATCCTGTATCATGATGGATATTTAGGATACAATACATATCGTTATCTAATACATACCCAACCACTTCTTTAACACGTTCCATCCATTTAGAATCAATCTTTCCACTTGAATCAATATGATCATAGTAAGTGACAGGAACTCTAACACTATTAAATCCTGCTTTTTTAATTTCATCAATCATTTCCTTTGTAGTTTCTGGATTATTCCATAAAGTTTCATAATAAGAAATTGCTTTATCCTCACCTAAATAGGATTTCTGATAATTATGAGAATCTAACGTATTTCCTAAATTCCATCCAATTTTCATTTCATCTACGGCTTCTTGTGCAGTCTTTGTATTTTTAGGGGGTGCTACATAAACTTTCCCATCCATTGTTTTGGATAAGGTCAATTTCCCCCATTCTGCTCGTAAAACGACATCATGTTCTGGCATCCTAAAATAATCATCATTCATTTGATTGGTATCTTCTGTTACGATTTTCCATCCCAAAAATTGATAACCATCACAACTAGGTTTACTGTCACTAATATCTACCAAATCATATACCATTTTACGAGTAGAAGCAGAAACATTACCGATAGTACAATCAGTTGGAGCATTAGCGTCATAATGAACCTGATAATAACTTTGTAAAATTGGGGTTTGACGATTAGTAAGGTTTTCCTCTACTTCTCCTATTTTATAGGTAATAATTGTCTCTTGATTGGTTGGAAAAAATTCATCTTGATTCCTATAATCTTTCTTCAAATTCGTATCAATTGTTAAGGTAAGATTTTTTCCAGAAGGAAGATTTTCTACCATCCAAAGAATCTTTTGTTTACCATTTTCTTCTACTAATTCAACAGAACCAAGCGATGGATGAATATGAGAAGTAGATTCAATCTCAAAATATTCACTATCAATAATATTTGTTAGTATAAATTTTTTATAAGAAACTGCTACCTTAGAAGCATCCAATAAAATATCTTGTAAAGAATTCTGGTTAGCAACAAACTGACGGTCACTAATTTCTTTTACTGGATCCAAAATAGTATCTCCCATTTCATATTGAATTGCATGAATTGTTAAATAAGAATATTTGCTTTTTAAATCTTTGTATTTTTCGACTCCTTCTGAGACATCTTCACTAGGATACCCATCTGTCAAAAACAAAACAAAACAATCCCTATCCGTTTCTTTTTGATAATTACTTAATAAAATATCTACATTCGTTAATGCTTGATAATAATTAGTATCTTCAGAAACTGTTAAAGAATTTATCTTTTCAGTCAAGGTTTCTTTATTATTTGTAAATTCAGAAACAATTTCAGAAGTAGAAGAAAACGTAATTAAAGAAACTTGATTATCCATGTTTGATAATAAGGAATCTAGTAAATAGACAGTATCCTGTTTTACATGGTCTAAATCATTTCCTTCCATCGAACTAGAAATATCTAAAACCAAGATAACATCTCTAGATTGATCGTTCATTTTTTGTGTTGTATGTACATCAAACCGAATACTTGCTTGATTACTCGAAATCCATTTAGCACCATGATTCACTTGAATACTTCCTGGTTCACCCTTACTATAATCCAAGACTTGTGAAGTAAAAGAAATCCTTTCAATGGGCTCCATCGAAGCATAGGAATTCATAAATATCTCAACCATTATACATACTAAACCTAAAGCAATTGCAAAAAATAATAAAAATTTGACATTTGATTTTTTTATAAAATATTTCATAATTTACCCAAAATCCTACTCTATATTCTATCTATATTATATCTTCTCAATTTTAGGATTGTCAAATTAAATAGAAAACTATTATAATCGTCTATAAAAATAAAAAAAGAGTTCTTAAAATATTACAATTTAGAACTCTAATTATAATTTTTACTTTTAGGAATTTTGAATTAATACATCTTTGATTTTCGGATGTTTCCAAGTAAGATTTTGACGATCAAAAATCATATAATCAGTATCTTTTCCATTATCCCACCAAAAACAAGTAATACCCAATTTTTTTGCATTCGATACATAATAACTAGCAATTTTTATTCTTTCCTCTTCAGACATATCCACTTGTTTTGTTCCAAATTCATCCAACATCACTGGGATATTGTTATCAGTACAATAGTTTTTTAGGTTTCTCATCATTAAATCAATATCATTTTCAGTAGAAGCATAATTATGCATTGCTAAGATTATTTTATTATTGGCCGTATCCTTCGGCATTACAAATGACTGTAATAAGTGTTCATAAGTAGCACCACCATAGGTAGTAATCGCTAAGAATCGATCCGCGTTCTTTCCACCTGTTTTTCTAACTGTATCTACAAATACTTGATTTAAATTATTAACATTGATGGTATCTGCATTTCCCTCTTTCCAATTGATGCTTTTTTTACTATCTAAAATTTCATTAAATCCTTCAAATACTAATTTATAGTCATAATCTTTAAATTCCGTTGCAATCTGTGTCCATACCATTTCTAACTTATCGGCATTTTCTTGGTATTTATCAGCATCTGCTACAATCCAAGATCCTCCCTCATAAAATCCAGAATCATGATGCATATCCATAATACAATACATATCATTATCTAATACATAGTTAACTACTTCTTTTACTCTATCTAACCAATAAGAATCAATTAGACCATTTTCATTGATATGATCATAATAAGTTACTGGAACCCTAACACTGTTAAATCCAGCTTTCTTAATTTCATCAATCATTTCTTTTGTAGTTTGAGGATTACCCCAAAGTTGTTCATAATAAGCAACTGCCTTTTTTTCACCTAAATATCGCTTTTGATAGTCGGTTGAATCTAAAGTATTACCCAAATTCCATCCAACTTTCATTTCATTAATCGCTTCTTGAGCAGTTTTTGTATTTTCTATAATGACTGGTGTTGGTGTTGGCAACGATGTCGGTATCGGAGTTGATGTTGGAGTTGATGTTGGAGTTGGTGTCGGTGTCGGCGTTGGTGTCGGCATTGGCGTTGGTGTCGACGTTGGCATTGGTGCTGGACCTGGAGTCGGACTTGGTGTTGGACTTGGCTTCATCGTTGGGATTGGTGTTGATTCAGTCATTGAATCGAAAGATGATGATGGTACAGGCGTTGGTGTTGAAGTAGGTGTCGATGCTAAGGACGAAGTTGAATTTTGCTTAGCATCACTCGGATTTTTTGACTCTATAGTAGAAATACCTTTTGAATTTACTTCCTGTTTTCCAACTTCTGTCGACGACAGTTTATTTGTTGGCATCGGTGTTGATTGTGATGTCTCCTGTCCAACATATTCTGTAATTTCATAAATATCCTGATTTAATACTGGTTCTTTATATAGAGTTTGTCGATTTTTTTGTTCCTTACTTGATATGATTGCTACTAAAAGTAGTATTAGAATAATAATACATAGAACAATATAAGAACCATTTTCTTTCCATAATCTTTCCATTTTATAGCTCTCCTTTGTAAATATGCGCTATATTATATAACAAAATAAAATAAAAATCAAATTATTTGTTTATTGTTAACTCAATGATTCTCTTTTCTTTTGTATTAAATTCACCGAATTTAAAAAAAGGATATCCACTAAAAGTAAAATTGGATATCCTATGAATAAATTTCATTTAAGATTTTATATAACTATAGCATTATTTAAGGAATAGAAATGTTACAATCTTCTTTTAAAATTTCTTTCAGTAAAACTTATGATGGTATCCTTTTCCACATTGTTGATAACATTTCCTGTAAAGTGAATTTCTATTTTAAAAGTATGTCCATGAATTCTTTTCCCATGGGCAGAATTAATTTCTCTTATAATGCAAAGTTTAGCCATAATAATCCTCCTACTCTTCTATTAATTTACATTGTTCTTTATACCATGCTGGAGTACAAACCATAATAATTTTACAATTTCCCTCCCAAAAGTAAACCTCTTCTCTTTCAATCAGAATGACATCTCCCTGTTGAAACTGAAATTCATCATCTCTCTTACAAATTTTTCCTCTACCTTCTAAAATATAGGCAAGCTCTTTACATTTTTTATTCGTACAATATCCCATTTGTGGATATCTTTCCTGAATCGTATTAATCGCAAAATCAATTTCTGGGTCATTCAATTCAAGTGAGTACTCTAGTAAGGAACTAGTATCACTATTTTGGATAGTTACTGCTTTTTCACGGTTTACCAACTTCATATTTTTTCCTCCTTAAAATGGTTCATCCATATCAAATAAAATTCTCTCCTGATCAAACAATTTCAATTCTTCCTCTGACAAATATTTCTTATCAATCATTACTTCTATCACAAATTCATCAAAAAAATTATCATTCATGATGTAATAACCATCTTGATGAGTTTCACTTCCATAACTATCTTCTACTTTCCAACGAACTGGATGATTATTTTCTATATGAACCCCTGTAAGTAACATTACGTGCTGATAATCAATATCATAGATAGATAACGATTCTTCTTTAGTTAATAAATTCATAGGAAATATATCCTGATAATTATATAATTCACAATCCATAATTCCTAGTTCTTTATCAAGCATTTTCTTCATATCACATCCAAAATACACAGGGATACCATCCTTTAAATGTTTAATCGCTAATTCTTTTAAAACAGTAATTGGCATATTGAGTGCTTCTACATAACTGTCGTCAAATATATTTTCTGTATGCTTTTTTCGATAAAGTTTATAATATTCTTTATTATACATAGGAATATTAGCTATTCCTACAAGATGATTTAAATTCATTGTTAGATACTTATTTGCAAACTCTTTTGGTGTTATATTACGAATCGTAACACATTCACCCTTTTTATTCTTATACTCATAATCAAATTGAAATGGTAATTCTCCTAAACATTTTGCTAAAATATTGTAGTTTTGACTTAACATTTTTTCTTTTTCTTTAAGAAGTGTCTCATTACTTTCCGTCTTTTTTAGTTCTAATAAACGAAAAATATCTTTTTTAACTTTCTCTTTGAAGAGTTTTCTCAATGTTAAGGAATTCTTACTTTCTTCTACATCTTTCATAATACATTCTGGAACAATTCCATATTTATTTACTAAGGCTCTAAAATATTCAAAATATCCACCTTCATAAACTGCAGCTTGTAAATAATGTTCTTTCACTTCTTTATCATATTCAAAATCTTCTTTTTCTATAATTCGATTGTAAATTGAATTTGATTTTTCTAATTTATCTAAAAAAGATAGGTAATTAACAGATAAAGCATATTCTTTTTCTTCAACATCCAAATTACCTGCGACATTATTTTTGATTAAATTAATCCCTGCATGAATCCAACATCTTAATGAGTCCCCTTGGTGGTAAATCTTAGATTTTGGAAGTTCTATATTAAATATGTTATAGGTACGTTTCACAACATCACTATTTAAACATACTTTTTGAATTCCCACATTTTTAATTGCATTCTCAATGATTTTATTGGTAGGATCACTTTTGTATTCATCACTATAACGATTGAGTGTCTCCAAAGTAATATCTTTCATGATTCTTCCTCCCCTTCATTTATTTGTAGTATATCATTGACTCTCATTATTTAGCAATTTAAATCAAAAAAAAGAGCCTTTTTAGCTCTTTGGAGATTCAAATACATAGTAACTTAGTTATTTTCCATAAGAAATAGATCCAGTTCCCCATGTTCAAAGAAAATAGTATCTTCATATTTTTCTTGATCCCTTACAGGAAGAAAAATAGAAAGCTTTACAATACGATGTCCACAACTTGGGCATTTGTAACTGACAATTCCACAAGCATATTGACCTGCGGGAATTTCTGATTTACGGTTTACTCTATATAGATTCTTTTTATAGTATTCAGCTTCTTTATGAGAAGAATAATGTCCTACTGTCATCGGTAACATGTAAAGTTTACGATCCATTTCATCCATCTGATTTTGACATTTTGTACACCAATCATCATGAAAAATAGATCTCATTTTACGAAACATTCCCATATTATTTTGCTTTACTCCTTGCTTCCTCTAATACTTGAACCATCATATCAGCTTTAGAAATACCTGTCAAAATATATTCACTATCCATACGCCAACGTTGATTTGACGTAAAGGTATTAATTCTTACTTTAATATCATCAATCTTAAATAAGAAGCTAACTCTACCACTACCAGCAAAAACACCAGCACCACTTTTTCCATCATCAACCCATGCCTTAGAAACTTTTTTCGCAGACACTACATAGCTTTCAAATGGATTCCAAAAGAATAATAAGCCAATTTTTCCATGCTTAATATCTACTACTACCATGTTACCGCTTCCATAGAAAGTCTGATTTCTTTCAAATTTATCTTCATCTAATTGACGTTCAAATTCTTTTTGCTTTCTTTTATAAATAAATCTTCCTGCAAAGCACCACCAAATGACTGCTGCAAATGTTGGTACCATGAACAAGATTACAGCCATCGTTCCCTTTGGGAAGAACATTACCCCAATCGTATAACATAAAGCACATACTAAGATAGGAACAAAAATGTATCCTAATAAATAAAGTACATTAATCTTTTTAATTTTTTCATTTTCCATTTTAAACACTCCTTTAAATATATTTTTTATTACTTTTCAACCATTAATCCCATTCTGATTTTTTCTGTTTTGGTGCAAAGAAATATGGAAATATTCCAAGTTTGGCACCTATCATATGAAAGATTGGGAACGCTACAATAACAGATACTATCTGAATTAACATCTTTGGCGTCTCTTCATAATCCTCTTGACTAACAGTACCACCATTTCCCAACATATCAATATAGAAATCAGTTCTAGAAAGAGGTTCCTTATATTCAATCTGATTGATAAAATATTCGTCTTTAGTTAAATCCTCGTACACAATTTTTCCTACTGGAAGAATACTATCTCCATCATAGATTGTCTCGCCTGTACGTTGTATAGAATCTTTATTAATACGTGCTGCAATCTTTTCTCCCGAAGGAAGTGTTACTGCATACATATAATATCCATCATGATAACCAGCACCTCTGTTTTGGTATTCAATTCCTTTAGAAACAATAGTAAAAGTATCATGACTAAGTAAATCTTCTACATTCTGAACACGATAGAAAGATTCATCAGCAACCCCACCAATTTCTCCTTCTGCTACGGTATGATCCTCTACATAATCCTCGTAAGCATTAGGAAGCAATAATTCTACTATTTTTACAGGAATAAAACTAACCAAAACACTAAGAAGCAGACATAACCAAATGTCAAATCTAAGATTGGTTGCTCTCATCTAATTTACCTCCTACTCCTATCATTATTCTATCACTTATTAAAAAAAAGTCTAGTACCTTACAAATGTTTAAATTGATTAAAAATGATTTCTCACTACCAATACTAGTATATTAATGCAAGATTAAAATATTAAAAACAAAAAGGAGCTTTCTAACTCCTTTAAATTTAAATAGTTTTTATAATTACTAATTATACCTCTTCATTTTATTCAAAAATATTTTTTAAACCTTACTGAAACTCCCACAAGTAATGTCATAGATGCTAATAAAAACATGAAAGCATAGATTGTTATATCTTTACTTTTTGATGACTCCTGAATCGTCCCGCTTTCTTCTTCATTTGGCTTAGTAATTGGATCTATATTTTCGTTTTCATCTGTTTTGTTTGGCACAGTTGGTGTTGGCGTAGGTCTCCCTGATTGAGTTGGTTTTGGAGTCCCAGTTACATTTGGAGTCTTCGTTGGTTTTGAAGTTGATGTTGGACTAGGTGTTACTGTTGGATTTCCTGTTGGTGTAGAGGTAGGATTTGACGTTGACGTTGGTGTTGGAGTTGGTTTTAAAGTAGGACTTGGTAACGGTGTTGGGGTTGACTGAGGAGGATTCGTATTATCTACTTCATGGTCTCTAATTTTTTCTGTCTTTACTATTACCGTTTGGTTTGCAACGATATTAGATAATCTTAATTTATAATTGACAATATTATCTCGCATCTCTACTCCATTTACTAACACAGATGTCACCTGATATCCTTGATGAGCTAAGATTTCTATTTCCTGACTATCCATATAGTTTACTTTGAAAGTTCCATTTGGTGTTACTGTTACATTTGCTGTAGGATTGATTGCTACTATATATTGTAATTTCCTATAGCTAGCGGTAACACTAGTATTTTGAGTAATTGTTAATGTCATCTTTCCATTTTGAACTAGTGACGTTTGATCCACTCCATTGATTAATACTTGATCAAGTTGATAACCTACATTCGCATTGAACATGAACGTTAATGTTGAACCTTCTAATACATTGGTTAAGTCATTATTCTGTTCTTCCAAAATAATCCCATTTTGATCCAAGATGTTTGTTGTAACAGTAAATACATCTTTTACTTTTACAGGTATTTCAATATTTGATACTATATTGTAATTATTTGTATCACCTGGAATATAAGAAGCACTATATTTTTTTGTATCAACTTCTAGTAATGTATTTTGATTATTCCAAATAAATCCTTCTGGTAAAATAATACTTGATAACGAACTTCCTTTGATTCCTTCTAAATTTGTTGGAATCATATAAGAAGGTGTTGCTTTTAAAATTTCAAATTGATATTCTACACTCCCTATATATTTCGGATAAGAATCTGGAATTTGATATTTTACTTTATATCTCCCTACTGTTTTTGTTTCTTCTTTTAAAACAACACTCCAACTTGTTCCATCAAACTTACTATATTCAATTATAATATCTTCTAAAGGAACTTTATTATCTTCTACTTCTAGTACTCCTGTTGGTTCATTTTCTAACCCATCATATTCCTTATTTGAATAAGTTAATCCCGAAATGATAACTTCTTCTGGCTCTAACACACTAAACAATTCTCTGATTTCTTCTAACTGATTGGAAGTGGTCGCAACTTGAATTATATGACTATCTACTTCTATTTGATTAAATGTGGAATGCGCATCTTTATTATATAAAGAGGATAAACAAGATGTATCCAAAACACTTCCCTCTTCTCTAAATAATTTTGCATCCATCCCTAAGTAATAGACGTTTTCATCTGATTTAATTTTATCTTGTTGCTTAAATAGTTCTGTCGTATTGTTTTGACTAGCGGCAAAGTAAACTCTTCTTGGATTATACATTATATTATTCTTAAATTCAATGTCTGTATTTTCAATACTATATTCCCAAACTAAAATAGCTGCGGCTACATATGGATTAGGTCTAGCTTCATACCCCCATCCTCTACCTTGATTGATCGAAATATTTTGATAGTACTTATATCCTACAATTCCAGTTGCTGAACCAACTCCCCAAATCTCTGTATCTTGAGAATTATTAACCATAATATTATGATGTACATTGATATTTTTTCCACTTCCAGAAGTTCTTTGAATCATAAAGGCAGCATCGTATACATTTCTAATAATATTATTTTGTATATTGATATCACTAACATTGGAATTGTAAAAGTCTATTCCATTCCCATATCTTAATTCACTTGTCAAACTACTATTGGATTCGTAACTTCCACCAATGTTTTCAATAATACAATTTTCAATAGTAACATTTGATAGATTTGTTAAATTCCCTTCAATTCCATTTCCCCCAGAATAACTAAATTTTATATTCTGAATATTCATATTTGAATTTAAAAGCATTAAATTACCTTTAACAGCAGCCTTTAAATTTCCTATTTGTTCATGTGGGTTACCACTATCTAAATACATGTATAAATATTGTGTTCTATCACTATAAAAATCAAAATTGTTTTCCAGTCGCTCTATTGATACTTTTTTATTATAATACTTAGTCAAAGCATCGTCTTCTAAAAAGCCAATATCATAGGCGGTGGTTTCGTTGCTAGAATAACCCGTATAATTATTCGGATTACTAATATCAATTCTATAAATATTATCAGCATATTGTTCCCAATTACCTGTTATATATTTGTAAGCACTAATCGTAGGTAAAGATCCTTCTCCATAACTAGATAAGGAAACAACCCCATCACCCGTGTGATTAATATTTAAATCTATAGTCCCAAAAAAAGTATCTCCACTTTTCAGTAAAATAGTATCTCCTAAATTTATTTTTTTGGTATTTAGAGTATTTAGGTTTATCGGATTATTGATATTTGTTCCATCATTACTCGTTCCATTTGCTGATACATAGTACGTTTTTCCAGGAATTTTTATAGAAGATTCTCGTGTTGCAAATTTTTGATACATATCATTATAAGTAGTGATTTCTACCTCGCTATCTTTCTTTGAATTGATGTAATTAATGATTTCTTTCAAGTTTTCTACTGAAATTTCACTTGTTCCATGAAAGTAGAACACTCCCCATTCCCTGTTTTCAATCATAGAATCAATTTTCTTTTTTATTTGCGATAAGTCATTCCCATAGCTTCCAAGTCCAATTCTATTATGATAATATACGGAGTCGATTTCAAAAGAAGTGTTATATCTTTCTCCTAATAAATCAGAATAAGCATAAAGACTATAAACCCATCTTGCACTTCTACTATCTCCTGTCATTTGATTGCTTCCACCAGCTGTTATAATACCATGAATATTTAGTCCATATCTCGTCAATAATTTCTTTTGAGTTACAAAATATTTATACATAAAATCGGTATCATCAATTGTATCTGGTGTAATTACATCAATATTATGAGCAAGAATTTCACCACCTGCTTCTTGTACTCTTAAAGCCACATCTAGTCTTGTTTCTTTCCCATTAGATGCATAATTTGGTAAGTTATCTGCTATAGCTGCTAAACATAGCGGTACATGATTCTCAATGAATAAATCAGCAAACTTGTCTACTTCTTGATTAGCATCATCGTTTACAAACGTAATATATGCTTTGTCCAAACCATTGTAGAGAATAGGATCATTTTTCACTGGAGTATAATTGCTATCTAGAGAATTTAAGACTTTATCTTGTTCTTCTTTAATCTTATTAAATTCTTCTTCCATTACTACTTTTTTTCTTTGAATACTAATATTTCGATTTGTATAGTTAGAAACATACATTCTAGTAGCACCCTCTGGTACCGTAAAAGTAGCTCCTTTGGTACTAGAACTTGTAGTTGATGATAATTTCCATCCTACATTTTCACCTTTATCATTAGAAAACACAATTGGTGAGGTGATATGAGATTCCTCTCCATCTTTATATTCACTCCCAATTCCGTATAATCGAACGAAAAATTCTTCTCCTTCTTTTACTGTTACATAATCTTCTGGTGCAGTTGCGACAATTTTTAAAGTTGGATCATCGATATATAATCCATCCCTTGTCCATTGTTTACCAGGGGTATATTTTACATTTAATACTTCATAGATTGTTGTCTCTTCTCCACCTGATTTCAATAAATAGGAGTCATAGATAAAACCATTCTCATCTGGTTCTTTATGTTGAACATAAATCTTATCATTCAATTCTATCAATTGGTTTATTGGTTCAAAGTTCTTGCCAATTAATGCCCAAGAATAATTACTAATTAAAAAAGCTACCATAAACACAGAGGACATAATTAATATATTAAAAACAAAATTTTTTATTTTCATACATCCTCCTAACAGCAACCACGATTATTATACTGTTTATCTATTATATAAATTATTATAACATAGAAATTTTAATTTTTCATTTATTAAATAAAAATGGAACCTTTCGGTTCCTTTAAAGACATTTTTTAACTTTTTTTACTCAATTATACCTATTTTATTGCTTTTAAGTATCTCTAATTTTTCTTTATCATCTAATATGAATAAACTATCTACTAACTTAACTCCATTAATTTCTTTTGGAATAGGGTACTCTTCTAAATTTAAAAATTCCTGCTGATATACTTGTTGTTTTAATAATTTATCTATATCATTAATTTCGTTAGCTACATAACTTTCTAGATAATAAAGAGTATAAACATTTTGTGACTTCGAAAATTTGAGTTCATAATGGGAATCTAATTTTTCACTAATGATTGTTCCATCAACTCCAAAAGTTTCATTAAATTCTTCTACAAGAACTTGCTTTCTCTTTTCTTCATGAAATCCATTTTCTATTTCATATTTCTTAGTATAAATATCATTATAAATATCAATTAATTCTTGATAAGTAATATCTTTATTTTCGACATTAAAATCATTCACTGTAAATTTATTATTTTGTTGAAAAAAAGGATACAGGACATTCCAAGTAGTAGGCTTTATATTGTATAATACTAATCCTTTATCTGTGTATGTATATAAGTCTGTTGCACTATCTAACCTAGTTGGAAACATTTCTCTAGGTACCTTTTGATTTAATATGTTTCTTGTTATAATCATTATTTCACCATCCTATTAAGATTATATGTTATTTTCAGATAATCATTTGTTACGTATTTTCTCGGCGTCACCATAATTGATTATTTCAAAATAAATTTTTTCTATTTTCATTAATTCATCAAATTGATCTTGAGATGCATTCCTATTTACCATATTTTCTTTAATGGATTTCATTCTTGTGGCATAATCGAAACAAGCTTGTGCATTACTTTCTTCTCTAAGTTTTTGTAATAAATCCAAATAATCGTCTCCAGCAGAAATCATTTCATATTGACTATCAACGGGTATAATATAGTTTACTTTAACACCTAAAGATAAACATTCTGAGATGAAGTTTGGTAACAAATCATAGCATTTATTATGTGCCTCAATATTTGATAATTTTGCACTATTACTTTTTAATATTTCTTTTTCATAGCGCTCTCTTGTTGCAAGTAAACTCGATAAATTTCCTGTTACAACCAAATTTATCACAACATTATAATCGTTCGGTAATACTTTTATTAATTCCAACAAGCTATAATCAGTAGGAGCTTTTTCTCGTAAAGCAGAATATCCATTTTGGACTACATAAGAAAACAATTCGTCACCCCATAAATGAGCATCGAAATTAGTAAGTTTAGCATAATTAGTTGGATAGTTTTCTAGTATCTCTTTAGAATACTTACTAAAAGGACGATATTCATCAGAATTTATTATGACATAGTTAGAAAAATTTTCTTTTTGAATAAAGGTTGTTTTTCCACTACCAGGTTGACCAATCACAAAAACAATTGTTGGATGGTCTTCCTTAGTTTTACCTAAAAATAAGTTGTTTTTAAGTAATTCTAATACTATCGCATGATCCTCTTTTGATAATTTATATTTTTCAATTAACTGTTGTAATATTTGATCTTCCATTCATTTTCCTCACTTCTAATATTTATATTATAACATGTGTTTAAATTCTATACAAACAAAAAGCGGAGCCTTTCGGCTCCTTCAGAGAGCGGTTAGAGTTCACGCACTTCAAAGTTTATTTAAATACTTTTACCTTTATTTTAGTAAGATTTAAATTTCGCAAAAATTATATGAATTTTAAAAGACTTTTACAAAGAAAAAGGAGCCTCTTTCATTAAATTTATCTCGCTTCTATCTAATAATTTATACTAATATTTACCTTCATTTTTTATAACTCATTAACTACAGTGCTATATTCTTATCTTTATCAGGTCTATATTTTATAAATTGACCATTCGTATTTAATTCATATCCTAATTTATTGGCAATACGTGATATTTGTCCTAAATGACTTACGTCTTCCATAATAATTCCTAATACATTATCATCTTTCATAATTTCATCTTCAAGCATTTGAACAAATCTAATTCCATATCCTTTTCCTCTGTATTCATTTTCAATTGACACATATTGTATATTTATAAAATTGTTAGCTCTTTCTGCTAAAATAGCTCTTCCAACAACATTATCACCCTTCAACAAATAATATTGAAATTTTGGCTTATTAACTAATTTATAATACTCTTGATCTGTTCTATTACCTTGCAAAATTGGTTCACTTCCCGATAGCATACACAATCTATTATATCCCTGTTTCCAATCTACCTTATTTTTTTTACAAACTAGATAATCCAACTCAATAGCTAATTTTTTATCTGGCCTAATCATTACAATATCATCCATATTTATCCTACTTTCCTTGTTTTTCCATCTTTCTTTATTAAATTATAACACATATTTTCCAAAACAAAAAAGCGGAGCCTTTCGGCTCCTTCAGGGGGTTTTGGTTGAATTGCTCTCACATATAACGGTAAGAGCACCATTACGTGGAGTGAACCTCCACGTATTTTAATAATAATATAAAAGAAGCGGGAAGTCAATTAAAATTGTAGCAAAAAAGAAGGCTTTACACTACCTTCTTAATCTGCACTATGATTAATAGAATCAATTAACTTTATTTTTAAAGGATCATCATTATTTGTCGTATCTGTTAAATATTCAAGTGAATCCTTTTTCGCTTGCATTAAGATTTTAAAATCTTGTTTTAAATTGGCAATTTTGAAACTCATATCCCCACTTTGTTTCGTTCCAAATAAGTCACCGTGTCCACGAAGTTTAAAATCCTCTTCACTAATTTCAAATCCATCCGTTGTATTTTTCATAATTTCTAATCTCTTTGCATCGCTATTACTAATTAATACACACTTACTTTGAATTTTTCCACGACCGACTCTACCACGTAACTGATGAAGCGTAGAAAGACCAAATCGATGCGCATCAAAAATAACCATCATACTAGCATTGGGAACATCAACACCAACTTCAATAACCGTAGTACTAATCAAAATCTGAATATTATTCTGTTTAAACTCCTGCATAATCAAATCTTTTGCTGCACTAGCCATTTTTCCATGAACGATATCGATTTTATACTTGCTTCCAAAGGCTAAATTCATTTTATCTCGAAGTGCTAGAACTGTTGTCAAATCTGAATTTTCACTTTCTTCAATTAAAGGTGCAATAACATAGATTTGATGCTTTTCCTTCAATTCGTTGTTCATAAGTTCTAGAACATCTTTAATTTCGTCTTCCTTTTTCAAATAAGTTTCAATCGGAATTCTGCCTTTTGGCATTTCCTTAATAATTGATACATCCATATCACCGTAAATGGTCAATGCATAAGTTCTTGGAATTGGAGTTGCACTCATATATAAGATGTCTGGCATAAAACCTTTACTATTTAAAAGTGCTCTCTGATTTACCCCAAATCGATGTTGTTCATCAGTAACTACCAACCCTAAATTTTTATAATGAACCTCTTCTTGAATTAAAGCATGAGTTCCAATAATAATATCAATCTCACCTGATTCTAATCGTTGATAAATTTCCTGCTTTTCCTTTTTGGTTTGAGACCCTTTTAAAAGCTCAATCGTTAAGGATTTAGGGAAATTATGTAATAACTCTTTAATATTATTATAATGCTGTGTCGCCAAAATTTCCGTAGGAGCCATTAAGGCACTTTGATATCCACTAATACAATTCAAATACATCGCAATAATAGAAACAATTGTCTTTCCACTTCCAACATCACCTTGAAGTAGTCGATTCATTCTAGGTTTTCCAGTTAAATCCTTATAAATTTCATGAATAGCAGTCTTTTGATCATTCGTTAATTCGAAAGGGATATTTTTAAATATTTCATCAACAACCCCTTCATCAATTTCTCTTTCGATTCCACTTCGTTCCTTTTTATGGGATTCTTTTAAATAATTAATTTTAAACATAAAGGAAAATAATTCCTCGTATTTTAATCGAATTTGAGCTTCTTTTAATTTTTCTAGTGTTGGTGGATTATGAACAATATTTAAAGCTGTCTTCTTATTAGAGAACTGGTACTTTTCTTGATAAATATTAGGAATAGAATCACTGATTTCTTTTCCATTCATTAATAGTGCTGTATTAATATAAGTGGATAAATTCTTATTTGTAAGTCCACTAGTACAATGATAAACTGATTCAATTTTCTCTTGATTATTTAAAGAACCAAATTTGATATCAGAAGCAGTAATAATATTTTTCTGAGCGTCAAACTTTCCAATAACAATAACGCTCGTACCAATCGTTAAATTAGCTTTCATAAATGCTCGATTAAAAATCGAAACTCCTACAACTCCTGAAGCAGTTACCAAACGAAAATTTAGCTTATTTAATCCAGCTTTGAAACGTAATAGAATCGGAATACTTTCTACTTTCCCATCGATAATTACCTTATCTTCCGGAGATACTTCTTGTAGATTACTTCTTTTTAAAATATCATAACGAAAAGGATAATGCGTAACTAAATCATCCAGCGTGTAGATACCAATTTTATTTAGTAATAGAAGTGATTTTGGACCGATTCCCTTAACTTTACTTACATCCATTTCCACCACTCCATTTCTCTAGCATATTATAGCACAAAAATACTTTTTATCAAAGAAAAAAAGATGAAAAATTATGATTTTTTACCGATTCTTTTTATTTTATTAGATGTATCTTCTTTTGTACTCATTCCAACAAATATTTTTTTCTGATTTTATTATGCACAGTACCTAACAAAGTTCTTCCCTCTCTTGTAGGAAAGAAGACTTCTCCTCCATAATTTACTACAAAATATCCACTTTCCATTAAATCTAAACTAGAAATAGGTGGAACTACTTTAAATAAGTAATCTGTCAAAGGAAGGTTTTCCATAAAACTAGCTAATTCTAAATCTGACACTTCATATTTTTCGTTTAATTTTCTAGCTTCTCAAAATGGAAAAAAAACTCCCTAAACGAACTTCATCAACAGAAACTGATTTTAAGTAACGCTGGGACCGTTTCTAAATTTAGACTTGTCAACATACAACTTACCCTAACATAGAATCCAGATTCTACTACTCTTTCAATATTATGAATAACCTCATTTACCTTATCTTTTCCTGGCATTTTTTGATAGATTTCATGATCTAATGTAGGAAGACTAATATCAATACAGTTAATACATCCCCTTAATTCTTTAAAAATATTATTAATTACGATAACACAAAAAACATTTTTTTCGCTACACTTTGTTCAATATTTCATTTTTCTATAAAGTTCAGTTAATTTTTTCAAAAAAAGAATTGACAAATAATTCTTTTTCGATTAGTATAAGAATCACCAATTCGAAATTGGCGAATTGGTCGCTAGTATCACACTAGCCAACCCCTTTTTATTCTTTTTAGGAGACCGTCCTGCAGGGGGTACGGTCTCTATTTTTTTTATTAAAAGATTCAATTAGAAAATTAGGTGATTTAATTTTATGATTATCAATGAAACAGCTAGAATTTATGTTTCTACAGTCAAAAATATCGAAGCAAAATTACCAGATTATTATGAACCGATTCAAGCAGGAAGTGTATGGAATCATGAGACTTCCTACATGGGGGACGATACTGGACAAAACATTTCATATAAGAATTCGAAATACTGTGAGTTAACTGTTCTTTATTGGATATGGAAAAACCAAAGTCATGATATTATGGGATTAACCCATCACCGAAGATTCTTTTTTAATAAAAAAATGGTTCCACATATATTAAATATTAAAGAAATTCATAGAGCTCTCAAAAAGTATGAGATGATTATTCCAAAACCTATTTCAGTAGGTAGAGGAATTGAATTTCAATATCAACAGGCACATAAAAAGGAAGATTACGATTTATGTAGAGAGATAATAATAGAGGAATATCCAGAATACATTTCGTATTTTGATAAAAATTCTCAGCTACCTTACCTACATCCTTATAATATGTTGATTACAAGAAGAAAAATTCTTGATGACTATTGTTCCTTTTTATTTCCAATCTTAGAAAAATTAGAAAATCAAATTGATGTTTCTACCAGAGATTCCTATCAGCAAAGAGCGATTGGATTTTTAGCTGAAAGACTATTTCAAGTGTGGTTACTCAAACATGAACAATTAAAAAGCATAGAATTTCCAGTTTACAATTTAGAACAGCCCATTGCAAAACAAAAAAAAGAGATATTTTAGGACATTTTCTTACTTTGAAAATTCTTTCCTTATTATATCTCTTTTTTCTTTTTATTTTGTTTCTGATTCTGTATCAACATTGGAACCTTTCATCGTTTTTTCTTGTAAAGATTCATAATATTGATATCTATCTTCAGCATTGATTTTATTTTGCTCTAAAAGTTCACGGTACCGTTCAGGATTAATCTTCTTTAACATTCGATAACGGTCTTCTCCTGCTACAAACTCAAAATATCTACTAAAATCTGGTTTGGCGTCCAACTTAAAGATTCCCGTTTCAGGATGATAATGGAACAAAGGATAGTAGCCTGTTTCCACAGCTTTTTTCTCTTCCTCCATCGTTGATTCCATACCTGTTAAAATTCCTTGTGCGATACATGGAGCATAAGCAAAAACAATCGATGGGCCATTATAAGCTTCTGCTTCAGTTAACACATTAATCGTATGTTGCATATTACCACCCATCGCAATACTACCTACATATACATCTGGATAAGTTAAAGCAATTTTCGCTAGATCCTTTTTAGCGACTTGCTTTCCCTTCGATGTAAACTTGGCAACACTACCAATCTTTGAAGATTTAGAAGACTGTCCACCCGTATTAGAATATACCTCAGTATCTAATACCAAAATATTTACATTTTCACCAGACGCTAAGACATGATCGATTCCGCTAAATCCGATATCGTAAGCCCATCCATCTCCACCAACACACCAAATAGACTTTTTCAGAACAGAGTCCTTTAATTCTTTTAGTTCTTCAATGGGAGAATGATCTACAATTTCATATAATCTCTTAGAATTTTCATAACTACAATCATCCAAGTAATCTGTATAAATTTCAATTTCTTCATCTGGCAAACTAGAAATATTGTCTTCAATTAAAGAACAAATTCTCTCTCTTATAGTACGACTCGCAACTGCCATACCATATCCAAATTCAGCATTATCTTCAAATAAAGAATTTGCCCAAGGGATAGAATAAGCAGTAGTTGGTAAGGAAGCACTGTAAATTGACGAACATCCAGTTGCATTTGCAATCATCAAACTATCTCCAAATAACTGTGTCAATAAACGAAGATATGGCGTTTCTCCACAACCAGCACAAGCACCAGGAAACTCAAATTTCGGAGTCGCGAATTGACTTCCCTTTACAGTTTTAAGTGGTAGCACTTTCTTTTCGCTGACATGTTCAAACAAATATTGATAAGCTTCTCCCTTTGTCTTTTTTAATTCAACGATATCGTCCATTACCAAGGCCTTTTCTCCTTTTTTTCCAGGACAAATATTGGCACATAATTTACATCCTGTACAATCAGGAAGAGAAATCCCAATCGTAAACTTATAATCATAGCCTTTAATATTAGCATCTACTAACTGTTCTTTTAAAGATTCTGGTGCATTTTTAGCTTCTTCTTCATCAAGTAAAAATGGACGAATTACTGCATGAGGACAAACAAAGGAACACATATTACACTGAATACAATTCTCCTTAATGTAGTGTGGTCCATGATCGGAAATACTACGTTTTTCTAACCGAGAAAGGCCAGAATCATAAGTACCATCTGCATAAGGAAGAAAATCACTAACCTTTAAGCTATCCCCTCGTCCAGAAGCAATAACATCGAAAATAGAATGATCCTCACTGATAGTTTCTTCTTCTAAAGAAATCTCTCCCAAAGAAACCTCCACTAAATGATCCACTGCTTGATGAATAGCCTCCAAATTCTTAGAGACAATGTCTCCACCCTTATTTGAAAATTTCTTTTCAATAGACTTTTCAATACTAGAAACAGCATAATCAAAATCAATAATACGACCTATTTTAAATAAAATTGTCTCCATGATAGAACTAATTTTATTCTTTAAACCGACTTCTTCAGCAATCTTTAAAGCATCAATAATATAAAATTTAATTTTTCTGTCAATTAAAATTTGTTTGTCATGATTACTTAAAATAGAGGAAACTTCTTCTTTGGATTTTGAAGTAACCAAAATAAATGTTCCGTTTTTCTTGATTCCATCTAACATTCGAAACTTAGATAAATAAGATTCTTTTGTACACATTACTAACGTAGGATTCTCTACATAATAGGTGCTACGAATTGGATTTTTAGAAAATCTAAGATGTGATTTAGTAACTCCCCCACTTTTCTTAGAATCATATTGGAAATATCCTTGTACATAAGCATTACTAGAACTTCCTGTGATTTTCATTAAATCTTTACAGGCACTGACCATTCCATCAGAACCATATCCATAAATCAAAAACTCTGCATTTGCATTTTGAATCTTGATTGATCTAGGGGGAATACTTAAATGTGTAACATCATCAACAATGCCAATAGTAAAGTTATGAAACATATCCTCTCGATTTAAGAAATCATATACACCTGCAATATCAGAAGGAGAAGTATTCTTACTAGATAAGCCATAACGTCCCCCTACAACTTTAATATTCCTTTGACCTTGATTTAAGATTCCAACAACATCTAAATAAAGAGGTTCTCCTGCACTACCAGATTCTTTTGTACGATCAAGTACTGCTACTTTTTTGACAGATTTTGGTAATACATCTAAGAAATATTTGGAAGAGAATGGTCGATAGAGATGCACTTCAATTAATCCGACTTTTTCTCCATCTTTTTGAAGAGAATCAATTGTCTCTTTAATGGTCTCACAAACTGATCCCATCGCAACAATCACGCGTTCTGCATTTTTATTCCCATAATAGTTGAATGGTCGATAATCTTCCCCTGTCATTTCGTTAATTTTTTTCATATAGTCAGAAACAACATCTGGAAGTTTGTTATAATATTCGTTTCTCGCTTCAACTGACTGAAAATAGATATCATCATTTTGCGTAGTTCCTCTCGTTGCTGGATGAAGAGGATTTAAACTTCTTTTACGAAATTCTTCTAATGCCTCCTGATCTATTAAATTCTTCAACTTATCTGTATCGATTACTCGTACCTTTTGTAATTCATGGCTTGTGCGAAATCCATCAAAAAAATGAAGGAATGGAACTCTACCTTGAATGGCAGAAAGATGAGCAATCGCTGTTAAATCCATTACTTGTTGAACAGAACTAGAACAAAGCATCGCAAAACCTGTCATTCGAGTTGCATAAATGTCTTGATGATCTCCCAAAATTGAAAGTGCATGACTCGCAAGACTTCTAGCTGCTACATGAATGACTCCTGGAAGTAATTCTCCTGCCATTTTGTACATATTAGGAATCATTAGTAAAAGACCCTGACTAGCAGTATAAGTAGTTGTTAGACACCCTGCTTGTAAAGATCCATGAACCATACCAGCAGCCCCTGCCTCTGATTGCATTTCAACAACCTTTACAGGAGTTCCAAAATAATTGAGTCTATCATCCCCACTCCATGTATCTGTTAATTCAGCCATAGCAGAAGCAGGAGTAATCGGATAAATTCCTGCTACTTCTGTAAACCCATATGATACAGTCGCACAAGCCTCATTTCCATCCATAATTCGATATGTCATGTTATCACATTCCTTTTCTATATTATAATATTAAAATTTTTGAAAAAAAAGAAAAAGGAACTCCTTTTTCTAACTTTTTTTGGTTATTCAGTTACAATCCAAGCAGTTGGAAGATTTCTAAGTCCATTATCTCCTCCTGCTGTTGGATGATTGATAACTTCATCATCAATAACTAGACCACTGGAAGAACCACCATCCATATTTGCCGCATTGACAGCACCATAACGTTGCATAATTTTTGTTAGTTCTACCATGCCACAACCAACGCTTCCTCCATGACCTCTACCATCAATTACAAGGAATAGAACGATACCATCTGCTCTTTGACCAATGGCAGTACGTGGAGCAATTCCCCATCCTCCATCACCATCGACAAAGGAAGCCTTTCCATTGACAATTAAGAATGGTCCAAATTCAATGGCATCACGTAAATGATATTTATTAAGTGCAGAGTATTTATCAGTACGAACTAAAACTAATTTATTATCTTCATTGAATCCAACAAATCCTCCACCTACTTTAGCATCAATATAATCCCAAATAATCTTACTATCTTTAATAACTGTACCATGAGGGATTGCACCATTACTGTTCCAATCTGGATCATAGAAACCACTAGCATTCATCGCCACACGCGCATTGTTATTTCTCGCAATGACTCGAACGGATTGTCCTGTTGTTCCTATTCTACTAGTAACCCCTATTTTTACTTTTTCTGGTTGATAGATAGCTACTAAGTATCCCTTATAAGTAAGTTCATTAATTCGAATGACTTTAAATAAGTCATTACCCTCATCTCTTTCCAAGATTTCTTTTTCATATTTTGAACTGTATTTCGTTCCTGTATTAGAGGTATCAATCTTAATTAAATCCGGATTTGTATCTTCATCCACTTCAATTACACGATTATTTTCCAGTACTTCATTAATTGTAGCATCATCAAAGAAAATCGTAGCTAAATACTGATGACTCATCGTAGTCATTGCCGTTGTAATTAATCTTTCACGAACCCATGACCATGGACCATATAAAATAAATGCAGAAGCTGAAAGTCCCATAATTCCTAAAGAAAACAGAAGTAGAAGAATTCTTTTTACTTGAATACTAACCTTCATTTTCTTTTTTTTATTTTCATCATTCCTCTTTTTTGTCATATGCTACCTCTTATTAATCTTTTCCAATATACTTTCCATCATCATTTACGTCAATATAATGATATTTTTCATCTAACTCATATGTAGGATATTTTTCTTGATCCCCTTTATAATCTGTATAGTACTCTTCCAAAAACTCATTAAATGCTTCAATATCCTTTACATAATAATTCATTACTGTTTCATAATTTATCATATAAGCTTGACAATTTGCCATTACATCTTGATCTGGATAGTTTTTATTAACACATAGTTTATCAAGAGACTGTGCCTTATCATTTACTTTATCAACTGTATCTTGATATTTCTTAATCGCTTCTACCCAAATCTCATAATCTTCCTCTACAGATTCTACGAATAAATCCTCTTCAACTACTTTTTGATAATCCTTTCTAGATTCTGTAAATTTATCTGCCTCTGTTTTAAAAGCTTGATATTTTTCTCTTATTTCGTCCTGCGTTTTCTGTGTTTCTTTCTTTTCTTGATTTAGTATACTAACAATTGAAAATGTTATGCCTAGGAAAACCAATAGAATTCCAACTGCTATACAAATAATTACTTTTGTTTTCTTATCACCCATATCTATTCTCCTAACTATTAAATTATAACAAAAAAAAACTAGGAAGTAAAGAGCCTAAAACTTTCATCAAAACTCTTACCCTAGAATTATCTTATGAATAACGGTCTCTTAAAATTTCAAATAATTTTTCGTGTTCTTCCGTATAAGGGACATAATCCTTGTCATTATTTTTTAGGATAGACTCTAAATATTGATAATAAACATACTTAATATCCGTCAATTCCTCTACTTGTAATTTTGTATGTTCAACATCTACATTATAATGTAATAAATATACATCATCAATTACTCTTAAACTGGAATCTTTATAAGGTTGTTCTCTTTTGACTGTAAATAAGTACTCCAAGTTTTCTGGACTAGTTGTAATATCTAGTTCTTCTTTTAATTCTCTAATTCCTGACTCTAAACTACTTTCCCCTGACAAAACATGTCCTGCAGCAGAAATAGCCCAAAGATTCGCAAAAGTCTTTTTAAATGGATTTCTTTTCTGCATCAATAGTTCCTGTTGGTCATTTATTACCCAAATATGAACAGTACGATGCCAATAGCCATGTTTGTAGATTTCAGCCTTAGTCGCACACTCTCCCGTTTTTGTACCATCTTCGTTTAAAATATCTAGTAATTCTGTCATTACATCACTCATGTTATCACCCATAAACATGATAACACAAGTTCATTTTTTTTCTTCCTAGAATTCTAACATTTCGCCAAATCTTGTCAATTATAGACAATTATTTAGTGTTTTTCTCGTTCTCGAATTCTAAAAGAAGTTGGCATTCAATACTAGAATCAATTTTTTGAGAGAAAATTTTACTAAGATTCTGATCACCAACAATAGTTCCATAATGAATAGGAACAACAACTTTTGGTTTCATATGATTCGTTAATTCAATCGCCTCTTCTACGGTCATAGTATAAGTTCCACCAATTGGAATAAACAAATAATCGCAAGAAATATCTTTCATAAAATCTAAAGAATCTGTATCTCCCATAAAATAGTATGTTTGATTTTGAATTGTTAAAATATATCCAACCCATTGATATTCTTCTAAGTGGTACTCTTTGTTTAAATTATAGGCTGGCACTGTTTGAACAGTAATCCCCAATACCGAAAATTCTTGTCCAGGCTTTACTAGAATTAAATAATCCGAAGAAAAATAAGCAGATAGTTTCCCATAGGAATCCCCCACAGTTACAATTACTGTTTCTTCCTTTTTACACTTCAAAATATCATCAATACTTAGATGATCCCAATGAGAATGAGTAATTAGAATAATATCAGCATCATGCTTTTCTTCTTTTAGATGAAGTGGATCTACATAGATGATTTTATCTAAATCTAGTCGGATACTGGATTGTTCATTAATAGAAATCATATTTTTCACCTCTTAATAATTATAATTGCTTATTCCTACGATCTAGAAGGAAATAATAAATGGATAAAAGAAATTGAGTTACTCCGCTTGTAGCTTTTAAGAATAATTTCTCAAACCAATTGGCTTTTTGATAAGTACATTGAAAATAGTATTGACTCTTCTTTTGTTCCTTATATTTTTTTATCTTCTTCATATTCTTATCAATAGTAACAGAATGATTATGAATAATTAAAATATTATTATCTACAATACAAGAGAGCCCCAAATTTTGGAGTTTTTTTGCTAAAATATTTTCTTCATAATATAAAAATGTATTTTCATCTAAATATCCAATTGTTTCTAGTGTATCAGAAGAAATACAGAAAAAGCAACCAGAGACAACACCTACTTTAGAAATATCTCCTTGATAATGAGATTCTTTATATTTTATAAATTTTTTTCGAATCCAACGATGAATATATGGTAAATTCATCCAAGCATCTAAGAAAGGAGATGGGTTTTTCCAACCACGATTTAAGATTTCATTCTCTAAAATAGTTGGACCTACCACCCCTACCTCCTTCTTTTTTAATAAAGAAAGAAGTTCGATAATATCTTCTTCTTTATGAATGATAATATCCGGATTAGAAACAATTAAATTACAAGAACCTAATTGTTTGATCAAGTACTTACTACCATAATTAATAGCGGCTGCATATCCAAGATTTTCCTTTATTTCTAATATTTTAAGTTTTGGTTCTTTTAACTTTTTCAGTTTTTTAACAGAATCATCTGTTGAATGGTTATCAACAACAATAATTCTATCAAAAATAGAATATGATTTAATATTTTCAATTAGTTCTTTCGTTGAATCAAAATCATTATAGTTTACAATTACTATTCCGTTTTTCATATGCATCACTCATATTAATCATACCAAAAGGAATAGTTTTTGTAAAATAGAAAAAGAGAAAGATTCTTCTCTATCTAAGCAGATTTATTTTCCCTTAATTTTTCAATTTCTCTTACTGATAACTTAGTATATTTAGAAATAGATTTCACTGGCATATCATCCTTTAGCATAGATTTCGCCATTTCAATTTTACTTTCTTTGACTCCCAGTATGATTCCATCTTCCTTTCCCTTATTGTAGCCTTCCTCTTTTCCTTCCTTGAAGTACTCTTGTTTTAAGGCAAGTTCTTTATCATAAGACTCTAATAAATCTTCCTCATCCATCACATCGACCGCCTCTTTGATATACTCTTCCATCACTTCATTCCCCTCTCCTAATTTTTTCGCCTCTTCTACGTTTGGCTCTATTAAGGTTAGTAAATATCTTTCTTCCTCACTTAAACTCTTGATGCCTTTAGTATACCATTTTTTTCTTAAATTCGGTATATAGATTTGTATGAATATTAATTTATCATTGAAACAAATTCCTTCTTCATTTTGTAGGAAGTAAATATCGATTATTTTCTCATTTCCTTCAAAGGAGAAATTATTTAGATTGAACTGGATTACTTGACTGTATTTAGAGTCTTTTCTCCCCCTTCTTAATTTCTTCGCATACAATCGGTGTGCATATTCCATGTTTCTCTCCATTACATAGACATCACTATTATTATTGACTTCAATATTGATACTGGTTCCTTTGATATTTGCGACATAATCGACTCTTCTTGTCTTTTCACTTTCATAGATTTTATCTAATTCATTATTTGATAATTCGATGTGATTTAATAATTCTTGATAACTGACATCTAAAAAGTAAGATAAGAATTTACAAGAATACTTCAATCGGTTTTGATTTAAAAACATGGTCTTAAACATAGAATCTGATAATAAGGATATCTTTTCCCCTTCCTCTAGTTGTTTAAACTCTACTTTATACTCCTTACTCACTTTATGGTCATACAATAAATCTGTATGATGATCTTTTAACTGTAACAAAAAACATCCCTCCTGTTTTGCCACTATAACAAAAGAAAGAAAGCTTGTAAAATGAAGAAAATTGATGCTTTTTAGGATTTTCACCTAGACAAAAAAAGGAAATTCACGATA
>CANOBK010000017.1 GCA_947564265.1 uncultured Caryophanales bacterium
AATGGTGGGCGATATAGGACTCGAACCTATGACCCCCTGCTTGTAAGGCAGGTGCTCTAACCAACTGAGCTAATCGCCCAAAATATAAATTTTGGTGACGTGCCATTCCACTAATGACAAGTTAAATTATACTATAGGGAATTTCAAAAAGCAATACCATTTTCTATTTTTTTTCATTTTTTTTTGAAATTTCCTTTATTTTATCACTAATCCACCCATCTAGGCGCTTTTGAAGTGGTGAAAATCCACCTCCAATTTCTACAACCTTACTGCGATTTTTCATATTTACTCGGTAATCAAGGTCACGAATACTTAGACGCACATGATAATTTTCTTCATCTACATCCATAATACGTACACGGATGGTTTCTCCAATTGCCACATAATCATAAACATTACGGACAAAATTCGAAGAAATTTCTGAAATATGAATTAGCCCACTATAAAATTCATCAAGGCCAACAAAAATACCATATTTTTCGATTCCTGTGACGCATCCTGTAACAATTTTCCCTTTTTCGTACTTTTGCATACTTCCACCTTCGTTTTAAATTATAACAAATTCCATGTCAGAAAACAACAAAAATGTAATTGATAACAACTGAGAAATAGCATATAATAAGAAAAGAGAAAGGAAAAAAAGAAATGGAAAAGGATAAGAAAGATTATAGTTCTGAGATTGAACAAAAAATTATAGAAGTAATTGATAAGCTCCGCCCTTTTTTAATTAGTGATGGTGGAAATATTGAATTTGTAAAATTTGAAGATGGAATTGCTTATGTAAAAATGCTAGGCCACTGTGCCAATTGCCCAATGATTGATATGACTCTAAAGGAAGGAATTGAGATTGCCATTACTTCAGAAATTCCTGAAGTCATCGAGGTTCGAAACGTAGAATAATCTACGTTTTTTTCTTTAACCATTTAATCTCCTCAATCCTATAAGTTTCTTTTAAATAATAATATAGATCTGTAATAAAGAATTGGTATTCCTCCAGTCGGGATTCAAAAGTGTTGGGTACTTCCCTTCTTTCTAAATAATCAAAGTAGAAACTTGGGAAAAGCAATCTAGAAAATAAAAGTTGCGCTTCTATTTTGGAAAGTCTTGCCTGATACAAAAAATCCTCTAATTCTCTCAAATCATATTTTGAACTCCAGAAACTGTCTTTCATATATTCTGCTATATCTCGTACTCTAAGATCTAAAATAATATTGATAGGGTTATAGAAATCTACTAAATTCATTTGGGTAAAAACTCTTCTGTGAGAAGGAACTAATGACAAAGTGTCTATGGAATCGATTTCTCTTAATGTCTCCTTCATATAAGAAATTGCATTCTCTCCCATCCCAATAAAAAAATTTAGTAGTGCACCTTGCCTTAATAAATCTTTCTTATCTGCAAAAGAATATTTTTCAAAGTAATCAATTTTTTCTTCCCATAACGGGAACCATGGGAAACGTGTATTCAAAAATTTTTTACCCTTCGGTATGACAATTGCCCATTCTGACTTTAAGTCATGGATACTAATAGGTTCCTCTATCACATTACTAAGACGTAATAAAACATAAGCTTTCCTATCAATAATAGAAAAAATATTTCCCTCACTGTTCTTTATAATTTGATGAAAAAAATTTGATTCATTCCGAAGAAATTCATTGAGATTATTTATTTCTTCTAGCAATTCTGGTGATAAAAATGTTGGCTCTAGCAAGTAATGGTATTGTTGATCATGAAAAAAATATCTTCCTCTAGTTAAACGAAGTTCTTCTACTACTAGATGATAATAATAGTTAATATATTCTTTCATGCTATACACCTATTAAAGGATATGAAAAAAGCACTAAAATTATTAGTGCTTTTGATTAGGCTACTTTTCTTCCATAAGACTTTGAAAGGATATCTGGCTCTACTTCATAGACTTCATCTTGACTAATATATCCCATTAAATCTTCTTCAGGATCTTGCATTGCTTTTGCAATTGCCTCCCATTTTGCTTTTTCTTCATTCTTCTTTTGTGTTAGTTCATTTAATTCAATGGTATGACTCAAATATTTTTGTAGTTGTACTTGATTTTGAGTAAGTGTTGTAGTATTAGTTTGTTCTAAAGCTCTTCTTTCTCTAACTACAGTCTTTACTTGCTCATCTGCTTTCTTTTGTCTCTCTTGTAGCATTTTCTGTTGATTCTTTCCAGTATCAATTAAATTTTGTAATGCAGATCTATGTTCCTGATCAGCAATTTGATATCTTGCTTCTGCTTCCGTTTGGCTGTCACCTGCTTCCTTTACTTCGCGGTAAGACTCATCAATTTCTTGTTGTGATTGCTCTTTATATTTTTGGAAATCAATCGTTAATTGACTTGCCTTTAATTCAGCCTCTCTTGTTTTTACACGTTGTGTATCAATTGCTTCACAGAGTTCATAAATAGGAACAACTTCTTTATGTTGCTTTGGTTCTTTATTTGTAGTTTCTGAAAGATTTCTTTTCATTCCAGAAGTAGGAACTTCTTCCATTCCTGATTCTTCTTTCATTCCCATACCTGCTATTTCTGCGATAGTGCTAGGCTCAATTTCCTGCATTTCATCGTTATCTGATACTTCCTCGCTTGAAACCATTTCATCCATAGGTAACTCAAATTCAGAATTCATTGTTGGAACTTCTATTTCACTCATTTCTGAATCATCTTCTAGTTTTAGTTCAACAGTTTGGAATTCATCTTCCATTGAAACTTCAGGTTCTTCAATTCTAGCAACTGGTCTAGGAAGTGGTTCTGGTGCCTTTGCTATCATTGTTTTTTCTTTTTCCTCTTTTAACTTAAGTCCCTTTGGTAATGCTTCGTTTGAAGTTGTTACCTTTCCTTCTAATGTATAGAACGTTAGACCTGCTACTTTAGATTCTACTGCTAGTTCTTCTTTATTTTCTTGAATCATAGGCTCACTTGGTACAACAGGAGGTTGTAAATCAGGAGTTACTACAACATCACTAGGAGTCTCAGATACTACTGGTGTTACCTCTGGAGTAAGCGTTGGATTGGCTACTTCTTGTGAAACCTCTGTAGTCGTCGTTGCCATTTCTTCTTGCATTGCCTGAGCTGGGAACTTCGCTAAATTTTCCTTGATTCCTTCTTTACTCGTTGGACGAAGTTTCACCTTTTTTGGTGTTGCTGTCCTTGTTAATTTATCTTGTTCTCCCTTAGCAGTGACATAGGAAGTAGTATTCAATATATCTAAATTTTCCATATAAAACTACCACCTTTCTAATCTTTTTTTGAAAGTTCTCTTAAAACATCCTTGATTCTAGACCAATCCTCGTCATTTTCGACGCTACCTAACTGAACTTTATCTCCTTCACGAATTACTGAGGAAACATAAATTGTAATATTTCCAGCATCGTCCTTTTCATTGCGAGTATATACAGCATACTCTTTTTTTGTATCATTGAACTCAAAAGCAAATAATAATTCTACTTCTTCTTCTGCACCATCTTCGGTAACAATGATTAACTTTTTACTCGCTTCTTCCATCATTCTATCCTCCCTTTATTATCATATATATCTATTTTATCACAAATTTCTTAGATTTCAACCATTTTTCTAGAGTTTTTTTCTAATCTATCTTTTCTAATAGGAAATATCGGCATTCGAACGCACAATAATCCTTAATATAAGAATCTAAATTCTCTATATTGTTAATCGCTCGGCAATTTTTATTTTCTTTTCTATAAAATCCTTTTAGCCGAAGTTTGTCATAGGAATAATCCCCAAAAATATAATCAAAATTTTCAAAATAATCTGTATATTTACTAGTAACGTCCTCTAATTGAAACCCATCTTTATATTCTTTTTTTAACCGATACTTCTTATTTCCTAATCGTACTTCCTTTGTCATATGATTCACCCTATTGTTATCATATCTTAGTTTTTAAAAAAAATCAATCAATTGGCAATGTATATAGGTTCGAATCTTTGGTGATTCCTCCACTATAATAAGTCGGTATATTTCCCTGAATCATTTTAATAGATAAAGGAATATCAAAGGTAATTGTTTTTTCTTCTGTTAAATAAGGAAGTAGAATCTGCGCTGTTACTTCTAAATGGAGTCCAATTTTTACTAATGCATTATTAATTCCATAAGGCGTAATTTCGGTCGTAATGTTACTTAGAACGTCTCCTGTATAATGAATCCGAATTGGAATTTTGGGTCCTAGATTAGAAAGAAGAGGATTTTTTGTAATTAACCCTATCGGTACTTCTTGTAAAATTCCTTGTTTTAGACATTTTAATTGTTCTTTCGAAAAATATCCCCCTTCTAAAAATCCAGAATCTAATTGCCCATTTTCTAACAATTTTAAATTTTTTAAAACGAGCCCAGTCGTAACGTTCAAAATTTGATTCACCGTCACTGGGTTAAAGTCAACCGTCTGAATGGTTCCATCTGAACTAGTAACCGTTTCAAATAGATTTTGTAAGGAAGAAGAATCACTGATTACTTCTGAAATCGCACGATTGGCAACAAAACTTGAAATTTTCTGCATTTCTAATTCTGAGCTTTTTAATAAAATGGGTGTTACAACGTTTCCTAAAAAACGCAAAGTGAAAAACACGACAAGTCCAACCAGGCATAAAACAATAAGAAACATGTTTTTTTTAGAAATTTTTCTTCTTCTTCTTTTTTTAAATCTAAACCGCTTATGCATGGACTCACCTCTATTATCAGTTTATGACAAAAGAAAAAAAGTAGAAAATCTACTTTCCTCTAAAGTTTCATGAAAATCATCAGGATCACAATTACAAAAAGGGATACTGCTGCGATTAAAAGATAGGTTCTTACATTCCCTGTTTGATCAGACTCCATCTTTTTGATATAAGGTTTTCCTTTGGCTAGTTCTGGATTTTCTAATTCTTCTGATAAAGTTTCCATCGTTTCACTGGTAGAATCCAATACTGTAAGCGTATTTCCTGGCATTGTCTCAGTGATATTACAAACATAGTCACCTGTTGGAGTTTCTGTAAAAAGAGCTCCATTCGTTTTTAATGCTTCTGCAAAATCTTGATAATTCTCATCGAGCCCAAACGAAACATTTAGATTGCTAGCCCCATTTTGAACCGCAATCTGAGCCATTCCCTTTTTGTCTAAAATATACTTTTCAAACAATTGAAATAACAGGGCAATTTCAGGAGATGAAGTAGCAAGTAAAGAAGAATAATCAACATATGTTTGGAAGGAGTTTACTAATTCAGAGACTTTATTCATCACTTGTGGATCTGAAGAAAAATTCTGTCCTGTTGGATTTGATAGGTTACCAAATTTAATACTGAAGTCACTTTGATTATACTGATTCTTTGTAATGATCATTCCAAAATCGGAATTCGATAAAATAGAGTCTGAATTTTTGGTCATTAGCCCAATCATCATCATTTTAGCAAAATCCATTGATTCTTCCTTTTGAGAATTAGCATGGATAACAATAGATCCATCTTTATCAATTTCAACATTTTGATCCATCGGTTGATCAAAATGTGCTTCTTCCTCTTCTAAAACAGTATCTAATACAGTTTCATTCCCACTTTCTTCCAGTGATGCTGCGACTTGTTCTGTAGAAACTTCTATATTATCTTCTCCTACTATTTGTTTTCTTTCTTTCAAATATTCTACAACGCGATTAATATTATCTTTTAAGCGATTGATGTCTTCCTCTGATTGAATTTTTTCTTCAAGTTTCTCTTGACTTCCTTGAATATTTACTCCTACTTCATTTAATTGATTTTCTAAAGAGTCCGCTACATTTTGCTGAATTTCTTTTAATTCTTCTTCCGATTTTTTCGTGTCATATTCTCTTGTTTCTACCATTTGCTGCATTAGTTCAAGAATATAGGAACAGGCTTCATAAACAGTACTTCCTGAATCAAGTTCTAAACAAGCATCTGACAAGATATCCACTACTTCTTGTGGAATTTCATACGTGTCAATAAATTCAGAAATCTGATTTCTTACTTGAAAAACAGTTTGAGCTCCTTGTAAGGCCAAACTGAGTTGCGATAAATAATTCGTTGCAATCTCCAAAGATTCCTTATTATTTATTGCCGTTGATACATAATCGTTAAGCATAAAAGCTCTCTTATCCATGATACTTTCCCCCAAAAACTACTAAACCCTATTTCAAAAGATATTGCCATACAATAAAAGCAATAGCAGCAATTAAACAAAGAATCACAATAGAAATAATTACCTTTCCTACGATAGATGGTTTTTCTTCCTTAAATAATTCTACATCTTCTTCTCTCATTAAATCTCCCTTAGATAGATCCATCGATCTTGTATAGAAAGATTTATCAATAATCGTCTGTGAATTTTCTAATTTTTCTAGCTGTTCTGAGTTTTCCATACTATTTTGAATATCTTTTAAATCGCTTGCGTTAATACTGAAATTTGAATATTCCTCTTCCATATTTGAACATTCTTGTTCTACATTTTCTAATTCCTGGAGAATATCCCCACTAATAATTGTTTCATCAAATTTCGTGGGCATCAGATCATCTAACAAGTAATCATCCTTCTTAGAAGCTTTCCTTCGTTCTTTTCTCTCTTCTTTTTCTCTTTCTAAAATTTCATTGACATCATGAGCCATTGTTTTTGAAGTAATCGTATGAATCAATTCTTCTAAATTTTTTTCTTCTTCTTTTGAAAGAACATCTTTATTATTTTGGTATTCTTTCATTTTCTCTTCGTTTAGTTCCGTCAAAATATTATATTCCGTTGTTTTTAATTTTCTTTTTCTTTCTAATTCATCTTCATCTTCACGATTTTTCTTTGCCTCTTCTAGTACATGGTTAATATCAAAATCACGATCATTATTCACTGGTTCTGCTCTTTGATATTCAAACGCATAATCTTTAATTTCACGTTCCTCTTCTGCCCCAAAAGTTGCAGCCCCTTTTGATTTCTGATAAGCCTCTCTTCTGCTTACATTTCCCGCCTGAACATTCGATAGGTCAATTACATTTACACTTGGTTCCATTGAAGAAAAAGTTGTATAAGTAGCATTCGTATATAAATCTTCATACATTCTCTGATTTTTAAGAGCACGACTTGCTACTGATTCAGTTTCTTTTGAAGTATACCGTTCCATTCTACTCGCCATTGTATCACCCTATATCCTATTTACATAATCATAGCATATTTTTTTGTAAAAAAAAAGAGAAATACAATTGTTATTTTTAAATCTTTTCAGTATAATTTAATAAACAGAAAGGAAGTTTTAAAATGAAAGCAAAAGTAAACAAAGATATCTGTATTGGCTGTGGTGCCTGTACTCAGATTGCAGAAAATGTCTTCGAATTTGGCGAAGATGGATTAGCAGAAGTAAAGAAAGACCTAAAAGAAATTAAGGCAGAAGATGAAGATTCTGTTCGTGATGCAAAAGAAAGCTGTCCAGTAGAAGCAATTTCTGTAAAAGAAAAAGACGACGAAGAATAGAAAACAAAAAAAACGATTCCATTTGATTGAGATCGTTTTTTTTATTGTTTTTTATCGTTTTTCTTTTTTGCTTATTTCTTCTTTGAAATAGCCTCTTTTGTTAGTGGTAAAATTTCAGGATCATCATTTTTATATAAAAATGCATAAGCAGCAACTGCAATTGCACCAAGCATAATCATAAAAAATCCAATTCCATAGCTGATATCTACTTTTGCTAAAGAACCAACAGAAGATGCTACATCTTTTGCATCAGCGACATCGTAGATAGCAACTGCTGCACTAATAATTGCTGGTGCATAATTCCATTTTCCTTTTTTCATGAAAATGAAAACGGCAGCTACGATAGCAGCAACGATTACAAAAGCACCATCTCCGTCAACAAATTTCACTGCTTCGCTTTGAGATATTCCTAACACAGAAGCTTTTACAGTAACAAAAGTAAAAAAATTTCCAAGTAATAATAATAAGCACCCTACAATACCAATATAATTACAATATTTTTTAATTTTATCCATTTCCCATACTCCTTTCCTTAATCATATTATATGAGAATATGGAAAGGAAGTCAATGAATTAGTAAAGTAAGTCCAAACTCTTACTTCTTCTTTGCTAATGCATAAAATTGATGAACTTCTTTTGGCGTCAATGCACGATACTCTCCAGATTTTAAATTTCCTACCGTTAAAAATCCAACACGCTCTCGTTTTAATTTATCGACCAAAAATCCCACGGACTCAAACATCTTTTTTACTTGATGATTTTTTCCTTCATGAATGGTAAGTTCTACAATACAAGTTCCATCAGAATTTACTTTACGAAGTTTAATTCGATCTGCACGTGCTCTTGTATTATCAATCAAAACTCCCTGCTTTAACTGAATTAATTCTTCCTTATGAATTGTCTTATTTAGTTTTGCGACATAGACTTTCTCAATTTGCTTACTAGGATGCATCATTAAATTTGAAAATTCTCCATCGTTTGTTAACAGTAATACCCCTGTCGTATCATAATCGAGTCTTCCTATTGGATAAATTCTTTCTTCTGTCTCAATTAAATCTACTACTGTTTTTCGATTTTTATCATCACTTACTGTCGTTACAACTCCACGTGGCTTATTTAAAAGGAAATATACAGGCTGTACTTTTTCTAATACTTTTCCAGATACTTCAATTCTATCCTTCTCACTCACTTTGGTTCCCAGTTCTTGAACAACTTGCCCGTTCACAGTAACCTTTCCTTCTAAAATTAAATTTTCTGCTTTTCTCCGAGAGCAAACCCCACAGTTCGCTATTACTTTTTGTAATCGTTCCATCATCGACACCCCTCAATGCCACATATTATATCATAATCTAAGAATAGACTCAAGAATAATTCACTCACTTTTCTA
Source organism: uncultured Caryophanales bacterium (assembly GCA_947564265.1). GTDB lineage: Bacteria > Bacillota_I > Bacilli_A > RF39 > UBA660 > Alloscybalousia. The sequence goes on from CANOBK010000017.1 coordinate 8,860, forward strand.
CTTCTATTATAAATAATTTTTAGGAAAAGAAAAAGAATTTTTCAATGATATTCTTTTCATAAAAGTGGACTAACCATCAAAAAGTTCTCATATACTGAGTTAGGTGATTACTCTTGAGAAAGCGATGGATAATTTTTATGATTTTATGTCTTTTACCAAGTCACGTTTTTGCGATTACGGTCAGTAGTCAAAGTGCTTGTCTGATGGATATGGATAGTGGTAGAGTTCTCTTTGCGAAATCAAAAGACGAACCTCGTTTAATTGCGTCAATTACCAAGATTATGACTGCGGTTCTTGCGATTGAATCTGGAAAACTAGAAGAAGAAGTTACGGTTGGAGAAGAAGTTTTAAAAATGTATGGTTCTAATATTTATATAGAACTAGGAGAAAAAATGACATTAAAGGATTTAGTTTACGGTTTAATGCTTCGAAGTGGAAATGATGCCGCAATTGTGATTAGTGTCTTTGTCGGAGGTACGGAAGAAAGATTTGTAGAAATGATGAATGAGAAAGCAAGAACAATTGGAATGAAAAATACAATTTTTAAAAATCCACATGGATTAGACGAGGAAACCGAGAATAAGTCAAGTGCCTACGATATGGCACTTCTCTCTAGTTATGCTTCTAAAAATAAAACTTATATGGAAATTGTCGGTACGAAAAAGTATCAAGTACAAAGCGACAAGAAAAGTTATTTATGGTATAACCGCAATAAGCTACTTACCTCCTATGATAAAACAACGGGTGGAAAAACAGGATATACACCAAGAGCTGGAAGAACCTTAGTAACAACAGCAAGCAATAAAAAGTTAAATCTAACGGCTGTTACTTTAAATGATGGAAATGAATATGATACCCATGAACGTCTTTATGAATATGCCTTTGAAAATTATCAAAATTATCAAATCTTAAATAAGAAAAAATTTAAAATCGATCAGGCCTATTACCCAGATCAGGTCTACATTAAAGAAAATTTTGTCTACCCATTAACAGAAGAAGAGAAGGAACAAATCCGGGTAGAAGTAAAATTAACAAAATTAAATCAATATCAGGACAATGATGAGATTGGCATTGTCTTGGTAAAGCTTGGACAAGAAACGATTCATGAACAAAAAGTTTATGTAAAAAAGAAAAAAAGCAATACTTCTTGGTGGAACAAGTTATGGAGTTTCTTCCATGGTAAATAAATTATGGGGCTCTTTTATTGTCATTGGTCTTCTCTATGGTTTTTTAACAGGAAAGGGAGAAATTATGAACCAAGAACTAATTACCTGTGGGTCTTCTAGTTTCGAACTTTTCTTTCAAATGTTTCCTATGATGATACTCTGGAGTGGCATTATGAAGATTGCGAGTGAGGCAGGAATTTTGTCGTTTCTCTCCCGACTATTAAGACCTTTTTTTTCATTGATTTTTCCAGAACTTAAAAAAGATGATCCAGCTCTTGAATATATTGCCAGTAATCTAACAATCAATATGCTTGGAATTCATAATGCTTCTACTCCATTTGGTTTAAAAGCAATGCAATGCTTACAGGAGAAAAATCCAAAGAAGGATACTGCTACCAAAAGTATGATTACCTTTTTAGTCTTAAATACGAGTGGTGTTACCTTGATTGCAACTGATATTTTATCAATTCGTAGTGGAATGGGTGCGTCTTCCCCTACTGATTTACTTTTTATTACTATTTTAGCAACTGTAATTAATACGACATTAGCTCTTTTGATGAATGCTTATTTAGGGAGAAAAGAAACATGAATTTTGTTACGTTAGGAAATTATTTATTACCTGTTGTTGTACTTTTTATTATTGGGATTGCCCTTTATAAAAAGGTATCTTTATTTGATGTTTTCGTGGAAGGTGCAAAAGAAGGAATCTCACTTGGGTTTCAAGTATTTCCCTGTCTTCTTGGAATGATTTTTGGGATTAATTTATTATTAAAAAGTAATTTGGTTACTGATTTTTTCAACCTTTTTTCCCCTATATTCTCCCTTCTTAATTTTCCAAAAGAAATTTTACCTCTTGCTATGATCCGTCCTATTTCTGGTAATGCATCCTTTGCTATTATGATTGATATTTTTACCAATTATGGAGTAGATTCCTACCTAGGAAGAATTGCAGCAGTGATGCAAGGGGCAACCGATACAACAATCTACGTAATCTCACTTTACTTTGGCAGTATTGGAATTAAAAATATTCGTTATGCCTTAAAAGCTGGATTATTCGCTGATTTTATTACCTTAGTAGTTAGTGTTCTTCTTATTTCATTCTTTTTCTAACCTTCTCTCGATTTGATTTTTGTTTACTTTTCATCCATTTTGTGGTAAAATGTTATTTCATGAAAGAAGGGACTGGGTAACAGTTTATGAAAACAATAAAATTATGTACACTGGCGCTTTCTACTACCCTAAGTTTTGTCACTCCTACGATTGAAAGGATACAAACTGTAGAAGAAACGATGGAAGAACCAGAAGAAAACACTGATTTTCTAAGTCAAGTTGTGATTGATAATCCCTATGTTTGTTACGATGAAATTGAATCTTTACTAAGAGATGATTCTTGGCAAGAAAATATTGAAGTTACTCATCCTGAAACTGGAATTTATCAAGTAGAAACCAATCAAATTTTATGGGATCAAGCATTAGAAACAATTAAAGAAAATAATAAAACCTATTTAGAAGGACATCCAGAGATGGATTATCTTACCTGTTTTGAGGATCATGAATTAAAGGAAATTTTAGCTACTCATCAAGTTTTTATTAATCAAATGCAGCAAGAATATCACTTAGATTCTGAAAAAATTGCCTGTAATATTAGAAATCAAGAAATTTTAAAGGATACAAGACTTGCTGCTTTGGAGGTTCCCTATTTTGCCATTTATGAAGCATCTACTCAAACGATGATTTTTTTAGAGGACTTCGATTTGGATTACTATGAAATTACCAAGGCTCATGAAGAGACTCACTTACTTCAAGGCTCTTGTATACATATATCTAGTAATATGACAAAACAAAGCGTTTGGGAAGAACCAATCGAATATGTACAACGCGGGACACCTTCTCCTCTTAGAACCATCAGCTTAGATGAATATATTGCCTATATTCAATCTCAGAAAATTAATCCTGATTATCCAATTGATATTCCTGAATTTAAACTTTTAAAACTTTTAGAACTGTCTTTTTTAGCAAATCAAAATTATGAATATCAAAATACTCTAACGAGTCTTTCACTCAATCAAAATCGGGAAGGATTCTATCAATTATTTTATGGAAACCAAGACGGAAAAGTAGAAGATATTCACAAGTTAATGCATACGATTGATTTATGTTATGGATATTTTCCAGAAGAGAGAGAACAAATTGATTGTTCTAGTGAAGAGTTAATTAGAATGAGTTTATTGGAAATTAATAGAAATTTCTTTCAAAACTTAATTAATTGTGAAAATACTTACGATGTGGAAACCCTTCTATCTCTTATCTCTCTAAATAAAGAATATAGTCTTTATATATTAGATAGTTATATGATTGAATCGGAGAATGAGGATAAAAATCACATCAGTACAAAATATCTACAGGATTATGAGAGATTAGAAACTGCTTTCTTTTGCGATTTTCAAAACAAATATCCAAATTCCAATTTATCCTTGGAATATCAAAATTATAATTCCCAAAGATTTCCGATACAAACTAGTAAAAAAAATCAGGAATTAATTATCGATATGCTAAGTGATATGGGTGATTTCTATCAATATCAAAACCAAACAGAAAAACCACTGTATAGAGTCTTGAGTTAACAAGAATTACAGTGATTTTTTTATGAATATAATCCATGAATTTTTTGACGATCAATATCGGTAATATCTTCTAATTCCCATTCTTTTTCTTCTTTTTCTAATACAAAATGAATGGTATATTTTATTTTATCTTTTACTTGATCCATTTGTTCTAATTTATAATCCATGAACTTTTGATCATCTACTACTTCCTCTTTTTCATCTTCTTTTAGAAATTCTTCTTTATGAGTTAATAAATAAGATTCCGCATTTTTTATCGCAGTTACATAATCATAAACTTCAATTTCAACTTCTACTGTAGCTTCATCTCCGTCTTCTGTATCATCCTTAATTTTATAGGCCAAATTCTTATACTGGTTTTTCATTAATTCTCGATACTTTTCTTTCTGTTCTTTGGTCATTGTTCCCGCTGAATCGATTACCTCATCTAATTGATTCATTACTTTCTTATCCATTGTTTGATATTTACTTAAAAATTCCTCTACCTGTTTGGTAGGTGTATTCATCATTTGAGCACATCCTGCAAGTAAAAAGAGTCCACAGAATAATAAACCTATTTTTCTTTTCATAAATTTCCTCCTTACTTGTAGAATGTACAAGAAACAAAAAATTATACAAAAAAAGTTTATTCTTTAAAGATGATAAACTTTTGGTTTCCCTTCATTAATTAAATTTTCTAAACACTGTTTCTGTGTAAATTCAGGATGTTGTATTCGATAATTCACGAGATATTTGATAGCAGTTTCAAGATAAGGAAGTTCCTTAAACTTAGGTGCAAGATGACCATCTAAATCTAAAACGGAAACTTTCTTTTGACAGGGGAAACAAAGAACTGGAAAAGAAGTAGAATCACCCGTAGTAAGATTTCCGTCTTTTTCATTAAAACTCGTGGGAAGTAATACATGATAATGTTCGTAGCGATCATGACAATAATTTCTAAATAAATAAGACTGCTGATTTGTATGTTTTACCATATATCCACGTATCATTTGATTGAGAGATTCATTTTCACCTACAAAAACATCCTCAAACAGTTGATAATCATTTTGCTCATGTTTCTGAATATAGAATTGAAGATATTCTAGTAATAGTTTTGGAGAAAATTTAATAATATGCAAAAATGCTTCATATATCTCTATAAAATGAGTATCATCCTCAATTTTTAATACTTCGGAACCTAGTTTCTGATATTTTTTTTTTGAAATATAACATTTTAAAAAAAGAGCAATCTCCATTTATATCATTCAGACACTGTTTCATAGGCAAAGAAAATTTTTTCAACTGATCTCTTGCTCTATCTAGATAAGCAACTGCATCATCAATATTCGTAATTCCTAAATTTTGAAAGTTTTCTACATATTTACTCATGATTCACCTCACAAATAAATCTACCATACAACAAATCTATTCATTTTGTCAAACTTTTATGATAAACTATAACAAGGAAGTGAATTTATGAAAAAGACAATTTTAACAGGAATTAGACCTACTGGGAACCTACACTTAGGGCACTATTTTGGTGCGTGTCAAAATTGGTTAAAACTTCAAAATGATTATGAATTTTTTTTAGAGATTGCTGATGTTCAGGCACTAACGGATAATTTTGACAATCCCGAAAAGGTAAGAAAGAATGTCAAAGAACTATCGATTGATTTGTTATCGATTGGTATTGATCCAAAAAAAACAAGAATGTTTATTCAGTCAAAGATTCCAGAAATTGCAGAATTAACTGTATTTTATTCAAATCTAGTCACTATCGCAAGACTTTATCGAAATCCAACCGTAAAAACAGAAATCGCTCAAAAGAAAGCTTTGTTTGGTAATGAAGGAGAAAGTGTTACTTATGGATTTGTAGGATACCCTGTCAGCCAAGCTGCCGATATTACTGCCTTTCATGGAGAATTGATTCCAGTTGGAGAAGATCAACTCCCATTAATTGAGCAATGTAGAGAGATTGTTAGAAAATTCAATCATATTTATGGAGAAACTTTAAAAGAACCAGAGGCCCTTCTCTCTCCTACTCCTAGAATCAAAGGATTAGATGGTAATGAGAAAATGGGGAAGTCACTTGGAAACGCTATTTATCTCGCAGATGATGAAGAGACAATTTCTAAAAAAATTATGAACGCCAAAACGGATCCTGAAAAGATTAAAAAGGATGATCCTGCTAATCCAGAAATTTGTATGGTTTACTATTATCATAAATTAATAAAAAATGAAAACTTAGAAACTGTTTGTAAAGAATGCAAAGCAGGAAGTAGAGGTTGTGTCGCATGTAAAAAAGAACTCATAGAAAAAATGAATGAGTTCCTAAGTCCAATCAGAGAAAAACGTACCTATTACCTAGAACATCCAGAAGAAGTAAAACAAATCCTAGAGGATGGAACGAAGGAAGCTAAGAAAAAGGCTGAAAATACATTATCTAGTGTAAAGACAAGTATGAATATCAATTACGAAGAACTGTAACGTTCTTTTTTTATATCTGTTTTTTCTTATGAGAGAGTCTTAAAACCTCATACAAAGAAACATGTTTCGTATCTAAAAAGGTTGCCATACTTGAAAGAAGTTCCTCTTTCATTTTTTGATAACTATGGATTTCCTTTTCAAAATATTCTTGATATAAGAACTTTAGCTTTTCATATGACTTTTCATGATAGGCAGATTCAATCTCAGATATTAAATATTTTTTCATTTTTAACTCTTTTCTAGTTAAAAAAAAGCGATTCTTTTCTTTCTTAACTACATTATAGGATAAATTACAAATCTCCATATCCTCCACAATCTCTAAAATATCCTCTTCTTCTTCCAAAATTAATTTACTCTTTTCTTGACTTAACCCTTTACTATCGAATTCGATTGCCATTACCCTAATTCCATCAGAAAATAAACAAACATAAGGAAATGTCTTTACATTATTCTTTGTATATACCTCACAAGTTTTAAATATTTCTTCTAAAAAGGAAGAAGAAACACAAATTTGATTTTCTATTAATTCATTCATGCAATTTGTGGAAATACGATAAAGGCGAACCTTTTTTAGATTTTCAATTCCATCATTCATATTCCATTCAAAAAAATCAAAAAGATAAGAATCATTAAAATTTACTAAAATATCATAAATATAAACCATGATACCCTCTCCCATCAAATAAAATAACCGCACTTACCATAAGAAATCCAATGAGTGCAAAATTACATTCTAATCGCTTTGCGATAAATTGTAAGTATTCTATAAAAGTATACCCAAAAGATAATAAATTAAGATACGTGATAATATAGGTAAATCCAATTACCATTAAACCAAATCCAAGCAAAAAAAAGAAAATTCGAGCCATACTATCACCCTAGTTTATTTTATTATTCTAGAGTCATTATTAGTATTGAATTTTCATTTTAAAATATACAAAATAAATACAAAAAATTAAGAATTGCGCCAATTTAAGTAAAAGTCAGATATTTTTTCTTTTCCAGCAGTTGCTAATTCTTTTAACAAACTCCAAGTAAAGCCAAAGCTATTTTTCATCGCTTCAAAGTCTTCTTTTGCTTGATTACAAGTATCTTCTCCTACTTTTTCACACAGACTTTGTGTAACCTCTAAATATTTAACCGCAATTTTTCCTTTAAATGAAGCATATTTATCTTTTACTTTTTCTTTATAATTTGGAAAATGTTGATCAATAGAGTAATCCATTTTTAAGGCTAAGGAAATGACTTTTATTTTGGCAAAATTAGTTAAGTCTTTTAGTCTATAACCACTAATTTCTTTGTCATAAAAGATAAAGTCGACAATGGATGTAAAGGTATTCTTTGCTTTTTCTCGAAACGGAGCATCCTCAGAAGGAGTACTTTCAATTTCACTTAATCCTTGTTCAAAATACTCAATCACAGAAAGTTCTCCTACCGTATTCGTTGATTCTGAAGGAGATGTTGGCACTTCTACTGGAGGAGCCACCGTAGGATTAGGCGTTATTGTCGTTTCTGGAATCAAGGTTGGGGTTGGATTGGCAGTAGGAGATGGTACTTCTTCTCCCATGGTTGGACTAGGACTCACACTAGGATTAGGAGAAGATACTACATTTCCACTTTCTCCTCTATTTGAGTCTTTTTCCTTCTTGAAAGAAAAAGGGGATTTCCAAAAAATAATAACTACAAGCCCAACAATCAATAAAGTAGACAAGATACCAATTAATAAATAATTTAAGTTTTCACTACTCATTTTCTTCATAAACTCACCTACTGATATTATAGCATATATCAGTATTATAAAAGGAAAAAATCTCTAGTTTTTTCTAGAGATTTATTATTTCGATTTATTTAATTACATATGGATTTGCTTCAGTTCCATCTCCACTGACATATAGCGCATCATTTACTAATCTAACAACTGGTCGAACCCACGCACTAACATCGGAAGTTGCTTGAGATACTACAGCACCATTGATTAAATAGGATTGATAAGTGTTGCTTGAATCTGCTGTTGCGGTCCACCAGGAACCTAAAACATAAGAGAAATAGTTATAGTTTCCACAACTCTTAGAAGAAGCAGCATTACAATGTTCATCGGTACTAGCATTAATTAAATCATATAATGGTAATAATCCAAAATATTTGTTTTCTAAAACCTCTGATTTTTCAACACTACCATCATTCGCTACCACATTACTATCTCTTTTTCCAACTGCAACATTGTATGGTGTAAGCATCATTTTTGCTGTATCATTTAACAGTTGAGTCCCATTGTATAAGTCATCTAAGTAAGTCGCAATCCTACTTACTGAATAAGTATTAATACCACTACGATCTCCTCGATCTATGTTATATCTATTATCCCATACATTGATAAATTCTTTATTTCCTCGATAAAATAAATAAACATAATCATCTTCTATTTTTACAATACTCCATAAATCATCAGAAAATTTAACAAAATTGTTTGGAGAATCTCCTCTAAATACATATCCACCGTTTAGTTCATACAGACCAGAACCTGAGTTCATTAATGGTTCTTGGTTTCTAATATGCGCAACAAGTGTTTCTGTAGCATATTTTTCTCCGCATTTTAAATTTGGTGTATAACGATACTTTCCATTAATATTTGTAACAGAAACACTTCCTGCACAAGAAATGGATGAATCAACCTTTTTTGTATATTCTGTTAAGTCTTTCATGTGTCCATTTGAAGTCAAGTTCGTTGCATTCACCGTTACATTACCACCTGACATTTGTGGAAGTAATTTTGGATTCTTTGCATAATATTCTTTTGCTGCCTCCACCATGGTTGTCTCTATTTTGGAATAACTGGTTCCTGCAAAAAAACTATTAAATAGTTTTAATCCTACAACAATTACAACGATAATGCCGATAAAAACACCAGCGATGATTCCTATTTTTTTGATACCAATATCATTTAACAATTCCTTCATGTAAATTCCTCCAAACTCATTATAGCAAAAAAAAAGAAAGACGACAATATCTCTCTTTTATAATCGCACTTTATTAGCTATTTCTATTTAGGCTTCCCCAACAATCTTTCCAGCTACCAGCTTGTGCATCAGTACTAGTATCGATTCCTGAGTTAGATGAACTAAATAATCCCATTAGTAGAGATACGATTGTTGCAATAAAGAATACGGCAACAGCAGCAATAGCTCTCTTAATTAACTTACCAGTAGCTCCCTTAATTTCTTTATCATCGCTTGATAATACAGCTTTTCCTAAGTCGATAGATCCCATAATAATTAAAATGATTGGGATACCGATTTGAATAATAGGATAAATTCCAAACTTCAAAAATTTAAATATTGGTACTAAGTCTGTTGGACAAGTTAATAGTTGTACAAAATCCATAATACTTCCTCCTCTTTTTACATAAATCAATTATATAGTAATTTTTTTTTCTCGTCAATTCATTTGACGTATATTTACACTATCCAGTATAAGTGCTTATTCCAAGACGGTTCAATAAGTCTTGTAATACTGTAGAGTTATCCTGTCGTTCATCCATCGGTGGCAAATTGAAGAAAACTTTCGTTTTTGCTTCATATTCAAATTCTGTGATATCTTGTAGTGTCAACATGCTTTTTGCAAGAACAATTTTCTTTCCTTTTAATTTTTCGAAGACTCTACTATCTTTCCTCATCATTTTATTTAATTTAAGAGAAGATGGCTCTACTAAATAAATGACATCAGAACAGAGTTTTTCATCTCCATCCACATTCAAATCTACTAAGATTACAGAAGCATTTCGATATTTTAAAAGTTCTGTAGCCAAACCATCTTTTGCAGTGGAAACCAACTCTTTATCATTGATAAACATAAAGTCCTTCCGTCCAACCTCAATTGCTACAACACTTCTTCCTAAACGAATTAATTCTTGTTTTAATAGGTAAGTTAACATTGTAGCACCTGCGTGATCTGTTAAGTTCTTAACTCCTAAAATATAAGAACCGCCACTCACGATGTTACTAACTAAGGTAGTTCCGTCGTTATTTCCCACTGGTGCAACGACTGGCGCACCACCATCTCCAGATCCTCCACCATCATCAATCTGATGAAGATGTGCTACATCTCGGTAGGTATTTGGATTTTGTAATAGGTAGTTAACCCCGTCCAAATTTGTTGTAAAATTATAAATTCCCATTGAAATTAATCGAGACAAAAATTGTGGTGCCAAACACTCAGGAGTGTCTGGAAGTAACACAATAATTTTTTCAACATCTAAAGACATAGAAAACTTCTGCAAATTTCTAATATCACGATAATTCTTAAGTGCTGTCAAATCTAAAATCATTCTACCGAAGAAGAAATTAGAGAACATTTGAATCAGTTCATCTGCTTCAAATGTTCCATTGATTGACTTAATAACTTCGATATCTAAGCTTCCAAGTTCCGCTTGTCTTTCGTTCGATATAATTACGTTCATTTATATCCCCTTCTTTTCTTTTAAGATGGATCAATAATTCCAGCCCCACCTGGATTTGATACCTCACTATTATTACCTGATGAGAAAATCATAGATGTTTCTCCACCGACTCTAAATAGTCCTGCTGTAAATGGTAATAACTTATTAATGATTGGAATATCAATATTTACGAATGTTTGAATGGAGTAAATCGAACCCTGATAATTTTTCTTGTTTGATTGTCCACCCGTAATATCTACTTTTTCAATGGTATAACAAAAAGCACCATTTGTAGAAGAACGATATACTTGCATTCCACTTTTCTGACACCAGTTAGTATAGGCATCACTAAGTTCATAATTCGTTTTACGCATATAGTCATCTACTTTTTCTTTCGCATCTTCCGTAAAACCTTCATGTTGTTCAATAATTTGGATAATTTGATTTTTTACACGGAATGCTTTCGTATAGTTTACCGTAAAAGCTAAATACCCATTTACAATTAACATAAATATTACAATAATTTGAAGAGAAAAAACTCCACCAATTGCATCTCTCATGCTATCACCACTCTATTCTTCTACTATCCTTGTGCACAGTCTTCAGGATTTTCTTTACAGTCTGTACTGATTGTATTCCATTGATCTGTAACTGTATTTTTAATTTGAGGCCACATAAACCAGAAGAACGCTATAATTGCACCAATGGCAATAATTGTTACTACTGTCATGTTTAATTCACCTGTCGCTTCTTTCATTACTCTCTACCCTCCTTATTTTTGATTATATCATAGTTTTTTTTATTATAATATAGATTTTACACGAATTCATTGTCAAGTTGTAAATATAAATCTAAAAATAGTAATATGTAAAATTTAAAATTCTATTCCTACATGTTTGTAAACATATAAATCATAGAAATTAAGATTAAGACCATTACGCCACCACCGGTAGCAACTAACATGATCATCGTCTGACTTTCCATATAATGAAGTCTTTCTTTATACTTCTGTTCTCTTGCTTTTGCTTGAAGATTGGAAACGGTTCTAGAGAACATTAACAAACGTTCTTGTTTTCTTTCTTGAGAACCAAGTCCTAAACGATACAATAAACGCATCATTCTCATAGAATCACGTACTGGGTATTCATTAGCAAAATCCATGTAAGGTTGAATTGTTGCATCACCAGCATCAATTTTCGCAATTAAATCACGAAGTCCAGGTCTAAAAATCTCAGGTGCTTCATCAATTGATTTAGCAAGAGCTACTGGAACTGTATAGTGTTGAATCAGGATTTCCAAACCTTTTAGATAATAAGGTAACATTACGTCGATATCATGCAAATGCTTTTTATAATAACTTCTCAGTTTATTATAATCAGATTTAAAAACGATAAATCCAACAAGCAATGATAAAACAATATTAATCGTATTTAACTCTGACATAAAGATGAATAGAAAAGCAACAACACAAATAAAAGCATTTTTAAATCTCTTATTATATAAAACGTTCGGATCAACTTTTTCTCCGTATTTTGCTGCTACTAAGAAGTCAAAGTCTTCTTCCTTCATTCCTTTAAATAATACTTCGTTATCCTGAAAGAATTTATTTCCATCGATTGTATTATTATAGAAAAGAACAAACATAATAATTGCACCACAAATAATTACTTCCATTATTCTGCACCTACATTCTCGTTATAATATTTTTCTCCACGTAGAAGAAAATAACTATTTACTATTAATACTGCATGCAGAATTAGTAACATTAGTGGATTTCCCAAAATAGCGATATAAGTCTCACGTCCTAATAGGTATTGAACGAGCATTACCATTAGATAAAGCATAACACCATATTTTATAAATCCTTTATGGAAGTTCGCACGATCCATTCTATCACGATATACACTTTCTACAAGCATATCAATATCAAGTTGCATGTTTTCTAGAGACTCTCCTGAGTCTTTGGCACCCTCTTTCGTAATCTGTAAGAATAATTGATGCATGTTTTTTACGATATAGTAAGGATATTTTGCACTCATGAACTCGATAGATTCATCAATCGAACCATTTTGGTATGCTAAGGAAATCATCATGTTGACATCTCCTAGAATTGGTTCTTCTAATACTCCAGAACTTGCAACACCTTCCAAAGCTTTTACAAAACTTTGTGTCGTTGCAAATTCCATAATCGTATTGGTTGTATAAATTTGCACTTGCTCAAAGATGAATTCACTATATACTCTCTTGCATCTCAAATAAGCAAGGTAAGGAATAACAGATACTGCAAGAAAAATATAGATAATAGAAACCACAATGTTATAAAAATACATATAAGAGATTACAGCAGCAAATGCGGCAAATGTTACAATCTGAATTGTATATTGTTTAATCGTATATTCCTGACCTAACTCCTTTGTTTTTTCACGAACAACTTTAAAAGAGTAAGGGGCAAATTTATCATAGATGGTACCTACATGTTCTGTGACAAACTTATTGACATTTTTTCCTTGATAGGATCTATACATCATTACAAAAAGTGCAATTAGTAAAATGAAAATTAATTCCATAATATCACCGCCTTAAGATTGATTCCCATTTGAGGAATTAGGGTTTGTAGCATCAAAACTAACAACTGGTATTCCACTATTTGTAGCAGGTTGTGCACTAGCACTGGTAGCTGGTGCAGGTACTGTAGGTGTTGAAACTGGTGCTGGTGTAGGACTTGTTGTAGCAGATGCTTGCTGAGTTACAGTCGGTTGAACAGTAGCTGATTGATTCACCACTGGCGCTTGACTAGTTGGAACTACTTGAGTAGCTTGTCCCACTGGTACTACAGGAGTAACTGGAACTGTTGGTGTAGTCGCAGGTACTACTGGATTTGATGTTGCTGCAGGAGTTGCTGGTGTTACTTGCTCAGTAGAAGTGGAAGCAGGTGCTGGTGTAGGAACTGTCGCTGTTGTTGGGATTTCAGGAGTTGCCTTTTCCTCCACTTGACTACTCGTACTAGCAGATGAAGATTCTTCTGAAGTTGAAGTATCATTTAAGGACTCTATTTGCTCTTTCTGTGATACAGAAGGATCTACGATTGCTTCTGGTTCTAATTCTTCACTATTTTCTGCCTCTGCTTGTTTTCTAGCTTCCTCTTTTTCCTTTTGTTCTTTTAGTACTTCTTCCTCACTCTTCTCTCCTACTACGTCTTCTAGGGATAATCCTCCAGATTCTGAAGTATCAAAAGTAGTATCTCCAATATCAATATTTTGTGCAGCAAGATAATCAAGTAAGTGTTGACTTGGATTCTTCTTAACAATTTTTCCACTCATTGTCTTTTGATAAATAATATTATAAACAGGTTTATTATCTTCATCGATATAAAACTCTGTAATTTCATCAATTTCACGATGGAATTTCTTATATTTTGGACTATAATATGCCTTAATATGAACACCCATTTGTACATAACGATAAATCGTATTTAAGAACTGATCAACATCCAAATCTGTTTCCATTAAGGAATACATACGATGTGGAATTGCGTTTGCTTTATCAGAGTGGATGGTTGATAATATATTATGTCCTGATGAAATTGAGTTACGAACGGCACTAACTGCTTCAGCACTACGAACTTCGGATAATAGAATCCATTTTGGATTCTGTCTCATACAAGTAACAAGTACATCTGAGTAAGAGGCAATATTATTGGTTTTCATCGCAACGATATCACGATGTGGATAAATCTTATCCAAGTGAAGTTCCAAAGTATCCTCAATGGTAATTAATTTTTCGCTTTCTACCGTATGAGATGCCAAGTATTTAACAAACTCAGTTTTACCTGAACCAGTTTCTCCACAAACGATAATATTGCAGTGTCCATGAACGCATTTGATTAAGAAGTCATGGATATCTTTCGTTACATAATCCTCATCCAACAATGTCTCCTCTTTTAGACGAATTTTTGCCGGAGTTTTACGGATAACTAATGCGATTCCATTCGTAGCAATTGAATCATGTACGAAGTTCATACGAAGTTCTGGACTTTCAGCATCTAAGAATGGATTTGCATTGTTGAATGATACACCCATTACGTTAGAACATTGAAACGCGAGTTTTTCAACTACACTGTTATTAATATTCCCGTTTTCTACACGAAGAGATCCCTGTGTTAGAGAACGAATCCATAACTGACCATTATTCGTATAGGAAATATCCGTAATATCATCATTATCGATGTATTCCTGAAAGGCACCGAAATCTAATTGTTCAAATAAATTGTCTTTCATGATTTCCTCCTTATACAATAAGTAGAAATAGACTATCTTAGTCTATTTCTATTATTGGTTACTATGTGTTTGAAAGATCTCCACCAGTAGTTGGTCCAGAATTTTCATCGGTCCATACTGTAATCTCATTAATGAAATCCTTTAAATCTGTATTAGAAATGGCAACTTCTCCTGGATTTTTCTTTAAAGACTCTGCAGTTGGTACCGGAATTAATGTAGCCTCATATGTTCTTAAATACATCGTTTTTCTAAGCAAGATATGATATTCTTCTGGAACGGCAAAGATAATTTGCGCTGGTGTTCTTTTTTCTTCTACGTTTTCGAATACAGAATCTCCAGCAGAATCTAATACGTCAATTACTTTTACATTTTCTAAAAGTTTTCCAATCATAATCTTATCTGTTGTTTCGTTTGTTATCGCACCTTCCACAACGTCTTCTTTTACGATTTTTAAATAAATATCGATATAGTTTCCTGGATAAACCTTATTACCATAAGTATTCGTTGTATTTACAGCCATATTAACTAAAACATAGTCTTCTGGATATTCGTAAATGATACTATCTGGTAATTCACTTAGTGAAACTACTGTACTCTTATAGAATAAACTTCCTGCAGGAATCACGGTATCTGAACGAACATATTTATTAATGATATCTCTTGCATCTGTTAAAGGATCTCCTCTTAACATAGCAGGTGGCACTTCTGTAGTACCAATCATATCTTTTGTAATCTTGGTTTTTGGATTTAATTCATTTAATGCATATGGCACAGATTGCGGATTAATCTTTGAATTAATTCGATAATTATAACCAACATATAGAATTACAATTGCTGCTAATACACCAATTACTGTAACAGTATTTTTATTGGTAAGAAATTTTTTAATAGCCATTGATATATTCATTGTATCCCCTCCTATTTTACTTGTTCAACTAGACGATTATCTGTATATTTCGTTTCTAGAATTGCATCAATTTTGTTAACGATATCAAAATCGTCCCCTGCAATTTCAGCAACT
>CANOBK010000018.1 GCA_947564265.1 uncultured Caryophanales bacterium
AATCTTTATAGTTTCCTGCTTCACTCGTTACTCGTAGTGTTATATCATTATTTCCGAGTTGTAATGAGTAATATCCATTTCCTGTTACCTTGGATGAGGTACTATTTGCGATTCCTTCAATAATGATATCTGGTATCTCATACTGAACATTCATCAAATAATCGTATCCTGCACTTGAGTCTTCTGCCTTCGTTACTTTACTTCCTCGATTATTCTTTACTTCTTTTAAGCTAACGTCATTATCCATTTCCCGATTAATCGTGATTGTGTAAATTCTTTCTTCTCTACTTTCACTTGTTACCACTAACTTAATTTCATTGGTTCCTTTGTTTAGACTATACGTTCCATTTCCAGAAATAGTCGCATTTTTGTCTTCTTTAATTCCTGTAATGGTTATACTACTAACATCTTTTCCGACATTCATTGTATAGTCATTTTTCGTTTTCTCAAATGTTTCATTCAAGGATCCTGTACTTAACTGAATATCCGTTAGATAATTGTTTTCACTTGCCTCTTTCTTGACTGAAATTTGATATACTTGATAACTCTTATCTTCTGCGATACTCGTAATTACAATCGTATTAGAAGCATTATTTAAATTGTTATGTCCCTTAATTGTATAAGTTGTTGTTTTCTCTTCTGGGGTTACTTTCACATTTAATTTCGTGACACTTTTTGGAATCGTAAGTGAATAGTTTTTTGTTTCTTTCGAGAATGTTGGAGATAACGTGTATCCCTCTACTTCAATATTTAATAAGTCACTATTACTATTTTTCGCTTTAAAAATATTGATCGTGTAAATTTGTGTTTCTCCTGTTTGAGAAGTGACCGTAATCTCGAACGGATTATTTCCACTGACTAAATCAAACGTTCCTGTTCCTGTTACCGTTCCTTCTTCTGCTTCTGCTTCAATCGTAACTTTATCAATTTCACTACCTACATTTACAATGTATTCTGTTAGCATTTTATTAAAAAATGGATTTAATTCTAGTTCATTATTTTCTTTATCTTTTACTGTCAGGCTTCTTAATAATGTATTACTTGTTTGTTCTTTAAATACATGAAGTAAATACGTTTTACTATTTCCATTTGGTGCGGTTACCATTACATGCACAGAGTTTAAGCCTGTTTGAAAGTTCTCATTATATAGTACTTGTACCTTCGCTAATGGATTCTGTGGGATTGCTTCTAAATCCAGTTTCTCTGTTTCCGCTGGAACTGTCAAATAATATTCATAAACTAAAGGTTCAAAATCAATATCAACACTTGGTTCTTTAATAGTTAAACTCTTTAAGTTATTATTACCCGTATCATCTCTTACAATCTTATAAGTATAAGTTGTCGTTTCTTTTCCACTCTCACTTGTAATTTCTACTTCAAAAATATTGACAATTCCTTCTTTTAATTCAAACGTTGGATCTGTTACTACGGTACTAGTTCCATCTGTTACATCGCGATACTCTACTTTTTGATAATCACTTTTTAAAATCGCCTTTAGTGAAATCTTTTCTGTTGCGAATGGAAGACTAATTTCATAAAGAGTCGTATCTGGATCAAAGGTATACTCACAATATCCTTCTCCACTTGCACATAAATAGACTTGTGGATTCTTTAAGATAATATTCGTTGGAGTAGAATCATCCGATGCTTCTTTATTAATCTTTAGCGTATAAACTTTAGAAGCCCCTTTATCAGTAGATACAACTATTTTATACTCATTTAAACCTGGCTTTAAACTAATCATCCCAGTTCCTATAACAGTTGCTTCCTCACTTTTTGGTATAGCTTCAATTAAAACTTCTCCATATTCTTTTGGTAATTCTAATTCATAAGTAAGTTCCCAAGGATAGAATTCAACGAGACTAGGATTATTGTCAACGATAATATTATCCAAGAAAGTGTCCCCCTTATTTTCAGGAGTAGCCGTAATTCTGGCATATCCATCTCCAAGGTTACCTGTCATGATATTATCCCCATCATGAGTTGGCATTAATTGATTTCCCGCAATCGTTTCAGCATCTTTTAAGTAATAATCGGTACTTACACTGTATCCATCTGGCACATTCTTACTGGCATCTTTGTTCCAAATAAATCCTGAACCTCCAGCACCAGCACCCCAACCGCTAGTACCTCCACCATACCAACCAGAGCCACCTCCAGAGCTTCCCCAACTGGCATCTGCTCCGTTTGCAACGGTAGAATCTGCACCTTTACCGAAAGAGGCCCCTACGCCACCACTCGTTTGTTTTCCAGCTACGGCAGAAAATTGGTTAGATGTGCCACCATTTTGACCACCACCAGATCCACCATAACCACTCTGCATACTAGCACCGCCACCGCCTCCGGCAACGATTACTCTAGAAAGAAGAGAATCTTGATTATTCCATGTTCCTGGAGTAAGTCTAATATCAGTTCCTCCACCTCCAGAATAAACTGTCCAGTGATCATTAGTGGTTTTCCAAGCATATCCTCCACCATTCCATCCACCAGGAACAGTTCCAACTGTGCTTGTTTGATAACTACCTTGTCCACCGACATAAATATATAGTTTTTGACCTTCATTTAGGTAGACTCTTCCTCTTGAATATCCACCTTTACCAGCCGCTCCTGCCCGATTACCATCGGAATATTGATGATTTCCTCCACCACTAGCACCCCATACTTCTAGCGTATATAAGGCAGAAGATGGTGCGATAAAGGTTTGATAATCTCCAGTATAACTATATCCTTCATCTACTGGTTCTGCTAATGATTCCACTCTTCTTATATTAAGCGTATAAATCGTAGGTTCTATTCCATCTATTGTGACTGTAATTGTCATTTTTTCTGCATCTACTGAAATATACCTATTTTCATCGATTACTACTTTCGCTTCTTCAAAATAAGGAGTAGTAACGATTGGTAATTCTCTTATATAATCTGCTATTTCTAAGGTGTATTCCGTCACATTGGGTTGAAATTTCGTAGTTAGAATGCCATCTTTGATTTCTATATTCTTTAATTTTGTGGTTTTCTTTCTAGTAAATTTAAATGTATATACTTGATTGGCTAAATTTGCTTCACTAGATACGATAATATCGATTGTTTTCTCATTTTCTGAAAAGTTATAAATAGTATCTTCTGGTATAATTTGCCCAGGATATTCTTTTATTAATTCCAAATTAATTTTTTCTATTTCAGTAGGAAGTTCTATTTCATAATCAAATTTATCTCGAGCAAATCCCTCATATAGAACTCCATTTACTTTAAATCCATTTAGAATTGCAGAAGGACTAGCTGGGCGTGATACTGTGATTGTATACACAGTAACTGAACCATTTAAATTTGTCATTGTAATTGGGAAAGTGGTTTCTCCAGCTGGTACATCATGGGTTCCAAGTCCCATTAATAACGCTTCATTTAACTTAGTTTCGGCATCAATCGTAATAGAAGTATCCTCCACGCTAAGTGAAATGTCATAGTCAAATGTTCCTGATGAAAATTCTGGAATTATTTCTCCTTTATCGGTCGTAATCGAAATTAATTCATCTAGTCCTTCCATACTATAATAACTAATTCTAGCATACCCATCTCCTAAGTTACCAGTCATCATTTTATTTGGAGTATTATAGTCTGGCACAGAGGAAGTACCAATGATCGTTTTGGCATTTCTCAAATAATAATTACTAGTTACTATATAATTATTTGGAACATTGTCTTTTGTTTCTTCTGTCCAAACAAAGCCTGAACCTCCGGCACCAGCACCCCAGCTATTAGTACCTCCACCATACCAACCAGAGCCACCTCCAGAGCTTCCCCAACTGGCATCTGCTCCATTTGCAGTAGTAGAATCTGCTCCTTTACCGAAAGAAGCTCCTATCCCACCACTTGTTTGTGATCCAGCTATGGCAGAATATTGGTTAGATGTACCACCATTTTCACCACCACCGGCACCACCATAGCCACTCTGCATACTAGCACCACCGCCACCTCCAGCGACAATGATACGTGAATTTAAGGAAGTAGCATCATCCCAGGCACCATCTGCACTCTTATACAGACGCATATCTGTAGCTCCTCCACCGGAATATACGGTCCAGTGATCATTTGTTGTTTTCCAAGTATATCCTCCACCATTATAACCACCAGCAGTAGTTCCAGCTGTACCTGTTCTATAATCTCCTCTTCCTCCAACGTAAATATAGAGCTTTTCTCCAGCCGCAAGTCTTATCATTCCAGTACTGTAACCACCACGACCAGCAGCACCCGCTTGTCCGCCATCTGAATATTGATCATTTCCTCCACCAGCGGCTCCCCATACTTCTAAGGTATATTCTGTAGAATAAGGTGCTATAAATTCTTGATAAGATCCTGTAAAACTAAAATCTTGGACAATTGGATCAGAACTAACCGTTTGAGCAAATTCTCTATAAATATTAAATATATAAGTTGTACTTTCTAAATTATTTCCTGATACCGTGATTGTGATTTTGTTATCTCCCGTTTTTAAACTTTTTTTAGAGATTGTAGTCGTTAGTCCCGAATTTACCTCTATCACTGGATCAAACTCTGAAACACTCGGTGAGACAGAAAATGAATATTCATAGACATCACTTTGAAATTTGAATATTCCCTCATTATATACAAGATTATTTATCTTTGCTTTTCCCATCGTCGGATAAATATTATAGATATGAATGTACCCCTCAAAGTCCATCAGTACTACTTGATGAATTTTTTTATTTTCTAGTGTTACCTCTCCTGTATTATAGGCCCATACATAGTGTTCGGTATCATAAGTAATTGTAGTATTAAATACGGGGCTTGGCAAAGTTACCTCATAGTTGATATCTCCATTTTCATAGTATCCCTTTATTTCTAAATCTTTTATTTTGATAGGAATTTCTTCATCTAAATTGATTTCTAACTTTTTTGTTAAGGTAATTTTGGCGTAACCATCAGCGTTATTCCCCACCATGGTACTGATTCCATCGTAAGCTGGCATTGTTTGGTTACCATCGATTGTTTCAGCATCTGTTAAATAATATCTCGTAGAAGGATAGTACCCATTTGGAACATTGGATTTAGACTCTTTCGTCCAGACAAATCCTGATCCACCGCCAGAACCACCCCAGCCATTACTGTATGCAGTATAGTATCCACCATACCATCCTCCACCAGCACCTTGACCACCATATCTAGCACTGACATGTAGTGAATCTGTATCTTCTGCGGCATCATAACCCTTTCCAAAGGCCCAACCATCAGTTTGAGTAGCAACCTGTCCACCATTATTAGAACCAGTTTCTCCGCCACCATGTCCAGCAGGTTCCACGTCCATTCCACCAGCGCCACCGCCTCCAGCAACGATAAATCTAGATAGTAAGGATGACTCGCTATCCCAAGCACCTGGAATTAAACGGATATCTGTAGCGCCACCACCAGAGGCAGCCGCATCACTACAGCTAGGAGTTCTAGTGATTCCGCTACCACCACCGTTATAACCACCATCAACTGTCCCTGTCTGTCCGCAAAATGATTTTCCTTCTCCACCAACGTAGATATAAATCTTTTTTCCAGCTTCTAGACGTACTGTTCCTTTCGAATATCCACCTAAACCAGGAGATCCTAAGCTGCTATTTTGATGGTTTCCTCCACCTCTAGCTCCCCATACTTCAAGTAAATATTCACCCGTGTAAGGAACAACAAATTCTTGATAATTCCCTGTATAGGAGAAAGTATATGTATTTTCCTCTGCTTTCACGTCTAAATTGAAGCAAAAAATGGATACAAATAAACTTATAATTAACAACTTATGTTTCATCAATAACACTTCCTATTTTTTATCCTTTTCATTGAAGATGATACACTGCCCGATTCTAATTAAAATTATACCAAAAAATTCGACAATTTGCTACTCTTTTCTCACTTTTATTGGATTCAAAAAAAAGAAAATTAATCCCGTAAAAATTAATCTTCTTTCGTTTTTTCCCCTTTAATTTATTGTATCGTATAGTAATTTGTGATATCTTCCTCTGCTTCATAGCCTTCCTCTTTCGTATAAAGAGTACAAAGAACATCTCCTACTTCTACATCATCCCCAATTTTCTTTTTTAGAATAATTCCTACTCCCGAGTCAATTTTATCTTCTTTGGTTTTTCTTCCACCACCAAGATCTAGAGATAATTTCCCAAACTTATAAGCATCCATCCCAATGATATGACCACTTTTTGTAGAAATGATATCTTTTGTGTACTCACTTACTCTAAGCCCATTGATATTTCCTCCCTGTGCCTCTACCATTTCAAGAAATTTTTGGTATGCCTTCCCGGATTTCACGCTTTCTTCTACCTGAGCACTTGCTTCTTCTATCGTAATACCAAGTCCTAACTGAACCATCTTCGCAGCAAGGGCTTTGGATAGGGCTACTAGGTAGTTATTTTCTTCATTTGATAAAATCTTCATTACTTCTAAAATCTCTAATGCATTTCCAATACAAGTTCCTAATGGGATATCCATATAGGTAATCATCGTATCCACTTCTCTATTATAACGCTCTCCAATTTTTTTCATTAATCTGGAAATTTCAATTGCTTCTTCCTGATTTTTTAGAAGAGCTCCATTCCCTACTTTGACATCTAGTACAATTTTCTCAGCACCAGATGCGATTTTTTTGCTCATGATACTAGAGGCAATTAACGGAATAGATTCTACCGTTCCTGTTACATCTCTTAATGCATATATTTTCTTATCTAGAGGCGCTAGATGTGCAGTTTGACTCGTAATTGCGCATCCTACTGTATTTAATTGATGAATAAATTCTTCTTCTGTTAAGCTGATTCGAAAACCAGGGATGCTTTCTAATTTATCAATGGTTCCTCCTGTATGTCCAAGACCTCTTCCGCTCATTTTAGGAACCTTTACTCCCAAAGATGCCGCAATGGATGCGATAATGAGTGTCGTTTTATCCCCAACTCCTCCTGTTGAGTGTTTATCTACTGTCACTCCTTCTACTTTACTTAAGTCTAATTGATCTCCACTTTTAATAAAAATATCTGTTAACGAAAAGACTTCTTCATCCGTCATTCCTTTTAGACAAATTGCCATTAATAAGGAACTCATCTGATAATCTGGTATTTCTCCCTTATAATATCCTAAAAAAGCTTCTTCTAAATCCTGGTCTGATAATTCATGACCCAATCTCTTTTTATTAATGATATCTACCATTGACATATTAATCACCCTCGATTCTATATTTTATTATACTAAAAAAGAGAACTGATTACAGCTCTTTTTCTTGTTTTTCTTTTTACTTAACAGTTCATTTTATTTTCTTCTATCCAGTAATCGTGTAGTCGGAAATACTGCGTCTTCTTCCATTTCTTCTAATTCTTGTTGATTTAATGCATAAGAAGTAGAGGTTTGTAAGATTTGAGATTTCGCATTTATTTCTGGCTATTCTTTTCCTTTTTCCTCTTTTAAGAGGGAAGCTTTTCGGAAGCCTTCTGCATAAATTTTTGCATTTTCTTCTGTTAATTCTACATAACCTTTTTCTATTAATTCTTGTGCAAAAAGTTGTTCTTCTGGGGATGTTAGAAAAAATCCTGGATCTGGTGCAGTCGGTAATTTTGTATTCTCTTCTAAAGCATCATATCTTCCCTCATTGCATCTTACTGTAGAAAAGAATTGTAAATAGGTTGCATCAATCAAATAATCCTTTCCTTTGATTTCCCCATTTTCTTCTATTTTACATGAGACTGTTCCAAACGCATGATTCCATGGATAATGAAAACTTTCTTTCGCTGTGTTCTTCGTTACTTGAAAATTCATCTTATCAAACGGTAAAATTGTTAATGCTTGTCCAAATTCACAAAAACCATTTAAAGAATTATTTTCTACAGAAATTCCAAAATTTCCAATTGTTTTTCTCGCATGCGCTACTACCCAATCTAATAAAATTTTCATTTCTTCTTCCTCTAAAACAGTTGGGTTATTTTCTAATTTTTCTAAAACACTTCTTAATTCTTGTTCCTCAATCACCGGAATTTTATTTCTTGCTTCTGTAATAAACGATTCGTTTTCTCCTAATAAATAAAGCTGATAACCACGTTCTGATTCTAAATTTTTCTCTTTTAAAATTTGATAATAAGAGGTCCATAATCTTTCTAGTTTTTGATGCTTTTCTATTGAATTTGGCATTGTACAATAAATTTTCTCTATCTCATCTAATACAGATTCTAATTCTTCCATTTTCTCATTCCTTTTCTTTATTATAATATATCACAGAAAAGAAAAAACGTAACTTTCTTTGTTACGTTTATCGTATCTTCTTTTCGATTAACTTAATTGCTCTCTCTGGATCCTCCAATAATTTATTATATAGATGATGGTGTTTTCTTAATTCTTGTAGTAGTCTTAATTCATCTTTTGCTACATTTAAGCCATAAGCAATATCATCGCTTGCTATTTGATAATGGTCAATTCCAAGAAAGTAAATTAACTCGACATTTAATTCATTTGCTAGGTCAATTAATGTATCTAATGTTGGAGTCCTCGTTCCACTTTCGTAACAACAAATACTTGTTTTTGTGAGTCCCACTTTATTTGCTAATTGTTCTTGGGTTAACCCATTTTTTAATCTCATTTCTTTTAGCCTTTTATCGAACAGTAACATATAATATCACTCCGTCCCTTTACATGCTAAACTTTATTATAGGAAAATCGTGTCGAAAAAAGATTTAAGTTAACTAAAAAGAAACTGAAGCTTTATTCTTTTGTTTTTGAGGTTAAAAATGTGACTTTTTCTGCTACAACTGAGATAATTGTTTTCTTTCCATTTTCATCTTCAACCATTCTTGATTGAAGACGTCCCTTTACTCCTACAATATCTCCTTTCGTACAGTATTCTACGGTAGATGTGGCAACGTTGTCCCATAGAACACAATCAAAGAAATCAGTTTCATATTCCCCATTCGCATTTTTAAAACTGCGAGGCACAGCCAGAGTAATGTAAGTTCTTTTCTTCCCTGATTCAGTATCTTTCATTTCTGGCTTTCGGCATAATCTTCCAACCAAAACCACCTGATTTAACATGGACTTTCCCTCCTTTCGCTAGGTACTTTAGCATAAGAAAAAAACGTTCGCAAATGAGGAAAATTAGCCATTTTTTGATTTTTCGTCTAACAAAAAAAGGGAAATTTCTCGTAGAAAATCCCTTTTTCATTTGTGAATTTTGAAAATTATATAATTTTTCATTTTTTATAAATTTTTTTTCAGTAATTGATTTAACTCTACTGCATATTCCATTGGCAATTCTTCTCGAAACTTTTCAATAAAGCCTAAAATGATTAATTCAGTGGCTCTTTCCTTATCAATTCCACGACTCATTAGGTAGAAGAGCTTTTCTTCACTAATCTTAGAAACAGTTGCTTCATGCTCGATACTACTCGTGGTATTTCTACAGATATTCGTAGGAATTGTATCACTTTTTGAAATATCATCTAAGATTAGGGTATCACATTTTACAAGTGCTGTACTGTTTTCTGCACCTTCTTTGATATCTACTTTTCCACGATAGGTAGCATTCCCACCATTTTTGGAAATACTTTTGGATATAATGGTACTAGTTGTATTTTTTCCCAGATGAATCATTCTAGCGCCTGTATCTTGTTGTTGATGATTGGTTGCGACACTAATCGTAATACAGGTACCACTCGCACGGTCTCCTTTTAAGATACAACATGGATATTTCATCGTAACATTACTTCCAATATTTCCATCAATCCATTCCATGGTTCCGTTTTCTTCGACAAGTGCTCTTTTGGTCACTAGATTATTCACGTTTTGTGCCCAATTTTGAATCGTACTATATCGGCATTTACTATTTTTCCCTACATAGATTTCCACAACGGCAGCATGAAGACTCGATTCGCTGTAATTTGGAGCTGTACAGCCTTCAATATAGTGAAGTTCACTATCATGATCGACAATAATTAAAGTTCTTTCAAACTGCCCCATATTTCTACTATTGATTCGAAAGTAACTTTGTAGTGGACGATCTAAGGTAGTATTTGGTGGAATGTAGATGAAACTCCCTCCACTAAAAACAGCACCATTTAAGGCCGCATACTTGTTCTCGCAATTGGATACGATTGTTCCAAAATATTTTTTCACTAGATCTGGATGTTCTCTCATCGCATCTTCTATCGAAGTAAAGATTACATGCTTCTTTTCTAGTTCCTCAATCATATTATGATAAATAACTTCACTCTCGTACTGAACACCCATTCCATCTAAATGACATTCACTTTCTAAAACACCTAAATCATCTAGTTCTTCTACAATCTCTGTATCGATATCATCCCAACTATCTTTGATTTTATCATCCTTATCATTATTTTTATAATAGATAATCTGATCAAAAGGAATATCTACAGAAGGTCCAAACGTTGGGTCCTCTAAGTTTTTAAATGCCTTGTAACTTTTTAGGCGATATTCCTCTATCCATTTTGCTTCTTTTTTGATTTCTGAAATCTGTTTTACTACTTGTTCATTTATTCCAATTAGTTCCAAGGAATCACCTTCTTTTCATTCATTTTTTACTACATTTTCGCAATAATTTTTCTAAGAGATTCGAAAGGAAGAAGTGCACATTTTTTACGATTCGGTTGTTTGTAGATTTCATCATATGCATTTAAATCTTCTAATATTTCTTTATCATAGGGTCTTTCATCAAGCATCGCTTCATAGTTATCCAAAATTGCTTGTGCTTCTTCTTTCGTCTTTCCGATTAGTTTTTGAACCATAATACTAGTAGCGGAAGTACTAATCGCACATGCCTCTCCATCGAAACGAATATCTTCAATTTTCCCATCTTTAATCTTATACATAATATCTAAATTATCAATGCAACTCTCGTTATTGGTGTTTATTTTAATATAACTAGAATCTTCCACTAAACCATGTCCTGTTGGATGTTGATAATTTTCTAATAATAGTTCTCTTCTTAAATTTGGATCCATCTTTTTCACTTCCTCTTTCTTTTTATAGTACTACTTTAAATATTTCTTCTGAGTTTTTTAACACACGGACCAATTCATCAATTTCTTCTTTTGTATTATAAAGATAGAAACTGATACGACATGTATTTTTTACTTGTAAGTCTTCTTTTAATATTTTTGCACAATGATTTCCTGCTCTTACACAAATATGGTAATGGTTTAGATAAACAGCAGTATCTTGACTAAATACTCCATCAATGTTAAAAGCAATCATTCCATTTGGCATGTCTTTATTGTATAGAATAATGTTTGGAATTTGTTCTAACTGTTGAGTCGCATACTTTTTTAGTTCTAATTCATGTTTATGAATCTTTTCAATGCCAACTTCTAGTAAGTAATCAATCGCTCTTCCTAAACCAATCACTCCTGCGATATTAGGGGTTCCTGCCTCTAGTCTAGATGGTAGAGACTTATATTCAATTCCTCCTTCACTATCAAAAGTTGCATTCATGCCTCCCCCTAATGATGTCGGTTCTAATCTTTCTAATAATTCTTCTTTTCCATAGAGTACACCAACTCCCGTTGGTCCTAACATTTTATGAGCGGAAAAAGCAAGAAAATCGATTCCTAATCTTTCCACATCCACTGGGATATGAGGTACACTCTGAGAACCATCCACTACAAAGTATATCTCATTCTCTTTACAAAGTTTTCCGATTTCCTCAATTGGTCTTTCATCACCGAGTACATTGGTAACTTGTGCAAGAGAAATCACCTTCGTATTTGGCGTAATTGCGTTTTTTACATTTTCAATCGTTACAATATGGTTTTCTAATGGAATATATCGAATGATAATTCCTATTTCTTTCGCTAGGGTAACCCAAGGTAAAATATTAGAGGCATGTTCTGCTTTTGTAATTAGTACTTCATCACCTTCTTTTAATTGGTACTTCATGAATCCAAAAACAACCATATTTAAAGATGCTGTAGCCCCACTTGTAAAAATAATTTCCTTTGCTTTTTTATTATGAATTAATTTCTGTACTTTTTCCCTTACTTCTTCATATGCCATATCCACTTTTAAACTATTATCATAATCACCACGATGCGCATTAGCAGTGTATTTTGTATAGTAATCAACAATACTTTCTACTACTTGATTTGGTTTTAAAGTCGTTGCACTATTATCAAAGTAAATTAATTTTTCTTCTTGATTTAGGATTTCAAAATCTTCTCGATTCATAGAATCACCTCCCTTTTCTTTTTTATAGTTGCTGTGTCTCAATTCTTTGAATGAGTTCACTCTTCTGTGATTCTTCTAAATTTAGTTTTCCGAGTAAAAGTGCTTTCACTAATAGTTTGGTTGCGACTTCTCTTGGAATCCCTCTACTTTCTAAATAAAATAAATCTTGTTCTAAAAATGGTCCAATATAGGCAGAATGTGAAGCTTCTACATCATAGTTTTCAATATATAAATTCGGATGAATCTGCGACAAACTATTCTCTAATTCAATAATCTTACTATCTTGTAAACAACTACAAGCAGAACTTTGTTTTTCCACATATCCATTAACATCCATTATTATCTTTGCTTGATTGATACTAAAACCGTTACAACTTACATCACTCTTGGTATTTGATGCTTGATGAAATACAGAAATATGATTTTTAGAATCTTCTTTGCTTAACGTACTATAGGCATATCGGATTTCAGCTCCATAACCATTTAATTTTATAGAAACGTGATTGTTACTGTTCTCTAAAAAACTAGATAGATTCACACTACTTCCCTCTTTTTGAATCAATTCTAACTTGATATTTATTTTTTTTCCAAGAAAGACCAGATTACAATGGACATTTTCTTCTACTAAGATTCGATAGTGAATTTCTTTGTTTTCTTCCTTAAATTCTAGGTTTTCATTACTGTGAATGGTGAACTCTTTTTTTTCTACTTCTATTGGATGGTTCACTGATATTTTATTCATCACTAACCAACTCACTCATAGGATTCGCACAGGTAAATCCATTTTTTTCAATTTCTTTTGCCAAAGCAGCAGGACCCGTCTTTTGAATTTTTCCATTTTTCATGATATGAACGTAATCTGGAACTAGGTAATCTAATATCTTTGAGTAGTGTGTGATAATTAAAATTGAACAATTGGGATTTTCTTTTTTATAGGTAAGAATATTCTCACAAACGATTTTTAAACTATCCACATCTAACCCAGAATCTAATTCGTCTAGAATAATCAGTTCTGGTTTTAAAACTTTTAGTTGTAAAATTTCATTTTTCTTTCTTTCCCCTCCAGAAAAATCTTTGTTAATAGAACGATGCATCATACTAGAATCCATCTTTAGTTCTTTCATTCCTTGTTCCATTTCTTTCATGAACTGGTAAATTCCAATTGGTTTTTCTTTTCTCGTATTTAAAGCGGTTCTTAAAAATTCACTGTTTGTGACCCCTTCAATACTAATAGGAGATTGCATCGCTAAGAATATTCCAAGTCTACTTCTTTCATCAACAGAAAGAGGAAGAAGAGAGGTTTCATTATAAAGCATATCTCCTTTTTTTACTTGATAGTCACTACTTCCCATGATTACTTTTGATAATGTACTTTTTCCGGTTCCGTTTGGTCCCATAATCGCATGAATTTCCCCAGAAGAGATAGTTAAGGAAAAGTCTTTTAAGATTTCTTTTTCTTGATCTTTAGTTATCACATCTAAGTTTTTTATAATTAAGTTCATTTGATCACCCATTCTTTTTTTAGTATCACTAAAACGAATTTATTATAGCACAGTTTTCTTATTTTTTTTGTCTAATCTTATGTTTTTGATAGATTTTTCTATTTTTTGAATAATTTTTTGATTCGGTATTCAATATAAGAATGGATACTCGCTGTATTCACATAAAAAAGATGTCCTTACTATAAGGATATCTTTTCTTTTATACAATTTTTCTTTTGGGAGTCTCGTCCCTATTTTCTTCTATCAAGTTCTCCCATATTAAATCTAATTTTTGTTGTAATTTGTTACCAGTACGAACTTCTAAAGGAGTTTTTTCTGAGTCTGGTAATGTAAGAGTCTGAACTAGTGTTGATAGAACATATCGTTGTCTTCGATCATGAAGTGGGAATTCTGTATTTGTCATCAAACAATACAGTCTTGTTGCTTGTAAAATGTTGATTTCTTCTTTTGGGACTTGAAATATTTCAGAACACATCTCAGAAAAGGACATTCCTTTGTATGGTAGTAATTGTTCTAATACTTCTTTTGATTCCACTTTTTCCTCTTTTGACTCTTTTTTAAAAGATTCTTCTATCCACTCTGTAATTAGTTGATTATTTGTTTCTGGTTTTAAATCAGTATTAGAGACTTCCCCCTCTTTTTCTATCGAAAAGATAGGAGTTCCCTTTTGAAATTCTCTTTGTAATTTTATTTTCTTTCTTTTAAATACAATCGATGCAATTTTATTTTGACATATAATCTCCTCAAACGTTTTTAATTTTTCTGAGTTGGGATTTTTTGCCCGAAATATATCATATAATTTCATTTGCAGTCGAATGAACTCATAAGTTGGAACAATATTTCGAGAGTGACGGTAGTTTGAATATACATTTATTTTATCAATTGATTGGATTATTTCTATAATTTCTTCTTTTGTGGCATATTGTTCCATATGATGAATCAATCCAGGTAAATTATGATTGAAATAGTAGGATTCCATTTCTTTTGGATCATCAAAGAAAAGTTCAAATAATTGAGAAAGGATTGTTTCCTTTTTATATACTTTTATTTCATCACCATAGATTCTATATGCTAGTAATTGGGTATAACCTTCTGTTAACCCACTTCCGATTGCGCAAGAATTCTCAATTTCTTCCTCATCATCCATGTTTCCTTTCCACTGATAAAAACCAGTATGACTTTCTCCTGAAACTGGATCATAATAGGCAGAAGCCAAATGTAAAAATTCATGTCCTAATGCACTATTTAATCGATAAGTAAGTCTATTGTCTTTTGTACTATAGGAACCATAAGAATCTTTAAGATGAAGTTGTTCTTTCTTTAATGTCAAATTTTCTAGATTTCTATAAACAGCCTTTAAATTTTCTTCTGAAGTGTAGTTCTGTAATTTTTCTACATAGGGAGTTAATATTTCAAACTTATCTTTTAATATATTCTTTTGTTTCTCTTCAATTGTTTCTGTTTCAATAAAAGGTAATTCATTAATAATGGAACCTTTATATTGCTTTAAATTACGTTTTAATTTAGCATAAGTAACAGCAGGATTCACTGTACTTCGGATCACTTTATGCGCAAAGTAACCACTTAAACACGTTACAATTAAATATGTTAGTTCCATGCTATCACCTAGTAATAGTATAGCATGTTTGGTTAAGAAAATCATCTTGAATCATTCGTTATTAACATATGAAAAAACCTACTAGAATTGCTTCCTGTAGGTTTTTTCTTAGAAGTCTTTTATTAGCAAGACATCCAAGCACCAAGAATAATGGCAAGTAAAATGTATAATACGATGATGATTACATAACCAGTTCCACTTCCATTATTTGATTGGCAGCAAGTATTGTTTGTTTGATTTTGTTGACAAGACATAGATACTCACCTCCTATTAATTAGATCCATGCGCCAAGAATAATTACTAATAAAATAAATAATACTAATACGATTGCTGATGATGATACGTAATTACTCATATCTTTTCCTCCTTTTTTTGATTACTCATTGTATTTTATGGAAAAGATTCAAAAAGGTTCTAGACATATGCTCAAATTACTAAAATTTCATTGTATTTTCAATTTTTTTTTGCTATGATAATAATGTTTAAGGAGGACAGAATGAAGAAAAAAGTATTAATTAGTATGGCAATTGTTCTTTTCTTAACTACCGGTTGTGGAAAAGTACCTAAATTAGAAAATGGACAAGATGCAGTGGTTACATTAGATGGGTATGAGGTTTCCGTAGATTCTTTATATAGTGAAATGAAAGATCGATATGCACTATCTGTACTTTTGGATATGATTGATGAAGATATCTTAAATCGTAAATATGAAGATGACGAGGAACAAAAAGAAGCTGTAGAAAGTCAAATTGAATCTTGGATTCAAATCTATGGACGTGGAAGTGAGGCTACTTTGTTACAACAGACAACAAGTGCCTTTGGGATTACAACCATGGAAGGATTAAGAGATTACTTAACAGTTCAATATAAAAGAAATCTTGCGGTAGAAGACTATGCAAAAACATTAGTGGAAGATGATGAAATTCAAAAATATTATGATGAAAAGATTTTTGGAGATATTACCGCAAAACATATTTTAATTAAACCTGAAACTACAGATAGTATGACAACGGATGAAAAAACAGCTGCAGAAGAAGCTGCTTTAAAGAAAGCAAACGATTTAATTAAAAAGTTGGATGAAGGTGCTGATTTTGAAGAGTTAGCCAAAGAAAACTCAGATGATGAGGGAACTGCTTCTAAGGGTGGTGTCTTAGATCCATTTGGACATGGTGCTATGGTAACAGAATTCGAAGAAGCTGCACTTGATTTGGAAGATGGAGAATACACAAGTGAACCAGTTAAATCAACTTATGGATATCATATTATTCTTCGTGTTAGTCAGAAAGAAAAACCACAATTAAAGACTGTAAAGACTGATATTATTGACGACTTATATAAAGATAAGCTAAAAGAAGATGCTTCTATCGAAATTACAGCTCTTGAAAAGCTAAGAGAAGAATACAAAATTGATATTCATGATAAAACATTAAAATCTCAATATGAAACCTATTTAACAAATGCAAAAAATAGCGCAAATGAATCATAAGAAAAGAGGATTGAAAATTCAATCTTCTTTTATTTTACATTTGTATCGATTGTTACATAGAGAGGATAATGGTCACTATATTTTTTTAGTGAATCATTTTCTATAATTTCACATTTCTTCATTTCAAAGTCTTTTGGAATAAAGATATGATCAATTGGGGTATCTTGTTTAGACTTTCTAAATGTCTTATGATCGTATTTTACTCTTTTAAGTCCTAAAGAATCTAAATCCTTAATGAATTTTAAGAATAGTTTGTTTTTTAAATTAGAATTAAAATCGCCTACTAGAATAACAGGTAAATTGGATTCTTTAATATAATTCAAAATATAATTTAATTGCCTCTTCCGCACTGTATTCATATGACAATCTAAGTGGGTATTTAAAATCCTTATTCTTTGACTAGTATCTAATTCGACTACAACATCTGTTAATACTCTAGGCGTAATGGAATGATACTTAAATAATCCATGGTAAATATCTTTCATATTCATAGGAATCCATGGAAGACTATTTGTCTTTTCCTGTAACACTGGTAGATTCGTAATAATTGTTGCATGCTCATTATATTTTTTTAGTGGTTTCATCTTACTTTGAATTTTTCCAGTACCATATCTTCCCCTTCCTAAGAAACGATACGATGGAAATTCCTTTTTTAATACGACTAATGTTGACTCAATCATTTCTTGGGTTGCCAAAATATCGATTTTATATTGACTGAGTAAAGTAGAATAACAATCTTTTATTAAATCATCGTTTAAGTCTTTTACTAAATTGTCATTTCGTACATTAAATGTACATATTTTTAATTGTTTTCTCATATAAGAGCCCCCTTTCTCTTATTTTATGATTTTTACTAGTAGTTGTTTTATTTTAATTTTTTCTTAAGATTCGGTTACAATCCAAGCATTTGGCAAACGACGAATGGTTCTTCTTTGACCATTAAACGGAATATTAATGTATTCATGATTTTCAACCATAGAAGTAGAGGTACCACCATCTAGTGTAGCTGCATTGTAGGCTCCATACTGTTCCATAATATCTGCTAAATCAGCATAACTTGCCCCTTTACTATGTGGTTGGTCTCCATCAATGACAAGCATTAAAACTACACCATCTTTTCTTTGACCAATCACACTTCTTGCACAGGCCCATCTTGAGGTTGAATTACTAAAATAGTTTTTCCCATCTACAATTAGGAAAGGTCCCCAATCAACTGCATCACGAATTCCCATCGCAAGAGCTTCTTCTGTACTCATTCTTTTTAAAACTAATCTATTGTCTTTGGTAAATCCAATCATTCCACCGGATTCAATTCCTCTTGTATATTCTGATTTTACTACCCCATCTTGAATCACAGTTCCATGAGGAATTCCTCCGTTACTTTGCCAGTCTGGATCATAAAATCCACCGGCATTCATCGCTACTAAAGCATTGTTATCTTTAGACATTTCTGCCAAAGTTTGTCCGTAAGAACCAGGTGTTGTCCCAGCACCAACACTTGTAGCTAGTTTTACATGAGAAGGATCATAAACAACTGTTAAAAATCCACTATACTTCGTAACTCCATCTTTGGAAGTCCCCTCTACTTTGATAATTTTATAGCTCTGATTTTCGTCTTCTTTTGTGAAAAGTTCCTCTTCATAGGCATTTGCATAAAATTTTGTTTCAAAATTAATTGGTTCAAATTCATATAATTCATTAGAAGAAGCCAAAACTTTTGTTTTTGATAAAGTATTTTCAATTACCCTGTTGTTGTAGAAAATATTGGCAACAAATTGATGATTACTCGTATTCATTGCTTCTTTAATAATAAAATCTTGATATTTCTTATCGTTTCCATAAAGTAAATCTGTTAAAGAGAAAACACCTAATGCATAGATTATGAAAAAACTAGTTGCCACTACTGTACTATGTTTTAGTTTCCAAGAACGCTTTTCTATTTTAGGAAGTGCTAAAATGGCTGTAAGCCCAATAATAATGATCCATAGTATTGTAATAATTGGTGTGATGTAAGCATTCAGTCTGCGTAAAAACTCAAAACTAGTATTTTTTGTAACAAACCAAGAGAAAATTAACAGAGGAATCAAAAATAAGCAAACGAATACTGTATTTTTCATAATTCTACTTGGCATCTTTTTCTTTTTAAAGTCTGAATATTCCGTACTAACCTTTTCTAGATGCTTTTCTATCTTGGCCTTTTTTTGACACTCTTCTGGGATTTTTGTTTCGAAGTTTTCTTCAATAATCTGTAGTGTTTGAGTTTCGTCTTCTAAAATCTCAATCGGAATTTTAAGTTCTCTAGTTTCCTCTAAAAATTCTATTACGATGTCCTCTTTACGAAACATATTCCCACTCTCCTTTCTTTAGTTCATTGCGATTGTTTTATTTT
Source organism: uncultured Caryophanales bacterium (assembly GCA_947564265.1). Lineage (GTDB taxonomy): Bacteria > Bacillota_I > Bacilli_A > RF39 > UBA660 > Alloscybalousia. The sequence continues at coordinate 19,218 of CANOBK010000018.1, forward strand.
TTTCTAACCATTCTTCATGCCCTTTTATCAGTTGTTCATAGTTTTGTTCTAACTTTACATAATTTTCTTGTGCCTTATTTGTGTTAATTTCTAAAGATTTACATTTTTCTTGACTATCACTATTTACAGTTTTTTCACAACTATCTTTCGCTACTTCCACCTGTTCTTCGATGATTTTCTTCTGATTTTTTATCTCCATAAATTTCGTTTCATAGTAACTTTTTTGTTCTCCAACATTTTCATAATATAGGGTAAAAAACTCCTGCATTTCAGTCATTGATTGGTGCAACTTTTTCATATCATTTGTTATTTTTTCATAGTTATCATCGACAGTTCTATCAATTTCAATTGTCCTTTCTCTATCTTCTTTAAAGGTATCTAGAAATTGAATAGAGGATCCCCCAAAGATTAAAAAAATTGACATCGCTAATAGAATGCCTCCACATACTTTAAAGTTCATTGCCGATCACCTATTTTGATTATATCGTAATCTAAATAATTTGACAGTCTTATTTATATTTTTACCTATTTTTAACTGTCTATTGTTGTCAACTTTTCATAACCATTTCTTAGGGTACTCATATAATACCATTGAAAAGGAGGATATATGAAAAAAATTTTTTATGCACTTCTTGCGGCTATTATTCTTTTAACAATCATAACTTTATTTGTTTTAGACTTAAATAAAGGAAATAATGACGATAAGAAGGAAAAACAAAAATTAGAGAAAATCAAAGTGGCAGAAGTTGCCCATACTGTTTTTTACGCTCCCCAATATATCGCAAAAGGACTTGGATTCTTTGAAGAAGAAGGTCTAGATGTAGAATACATTTTAACACCAGGAGCCGATAAGGTGTCCGCTGCTGTATTATCAGGAGATGTACAAATTGGATTTTCTGGTAGTGAAGCATGTATCTATGTATATAATGCTGGTGAAAAGGACTATTTGAAAACATTTGCGCAACTGACACAAAAAGATGGATCTTTCTTAGTATCTAGAGAGAAAATTGACAATTTTAAACTCGAAGATTTAAAAGGAAAGAGTGTCATTGGGGGAAGAAAAGGTGGAATGCCTGAAATGACTTTCGAATGGGCACTTCGTCAAAATGGAATTGATCCAGTGAATGACTTAGATATTGATACTAGTATTGCTTTTGCAGCAATGCAAGGGGCATTTATGGGAGGTCAAGGTGACTTTGTTACTTTATTTGAACCAAATGCTCTACAGGTAGAAAAACAAGGTTTTGGATATGTAGTTGCATCCATTGGAGAGCTTGGTGGAGTTGTTCCTTATACTTCTTACAGTGCTAGAATCAGTTATATTGAAAAACACCCTGAAGTAATTGAAAAATTTACAAGGGCGATTCAAAAGGGATTAGACTATGTACATAATCATACAGACGAGGAAGTAGCACAAGCGATGCTAGATTTCTTCCCTGATACTTCGTTAAATGATTTAGTTGGGGTAGTTACTAGGTACCGTGAAATCGATGCTTGGCCTACAACAACAGACTTTAGCGAAGAATCTTTCTATCATCTGCAAGAAATTATGAAAGCTTCTAACGAATTAGAGAATACTGTTTCTTATCAAGACTTAATTTATCAAAAGGATTAATATGAAACCTATTTTAAAGATTCGAGATCTAAAGAAGAATTATCAAGATCTCGATGGAGAAGTAGAAGCTCTTGGTGGAATTAATCTTGACGTTTACGAGGGAGAATTATTATCAATTGTTGGTCCCTCTGGTTGTGGAAAAACAAGTTTGCTTTCCGTCCTATCAAATTTAGAAAATAAATCTGATGGAAGTATCGAGTTAGGAAAAGAAACCATAAAAATTGGATATATGCTACAAAAAGATGCTCTATTTCCTTGGAGAACGATTCTAGAAAATTGTTTGATTGGATTAGAAATTCAACATAATCTTACGGAAGAAACAAAAAATAGAGTCATTCAATTATTAAATACCTATGGACTTGGAGATTTTATGAATAAATATCCTTCTTCTCTTTCTGGAGGGATGAAACAAAGAGTTGCTTTGATTCGAACTTTAGCCATTGATCCAGATATCCTGTTTCTTGATGAACCATTTTCTGCCCTTGACTATCTAACCAGAATTTATTTGTCAGAGGATGTTTATAATATTATCAAAAAAGAAGGAAAAACTGCGATTCTAGTGACACATGATCTTGCAGAAGCCGTCTCACTTAGTGATCGTGTTGCTGTTTTATCCAAACGCCCTGCCGTTGTTAAAAAAGTTTATACCATTAATATTCCAAACAAATCTACTCCGATTAAAAATCGAAAAAGAAAAGAGTTTCAGCATTATTATGACCTGATTTGGAGGGATTTAGATGCCCACATATAGTGAAGAACATAAAACCTTTTTGAAAAAAAGAAGAAGAAAAAAAATTATAATTCTGATTTGCCAATTTCTAATTATTCTTTTTTTCTTATCTCTTTGGGAGATAGCGTCTAAAACTGGAATAATTAACTCTTTTCTTTCTAGTTCTCCTAGTCAAGTAGTAAATACTTTTATCTCTTTACTAAAACAGAATAATTTATGGAATCATGTCTATATTACGGTTTATGAAACTCTGATTAGTTTTGTAATCGCTAGTGTTTTGGGATTTGGAATCGCAAGTCTACTCTGGTGGTTTCCAACCTTAGCGAAAGTAGTAGATCCTTATTTAACCGTTCTAAATTCTCTACCAAAAGTTGCCCTTGGACCCTTAATTATCATTTGGATTGGCGCTAATATGAATTCTATTATTTTTATGGCACTCATGATTTCCTTATTTATTACAATTATTAATATTTATAATGGATTTCAATTAGTAGATTATTACTATATCACACTCTTAAAGACATTAAATGCTTCAAAAAGACAAATATTTCAAAAATTAATTGTTCCTAGTAATAAAAATATTATCATAAATTGTCTAAAAGTTAATATTAGTATGTCTTTAATCGGAGTCATTATGGGAGAACTGCTCGTATCAAAAGAGGGTCTTGGTTATTTGATTATGTATGGGTCTCAGGTATTTAATATTAATCTAGTCATTACTTCTGTTGTCATTTTAGCAGTAGTAGCATACCTTATGTATTTGGTGATTTCTTTCATAGAAAAAAAGATAGTTCAGTCGAAATAACTGACTGTCTTTTTTATTTTTTTATAATCTAACTTTTAGATTACTCCCAGTAAATTAGAAAACAGAATAGGAAATGGTTGTTTATTAAAATGTAAAAAATAAAGAAATCTTTGTAAAATAAGAATGAAGAAAAGATAAATATATGGACAATTTATGTTGTCTTATTTAGAATTTTAATTATAGAGGTGAGTGATATGAAAGAATTTGCCGATTTGTTTTTAACATTTGCTAGAATTGGTGGATTAACTTTTGGTGGGGGATACGCTATGCTTCCAATGATCCAAAAGGAAGTAGTAGAAAAAAGAAATTGGGCAACTGAGGAAGAAATTATGGATTATTATGCAATTGGGCAATGTACACCAGGAGTAATCGCTGTGAACACGGCAACATTCATAGGATATAAATTAAAAGGAATTTTAGGTGGAATGATAGCTACTTTAGGAGTGATTTTTCCTTCAATTGTCATTATCACGATTATTGCCACGTTTATTAAGAACTTTGCTGACTTAGAAGTTGTAAATCAAGCTTTTGCTGGAATTCGAGTATGTGTATGTATTTTAATTGTTAATGCTGTTATTAAGTTAGGGAAATCATCAATTATTGATACTGTTTCACTTCTTATCTTTTTGCTTGTATTTATCGCATCGGCATTCTTTTCGATATCACCGATTATCGCTGTTGTTGTCGCTGGATTTATTGGATGGTTTGTTCACTGGATTGGATGTGTTAAAAAATGATTTACTTACAGTTATTTGTTGAATTTTTTAAGGCTGGACTTTTTGCGATTGGTGGTGGTCTTGCTACTTTACCTTTCTTATATGCTATTTCTGATCAATTTGGTTGGTATAGCTATTCTGACCTAGCAAACATGATTGCGATTTCTGAATCTACTCCAGGACCTGTAGGAATTAATACTGCTACTTATGTAGGAAATACTGTAGGTGGTATTTTAGGATCACTAGTTGCGACTCTAGGGTTGGTCATTCCATCGATTATCATTATTATTACCATTTCCCACTTTTTAAATAAATTCAAGAATAGTAAGGTAGTAAAGGATGTTTTCTATGGACTACGACCTGCTTCCACCGCTTTAATTGCAGCGGCAGGTTATTCCGTTATTCAATTATCTTTACTTTTTATCGATCAATATAAAGAGACTGGTATTTTACAAGATTTGTTTAATATGAAGGCAATTATATTCGCAATAATTCTATTAGTAATTACGAATACCAAAAAGATCAAAGATTTACATCCTGTCGTTTTTATCACTTTATCTGCGATTGTTGGAATCATTTTTAAATTTAATTAGAGAATTAAAAAAAGGTAGTTCAAATCTGAACTGAACCCCAAAAGTTGGACAGTTTATAAATAGTTTCTAATTAGAGGATTG
>CANOBK010000019.1 GCA_947564265.1 uncultured Caryophanales bacterium
ATTTAATATAACATTTACTTTTCCCTCAGTCAACTACTTTTTCGACTTTTTTGAACTTTTTTTCATTTTTTTCGATTTTTCCCTTTTTGCCTCCTTTTTCTTTATATTCTGTTCTTTCTTATTTTATTCATTTTTTCTTCTAAATGTGAAAAAAAACTAGGAAAATGGGAGATTCCTCATACTTTCCTAGTTTCTAATTTATTTTATTTGATTTTTTCGATATTTGTTACTTCTTTTTCTTCTTGATATCCTATTTGAATAGTATCTCCTTCTTCTAGAAATGGAAGAATATCTTTTTCTACTTTAATAGAACATTTATATTTTTTATCTTCTGTATCTACTATATAGTAATAACTAACACCATCGATTATCGCAGAAGTAATCTTTTTTATTTGAATTTCTTTTTCTAGTTTAGCGGTACTCGGGTTAGAGGTTTCTGACCAGATTTTGTTTAAGTAATTTTCACTGGCCTTTTCAATTCCAAGAGAGGCATCTGTAATCTCTACTTTCTGATAATCTTCTACATCAACGAAGGCATACATTTTTACTAATCCTGCTGCATCTTTTAGACTCAGTAAGTAAGTTGCCCTGTTATTTAAATTGATTAATAGTGGGAAACTTGCTTCATAGTTCATTTGTTGTACCTGTCCTTTGGCACTTTCCATCGCTGAATACTCTTCTGCTCCAGGAACTCGGTAAAAGTTTGTCTCTTTCGTTCTCATATTCGTTAGGATAAATCCAATATTCGATTCATCTGTTGATACGGAAGTAATTCCTGTATAGAGATAAATATCATCATTCATTGCGATATAGTTATATCCTTCTGTTGTTTGAACTACATTTTTTTGACCAAAGGAAGCATTCCAGAATCCTTCTTTGTATTTCCCCCAATCGTTTACTTGATTAATAATTAGGGATGCAGAATATACATGATCTACCCAAGTTGGGACATCTTCTATTTTGTATTCTTTACTACTTCCATCAATTGGATCTAAAATAATGATACTTGCAATTTCTGCTTTTAACCCAATTCCTTTATATTTTATGGTTGGTACAATCCAGTATGGATTTCCTTCATTGTCGATTTCAAATGTCTTTTCTCCAAATATTTTGGTTGGGTATTTGAATCGTAAATAACGACTTAAATTTTCATTAAACCAAGCAGAATCTACATACTTCATTCCCTTTTTCAATTTCTTTAGGCTAGACTTACCAGTAACTGAGTTTACGGTAATATATCCTTTTACTCCCTCTTTTCGATTCGAAAAGTATTTGAATAATCCATTGTATTCTAAGGGAGTAACACGAATAATCGAATCATTGTAGTTGATTTGGCTATATAAATCTGATACATAGAATTGTGACACTAGTTCGGGCATCTGTCCCATGACACGATCTCCTAATTTCTCACTAGATGCTTTATCTAATAAAGGTAAGGTTGAAAAGTCAACAGGTGCAATTTCTTTACTAAATTCTTTGTCTTGGTTGATTACGATTCTGTTACTGTATTCTTTCGCATGAAATAGTGGTGATAAGAATAGATTCACTAGTGGCAATCCAATTCCGATAATTAAAACCATGGAAAAACCGATTAAGATTCTTTTTGGCACTTTCCTCCATGTTTCGATATCGTTTGCACAAACTAATAAGTCAGTCGTACTGTATGTAATAAATAAAAATGTAAGAAAGATCCAAAATCCAATACTATGCACATTAATAGCTGGTAATGCTGCATAAAAGACAATGAACCCTATAATTAAGGTAATTAAAATAGAAATAATTTTCTTTTTCATAACACTCTCTCCTTTTGATATTTTTATTCTATCATATTTTTGTGGGTAAATTATGGAATTTTATAGTTTTTTCTTGATTCTTCTACTTGCTTTGATTCTTTTACTTTTTATCATAATCTTTCGCAAATGAAAAAAAGTTGCTATTCCTTTTAAATAACAACTCTTAAAAATGTTTCTAATTTTATTTAATCTTCGCATTGGAAGGCAGTAATCGCAACAACTCCTGCGATATCAAACTCGTTACATCCACGAGATAAGTCATTTACTGGTTTTGCCAGTCCTTGCGTAATTGGACCATAAGCTTTGGCATGGGCTAGTCTCTCTGTAATTTTATAGGCAATATTTCCAGAATCTAAATCTGGGAAAATTAATACATTCGCATGTCCTGCCACTTTACTGTTTGGTGCTTTCTTTTCCGCAACACTTGGAACAACGGCTGCATCGAATTGGAATTCTCCATCTAGATCTAGTTCTGGATTTTCTTTCTTAGCGATTTCTACTGCTTTTACAACTTTTTCTACATCTGGATGTTTCGCAGATCCTAGGGTTGAGTGAGATAACATCGCAACTTTTGGAGTTTCTCCTACTAATTTTTGGAAAGTTCTAGCGCTACATTTCGCAATTTCAGCTAGTTCTTCACTGGTTGGGTTTTGTACCATTCCACAATCTGAATAAACAAAGATTCCATTTGCCCCATATTCACAATTTGGTACATCCATTAAAAAGAACGAAGAAACAATTTTACTATCCTTAGCAGTTTTAATAATTTGTAAGGCAGGTCTTAATACATCAGCACTACTATTGACTGCTCCTGCTACTAACCCATCTGCATATCCACATTTTACTACCATATTCGCAAAATATAATTTGTTTTCTAATAGGATTTTTTCTGCTTCTTCTAATGTCATTCCTTTTGCTTTTCTAAGTTCATAGAAATTATCTTTTAACGTTTCGAAATTCTCATATGTTTTTGGATTTATCATCTGAATTCCTGAAAGATCAATATGATTGGCTTCTGCTAGTTTGTTAATTTCTGTTTCTTCTCCTACTAAAATGATTGTTGCAAATCCTTCTTGTTTTACAATAGATGCTGCCTTTAATGTTCGAATATCCTCTGTTTCTGCAAGCACGATTGTTTTATTCTTTTCTTTTACTTGTGATTTAATCTTTTCTATAAAGTCCATGGAAATCTTTCCTTTCTTTTCTTCTTTTTATCTTATCTAATACTACTATCCTATTTTTATTATATTATTTTTCTATGATTTTTTCATCATAAATGACATCATTTTTTACATCAAATGCAGGACCATCTACTAAGATTGCATCAAATTTTCCTTGAAATGCATATTTTGTATTCTTTGGAATCACTAACATTTCTCCTTCTGTTAGATGAACTTTTTCCTCCCCTAGATAGAATGTTGCTGTTCCATGAATTAGATAGTACGTCCTATTAGAACAAATATTTTTCATAAATGGATGACTCCCATCTAAGTGCGTTCTAACGATCGAATATCCCATACCATCTTCTTTTGATAAATAGTTATCTACAATATAATTTTTCTCTACTTCTACACTTTTCGATTGATCATAACCTATTTTAAAAGCCTTTGTCATAATTGCCTCCTACCAAGTCATACCTTACTTCATTTCATTATCCAATCTTTATTATAATAGAAATATTTTAAGTACACCATAGTTCTAAAAACATAGTTACTAATTCTATTTTAGTGAAACTATCAATTGAATTGTTTATTTTCTTATAAATATAAATTTAAAACTTTGTTCACTTCTTCTATCGTTTGTTCTATGTTACCATTATTATCAATCGTTTTTGTAATGGGCCTTTTTTCAATATTTTCTATCGAAAAGTCTTTCGAATCTGCAAGAAATCTCCGACATAACTTTGAGTATTTAGGAGTTTCTTGCTCATTTTCTCTATCTAATGCCCTTTGAAACCTTTCCCCATCATCTAGTTGAAATAATAAAGATATAATTTTATCTCTTCCATAATGTTGAATGTACCCATCCAATCCTTCCAGAGTATTGATTGCAATATAATTATGTCTTTCTAAATCAATGTGTTGACTTGTAGTATAGTAATACCACGTTCCTTGAATTGTATGATATTCTCTACGCTCAATAATCTTATGTTCCCTATCTAATCTCCTCATTTCTTCCTCTGTATGAAAGTAGTACTCTCTGCCATTGATTTCTCCAAATCGAATTGGTCGTGTGGTACTTGGAACAATTTTTTGAAGATGGAACTTATTATCTCTTAATAACTCTCTTACTACTGTATCTTTTCCAGAGGATGATTTTCCCATACATACTACTATTTTTCCCATTAGTTGTACCTCCTATATTGATTTTCTAATTTTTTCTTTATAAATTTTAATCTCCTTTTTCCTTTTCTGAATTTGTAGGCTCTTTTTTTAATTTCACATACTTAGTAATCGCATAAATGAATAATACAAAAATGAAACATCCTAGTGCTTTAGAAAAAACACTTTTTACTGGTTCTGGTAAAGGATAATAAGTAACACTTTTCTCATTGATTGTAATGGTATAGCTCGCTGTTAACATGATTGCTGCAATTAATAACCATCCCACAATTTTATTGACTGCTAATTTTCCTAGTAAATAAATATTTGCTAGAGGGATCCAACACATGGGAGTTCCCTTTCCATAAATTTGTTTGTTTAATTGATTTAAGAAGATAGATACTAAAATGTAGATTATTAATATAACGATTGATTCAATCATTCTCCCTCTGGCTCCTTCTTTTCTTTTACTAATGATTCTCCTATAGGATATCATATTTTGTAGGTGATGAAAATATCTTTTCTTAGGATTCCTCCCGAAAAGGAAAGAAAAATCGTAATCCACAGTTCATATATTTTCTTTTCTTTAATATACTACTGTGAAGGGAGAACAGTATGAATACAATTGATTATCATTTTCAAGAACTTGTAGAAAAGATTCAAAAGAAAAGTAAAGAAGAGATTTTTACTCATATTCGGAATCGATTTTTGGAAATCCCGATAGAAATACAAGCTTCCTTAGAAGATTATTTCGAAAAGTTTCCTTATTGGGGAAAATTAAAGACAAAGGAGGGTATTTTTGAAGAACTCCATCTTCGAGTAACTTCGATTAAGGATCACATCGATGATTTCGTCTTTCTCTATGAGCATTTAGAGGATTATCGTTCAAAGAAGGTTTTATATGCAATTTTGAATAATTGGTATGACTTTGATTTTAAAACATTAGGGGAATGTCAAGAGAGGAATTATTCTCACTATTTTGATTTGGATGTAATTCAGGCAACAGAAAAGGAAGTTTTTGTTGATTTAGGCGCTTATATTGGAGATACAGTATTAGATTATCTAAATCAGTATGGTGCTAATCAGTATCAAAAGATTTACTGCTATGAAATTACAGAGGATAGTTTTGAGACTTTGAAAAATAATTTATCTAGTTACCCAAATATCACTTTACGAAAGAAAGCTGTTTCTGATCAGGAAGGAATCCTTTATTTTCAAAAGAGTGTAGTTGATCATTCAGCGAATATGGTGGGAAGTACTGGAGAGGAAGAAATTGAATCTATAACGCTTGATCAAGATATTGCTGAGGAGGTTACTATGATTAAGATGGATATAGAGGGGTCTGAAGAAAAGGCAATTCTTGGCGCTAAAAGACATATTACGGAAGAACACCCTAAGATGTTGATTTCTGTGTATCATAATCATGAAGATATTTGGAAGATTCCAAAGATGCTAAAAGAGATGTGGGATGGGTATCATTTCCGTCTTCGCTATTATGGAAATCATATTTTTCCAACAGAGATTGTACTTCTTGCTACAGAAAATTAAATTTATATACTAGTTTTGGCATATTTTCTATGCCTTTTTTGTTTGGTTTTTATCCCTTTTTCTTTTGATATTTTTTCTATTAGACCTTTCTTTAAAGAAATACTTTCAAAGGGACGGGTGTAATGATATACTATAGGAAAATATATTACAGTAAAGTAGAAGTATGATTATTTTTAGATTTCAATCATTCTTGAAATAACTACAGATTGAGAAAGGAAACAAATTATGCCAAATGATCAGTTAATGGAAGAAATTGATTTTCAGGAAAAAAAGAAAAAAACAGGAAAGAAAAAGATTTTTATCATCTTAATGTCAATCCTTGGAGTGGCTATTTTAGGGATTGGTATCATTTTTATTTTTACTAGAATGAGTGTTCAATTAGAGCTACTGGAATATGATACTTCTTGGACTAATGAATCTATTTTATTAACAGTTAAGAAAGTGGATCATGCGCTATATTCTTTTAATAAGGAAGAATACAGTACGAGTAATACCTATGAGGTAGATAAAAATGTGAAAAATCTATCCATTCGAATGAAGGTATATGGAAAAGAATATCAGAAGGAACTATCTATTTCTAATATCGATAAGGAACCACCTATTATTAATGGTGCTTCTATCAAAGATCAGATACTTCAGATAGATGCTATGGATGCTTTAAGTGATATTAAGGAATATGTTTATGTTGTTGATGGAATAGAACACATTTCAAAAGAAAATACCTTTCAGTTAGAAAGTGATACTAAGGATATTGAGATTCAGGTAATCGATCATGCAGGAAATAGGGCTACCCTACCGAAGTCTTATTTTGAAAGTGATGATTTAACTTATACGTTATCCACAGAATTGTGGACAAATCAAAATATAACTCTAACGATTCTTAAAAAGCCTGACTATTTAGGGTATTCATTTTCCTATGATTCTGAACAAGTAGAATACAAAGATGAAAATTCTTTTGAGATTTCGGAGAATGGAACGATTTATTTATCTGTGAAAACAAATGGTCAAGAATTAAAGAAATCAATCGAAATTAAAAATATTGATCGTGAAAAACCAAAAGCCTCTTATCAAATACAAAATGGAGTTGTTAAAATTTCTGCAACTGATAATAGTAATGATACTTTACTTTATAGTTGGAATGGTGGAAAGTATGGATCTACTTCAGAAAAAAGTTATCAGAAAGATGCAAAAAAACAGATTGTTCGTGTAAAGGATTGCGCAGGAAATATCACAACAATCACATTTGATATTACTCTTCCAAAATCTACTTCTACTGGAAGTAATCAAACCACTAATAATCAAAAGCCTACTGACAAGACGCCAACACCTACTAGTACAACGAAACCTAGTCCTACAGAAACTAAGAAACCTACTACACCGAGTCCAAAACCAACATTTGAAGTACAGTATAGCGAAACAGGGACTACAACGAATCCAGTCACGATTACGATTATCACAGATGATTCTAATTTAGTTTCTTTTCAAGGTGGAGAGTGGACTTCTAATAAATCGATTGTTATTTCTAGTAATGTTGATCATTATAACATTCGAGTAAAAAATAAGGATGGCGCTATTAGTGAAAAAACAATTCAGATTACGAATATTGTAAAAGAGAAGACAACGAGAGAGAAGAATCAGGATATGATTGGACAAATTCAAGCTACTTATGGATTTAATATTTCTTATGGTGATGGAACTTATTGTTATTATGCTGGTAGTTCGTGTACCCCTTTATATGATGAAGAAAAAGCCAATCAGGCTCTAACGAAAATCACTAATCTATTAAAGAATTTTCCAACCGACTTTTTTAGAAAGTTTCAGGGAAATAATGGATATCGAATGATTCTTTTTGATGATATTCCTGGAAATACACAAGGAGTCACTTCTTATGAAATTGGAAACGATAATCAATTGTTTCTAGATGTCAATAATGATATGTTGTTAGAACGTGTTGTCTATCATGAAACATGGCACTTTATGGAACAGTTAATTTTGATTAAAAATAATTATAATAATCCATTTGATGGTAACTGGGATCATTTGAATCCCGCAGGTTTTACTTATCCAGGAGATTCTTCTAATACGTATACTCCTTATGATTCAAATCGGTATAATCCAGGATATCCAAAAGGAAATACAGCATTTATTAGTGCTTATGGGAAAACAAGTGCGAGGGAAGATCGGGCAGAGATATTTGCCGATTTGATGTTTCGCGGATATAAACAAAATTATATGCAGACAGGATATGGTATCAATGAAAAGGCGAAAGTGATGATGCAAGAGGTGAGAAAGATCTGGCCAAATAGTCCATCTGCCACTTGGGAAAAGTATATTACATGGTAAAAGGGATGTACCTAATGAAGGTCATCCCTTTTCTTTTTTATTAGAATCGATTATTCTTCTGTTTCATTATTCTCGTAGTATTTTTCCATTTCTTCTTGGTAGTCAAGAAGATAACTTAAAAAATCTGAGTATCCGAATTCTTCTTCTCCAATTTTTAGGTATTCTAATGGGGTAATTGCCCCACCCTGTGTTACTTCTTTGACCCATAGGATTTCTACTGGTTCTTCTGTTTTTCTGTCTTTGCCTTTGACGATGACGGCACCATTTCCTCGTTCTCCTTGGTAGCTATCATCTTCAGTCCATTTAGAATCAGTTAGGCAATAGTCTAGATATTTTCCAAGTGTATTGTCTTCTCCTAGTAGAAGGATGGTTGATTCTCTTCTTTCTTTGATGGAATCTGAGTATTCTTTTGGTTTGTCATTCTTTCCGCATCCAGTTAGGGCAATTAATAGCATGGAGCAGAAAAGTACAAGTGTTAGTTTTCTTTTCATATTGGGTCTCCTTTAATTTTTATAGTCTAATTATAACATAATCTTAATTACTTAAAAAATAAAAAAACTGATTACTCAGTTTTAAATTCAATTGGTGTAGGTTAGGGATTTGCACCCCGCTGTGTATCTATACAAAACTCAATACTCCAATAAGAACAAATAACTAGGCTTACCTACATAATCCACAGCTACTACACCTTTGTTATTTTTCATCAATTTCCTTCTCCTTTTAACTACAATATTAATTACGAATAAGATTATTACTATTACTATTGAAATTTGAGCAGGTAATATTAGAGTTCCTATTGTAACTAGCGTATCAAGTATTGCTAGTAAATATAAAATGAAGGTGAGAAAACTTGAACCTCTATCTTTGATTTTGAAGTTCATTATTTTTCGTTAAACTACACCTTGTGAGACTTATTATACCATATTCATAGATTTAGTAAATACTATTTTTATCTTTTCTCCTATATTTGTTAATAAGTGAAATACTAAAAATTAATTATCATCTCCTTCATAAGTATCTTCAATTCTCCTAAAGTCTACTGTGTAATTATCCTCATGTTTTTCAAAAACAACACTATCTATTCCTATTCCTAACAGTTTATCATACGTAAGAAGCTCTAGTTCCTCCAATTGAAGAACATTTCTTAATATCCACTCTCCTAGAGCTTTATTTGGATTTGACATGATTGCTTTATCATTATCTTGACATACTTTCATTGAAATAATCCTTCCGCTAGGTAATTTTACATCAAAACATTGCTCTCTAGGCGGAAAAAAATCTGGATACCTTTTCCGTATTTTTGCGGGAAAAGGTATATAAACTTCGTTAGGATGTCTTTTTCTCCCAGCAGCATTCCATTGATTTAGCCCGCTTTTTTCTGGAACTATCTTATTCCCATTTTGATATGAGTATAATGGCAAAATTAGAGTTTCGTTCTCAGTGATTTTTACAACTGACTTCATATTTGTCATTTGAATCAGTGATAGAGGATCTTCTGCAATTACAACATTAATACTAGCAAAATAATCATCAGTTATAAATTGTTTATATAAAGTACTCTTTGTAATATTAAATTTATAATTATGTTTATTATCAGTAAAATCTATTGTATTTTTATTAATACTTTGGATTTTTATATTTTCAACATCTATAAAGTCCATTTGTTCTTCAAAAAAATGAAACCCTTTCTCATTTCTAACAATGCAATGAAATATCATCTCATCTATATCATAAGTATTCATTGTGAATTCTAATCTCTTATTTCTTAATTCTGAAATTTTTAGAATTTTATTTTCCGCTTCTAAATTTTCATATAAAGAATGTTGATTATTGAATTCTTCAATCTTTTGATATGTCTTTTTATTTCCTTCTAAAAAAGTTTTTATACCAATGCCAAACTTTCCATACTTTGCATCAGCAGGAACATCTGATCTTGCTAAATTTTTGGCACCAAAGGCATTGCAATACAGATTTTCTGTAGCTCTATAGTACAACATTGGCGTAGAACTATCCGAAAATAAGGAAGAAATTGCGCCAACCATCTTTAGATCTTCTAAATACTTTTGAAACTCTTGCTTATCATAGTTAATTATTTTCATTTTTTTCATCAGTCTCCTTCATAGCTTCAAGGATATTTTCGGCAATCCTTCTTACAACAGATACTGAAACTGCATTACCAGCTTGTTTATACACCCTTGAATCACATAATTCCTCAGGAATAATCATATTCTTAGGAAATCCCTGTAACATTAAACACTCTCTAGGTAGTAATTTCCTTATCCTATTTTTATTATCTAAAATCAGCGGGACATTATGCCCTCCCATTCCCATATTAGCGGTTAAAGTAGGACAAACACCATTTTTGTTAGCTCTAACATAAATACGGCGATATTGATAGATTATTCCCTTTTCAGTAATATTTTCTTTTAATAGTTGATAACATTTCTTATCTTTTTCATATAGGTATTTTTTATCAACCTCTGCATCCCAAGCTATCACTTTATCTATTGTATTAGTTAGTTTAATCTTTGGTATATTTTTCCAATCAAAATTTTTTCTATCACTAGGATTTAAAAATCCAATAATAAATATCCTTTCTCTATTTTGTGGTATGTTTCCATATTCACAGCTATTTAGTACATTTTCTGTCACCAAGTAATTACGTTTTTCTAATTCTCGCTTGATTGTTTTATATGTTTTTTTATGATCATGAGTCTTTAAATTTTTTACATTTTCTAAGAATATAATTCTTGGTTTATTATTATTTTCTTCCATTTCATCAATCAATCTTGTTATTTGATAAAATAAATTCCCACGATTATCCTTGAATCCTTTTCGATATCCGGCAACTGAGAATGGCTGGCAAGGAAAACCACCTGTCAAAATATCAATTTTTGGTATATTTTTTCCCTTTATATTACATATATCATCAACTACTAATTTCGTTTTTTTATGATTAATGGAAAAAGTTACAGCACAATATTTATCAATTTCATTTGCCCATATAGATTTAGCTCCCGCTTGTTCAAATCCATAGTCAATTCCGCCAATTCCAGCAAATAGGCTCGCTATTCTATATTTTTCCATACTTCTACATCACCTTTTATATTCAGCAACTTTTCTTTATATAATTATAGCATGATAATTTTAAAAAGAAAGAAAATTACCTTTGATTTTATTACAATCTTTATTAAGTTTTTTAATGTAAACTAAAACGCAGAAAATTTTTTATTTCCCGCGTTTATATATTTATCTCCAATTCTTGGAGTTTATCCATAATGGCAGGGGATGAGAGAATCGAACTCCCAACAAAAGTTTTGGAGACTCCTATTATACCATTTAACTAATCCCCTAGATAAATATAAATTAAAATACCGCTACATATTTAAACCTATGTCATTTATTATAGCATAATTCATTTTACTAGACAATAACACATTTTATTTTTTTTCATATTTTATTATAGGTGATATTATGTTGGTGTCGTATACAACTAAGGAGCTGGATCTACTCGCACGTTTAATGCGTGCGGAAGCAGTTGGTGAAGGTGATCTTGGAATGTTAATGGTTGGAAATGTTGCGGTTAATAGAGCTATCGCTGATTGTCTAACTTTTAAAAATATTCGTACTATTTCAGATGTCGTTTATCAATCCCCTGGAGGATTTGCTGGGGTGACTAGTAATTTATTTTTCTCTACTGCTACTACAAAAGAAAAAGAGCTGGCAAATCGAGTACTTCGAGGAGAATATTATTATCCTGCTACAAATGCATTGTGGTTTTATGCCCCTAGTGGGAATGCCAATTGTGTTTCTCTCTGGTATGAGCAACGAAATGCTGGAAGATACAAAAGCCATTGCTTTTATGAGCCGTATGCAGGAGTTTGTCAACAAATTCATTAAAAAGGATTGGTTTCCCAATCCTTTTAACTTGGAATAATTAATTGTTGACCAATTTGTAGTACATTGGTTGTTAATCCATTTCTACTTTTTATGGCATCTACTGTAGTACCAAACTGATTTGCTATCTTCCACAAACTGTCTCCGCTTTTAACATAATAAATTGTACCATCATTGCCATCATTTCCTGGAATTCTTAAAAGTTGACCTACTTGTAAAACATCTGTAGTTAAATTATTTGCATTTCTTATTTCTGATACTGTAGTATTAAATTTTCTAGCAATTGACCATAAACTATCCCCACTCTGTACTACATATAGTTGAGTAGTATCCTCCTCTGGTGGTTTTGGTGGAGTTGGATTCGTCGTTGCTCCTGGAATAATCAATTGCTGTCCAATAGATAAATTAGTTCCTGATAAACTGTTTGCTTGAATAATTGAATCTACACTAACCCCAAAATTATTGGCAATTTTCCACAAACTATCTCCCTTTTGTACTGTATAAGTAAGTGATGATTGTGTTTTTGTTGGAATTTTTAAAGTTTGACCAACGCTTAATGCTGTTGTCCCTAAATTATTTAGTTGTAAAATTGCATCAACCGTCGTCTCATACTCTCTTGCGATATTCCATAAACTGTCTCCTTTTTTTACTGTATATAGGATATAATCTCCTGATGGTGGTTCTGGTCCTGTAGCTTCAGATATTATTAATACTTGACCAATGGATAAGTTATTACTAGTCAAATTATTTAATTCTTTTAATTTATCTACTGTCGTATTAAATCTTTGTGCGATAGAATATAGGCTATCCCCTTTCTGTACTGTGTAAGTTGATTCTGTAATACCTCCAGGGCTTGTATAAGGAACTCCAATATATCTAGCTACTGCTCTAACAACTGCTTCAGCATAGTCTAATAAATTATTTTGAAGTTTTTTTACATCATTTGCATTATCAATGAATCCATATTCAATTAATAAAGATGTAGTATTAGGGGTTTCTCTCATGATGTAGTAATAATCTTTTGATGGGTTTTCTGGCAAACGTCGTTGGTAGTACTTTCTCATGATTTGCCCTTCTTCACCTATTGACTCTAGAATTGATTTAGCTAGAGTGTCTGTACTTCTTAAAGGGTAAACTATTTCCGCACCTTCGCCACCTGCCGATGGTCATTGTGTAATATTTTATATTATTTATCATAAAATTTTGAAATTTTTATGCATTCAACATGCGACATAAAATCATATTTATCCTTAGATTTTTCTAACCATGATGTAACTGAACGTTCCCCAACGTATACATCTACAAATGGGGCAATACACGCATTATAAGAATCTATAATACTATTCTCATCAATCGGTAATTTCTTTTTATATAAAAAATAGTATTTTATATACGAAAAAATTTTGGCACTTTTAGAATTATACAACATATTATAATCATAATTATAAGTATTATAAATAGCATATGAGTTTTCAAATAATTTAGTCATATCTTTCATTAATATTCTATCATTATTCCAAATTTTCAATTCGCTATTTAAATGATTTCTTAAGGATTGATCTTTATTAAGAATATCATTTAGTTGATTAAAAATTGTACTAAATTGATTGTTTAAGAGTGGTTTAGGCCCCGTAGCAAACATAATAAAATCATCACTATGTAGCTCTGTTACAACTATTTTCGGAAATGCTTCTACAATCAGAACAGGAATAAAGTCAAACTTCTCAATAATCTTACTTTTATATTCTTCTCTAGTTTTGTTTAATTCAACCATATTATAAGCTGTTGTAATTAGTGCATACCTGTCACAATCACCAGATTCAAAAAAATTAAAATAGTCAAAAAAATTTACAAAAGTGTTTCTATAATTTTTTGCAATCTCGCTAATAGCATTAGTATCTAAATACACCAATTTATATTCGTGACCATTTGGAAATTTTAACATTTTATCACTCCAATCAAATATTATTGATCTTTTTTGAGTAAACCTAAAATATAATCATTTATATTCCACCGGTTTTCATTAACATCATTTTGCAATTCAAATATATCATCCTTCAATGTTTTTAATATTCCTTCATATTTATCATTGAAATGACTGTTTATATCCCAATGAAGGTATTTTTTATATTTGTTTATATATTCAGGAGTCAGTTTATTTTTATCTAGTTTAGAAAGATTAAAAAAACATCCTATTGCTAAGCATATCATATCTACATGATCTTTATCATCATTACATAAATATTTTAAGCAACAATATAGCAATACTTTTAGAAAATCCAACATAAAATAGAAAAATACTATGAACAAATCCTCATCCGCATTTTTACTTACCTCAATCATCATACTAACAACAATTGAACTATGAGTATATAAGCACAATTTTTCGTAAGTTTCATCCAATAACATGTTTAGTTCTTCATCTGTGAAATCTTCAAAAGCAAGCAAATTTATTTCTTTTATTTTTTGTTTAAAATTATTCACTACTTTAGTAGGTCTAGTATTAGCACTTTTTCCACATTTTTCTAAATTCTTAAATTCTTCATAAGTATATTTAGGATCAAAATAAATCGTCATAGCCATCATAATCTTTTCCATACTGGATCTCATCAATGTTACTGAATCTACTATTTCTCCATTTTCTAGTAATTTATTAACATTTTGAAGTGTATTACTTGACTGATGTAACAAATTTGTTGTTTCAATACAAACTCCCTTATTATTTTCTAAAGATCTAATATACTTTTTAGTATATCTTTTTAAAGGAGACGTTACTTTTTTTTGATCAAATTTTGTAATATCTCTATACTCGTTTCTTCCATTTTACCTCTTTTTTCTTATCCCTTAAAGCAATTTGTATAAGAGTTTATTATTTTATGTATTACTTCTTTCCAACTTTGGAAAAATTTTTAATTATTCAATATACTAAATTTGTAAATTATTTCAACATTCCTATTTTTGTTTATAATAATTTTATCTATTATTGCTTGTAAAAGTTCTCTTGATGGATTTTCTATATCCACTAGTTTTCTAATTTTGTCTTCACATTCTTTTAAACCACTTTTATTTATTTTATCTTTTTGCTTATTATTTCGCAATTTTCCTATTTTGTTCCGTATTTTATTTAATGAATTTTCTGTATTTTTTACTATTCTTAAATAAGTTTCTTCGGATATGATTCCTTTAAATCTATCTTGATATAGCATATCTAGTTTGCTCATATATTCTTTTTCCTGTTTTTTAAGTTCATTAAGTTGTTCTTTTTCTTGGTTTTCATTCTTTGGATTTTTCATAACATCTTTTGATAATTCCGATACATTTAAATCCTCAATATACTGTTTACAAGTATTTTTGACTACTTTCAGTAGTTCTTCTTCTAATCTATCGTAAGGACTAAAATGTGACTCACACATTCTTCTTTTAGGATCTCTTGAGTATCTATTACAGTTAATAGTCCAGTAATTGTGATTTTTCCTATAAGACACTGTTAAAGTGTTACCACATTCCTTGCAATATAGCAGATTTTCAAATAATCTCTTATCTCGATTAATAACATTAGATTTATTTGTTCTTTTAACATTATTTTGCACACTTTCAAATATAAATCTATCAACTAATGCTTCATGAGTATTTGGAACTATATCCCAATTACTTTTAGGTAACGCTTTTTTCTTTTTGGATTTATAAGATACTTTAGTCTGTTTACTTTGAACCATATCGCCTACATACATCTGATTTTTTAATATCTTTTTAACTGAAGAAATAGTCCAATTTTCATTATACTTACCTTTAGAATTAGGATTCTTTCTTTTTAAACTACTTGGTGTTTTTATATTGTTGTCATTCAAATAAGTAGTTATATCGGAAAGTCCTACTCCATTATAAGCCATCTCAAATATCCTCTTAACTATGGGTGCATACTCTGGATCAGGTATTAAGTGCC
This sequence comes from uncultured Caryophanales bacterium, assembly GCA_947564265.1. GTDB lineage: Bacteria > Bacillota_I > Bacilli_A > RF39 > UBA660 > Alloscybalousia. The sequence goes on from CANOBK010000019.1 coordinate 15,846, forward strand.
CTTTATCTTCTGGGTCTCTTAAATAACCATAGCTTGGCATACTACCTATAAACTTACCGTTTCTTCTTTTATCATTTAAAACATTACGAATTTTAATCGAATTTTGTTTACTATAATAATCATTACAAGCAAATATAAATGTTGACGAATCATTACTAGCTTGATTGATAGCATTGTCATATCCTTCTTGCATAGAGATAAATCTTATTCCATTTTCAGGAAAGAAATTTTCTACGTAATATCCAGTTAATACATGATCCCTTCCAAGCCTAGACATATCTTTAACTATAACTAGATTAATTTTTTTACTTTTTATATCATCAATTAGTCTTCGAAATCCAGGTCTATCAAAGTTAGTGCCTGAATAACCATCATCAACATATTCATCAATAAATATAAAGCCTTTTTCTTTTACAAAATTCATTAGTATATTCCTTTGGTTAAGGACACTCTCACTGTCTGATTCGTAAGATTTCCCTTCATCTGCTTCAGATAATCTTATATAAATCCCAGCTCTATAATACTCTGGCGTCTGTACTAAAATGTTATACAATTTTTACTCATCTCCCACTTTGTATAACAAATTAAACCAACTTAAAGTATAACATATTAAATAGAATACATGTATGATGTCAATCATTATTAATCACACTTTTTATATATCTAGATACCAATTCGTTAAAATTAGGAGAATCGTTTTTGAAAGTTTCCGTTATATCAAACATAAGCCACCTCAATTAAATTTATGACTTGTTGATACATAATATTTATTCAGCTTTTATTATTTGAAATCTTTTAATAAATCTTCAAATTCATTTATTTCTTTATCTGCCATTTTTGTGATTCAATTTTTACTCCATGTAAATGTTTATTACTTCATCATTAATTGAATAAATATTATCTAATATCTCTTCTTTATTATTTTTATGTTTATTATAATAATTTTAGATGATATCATTAGCATTTTCTTGAGTACATATTATTCCTTTCCTTAATCCTGCAGATAATATAGTTACTCTCTTTGAATTATTTTTTTTCATTATTTTTATTATCTTTCAAATATAAGACTATCAAATTTAGTAATCCATATACTCCTCTTCTCTTTTCAATCTTTTTTATTGAAATAAATATGTAACAGTTCTATATCTGAATTTTAAATTATGCGTTTCATTACCTATTTGTTTTTGTCTTAATATTGAAAAATCTAGATATTTCGTATTTCAACAATCACATTCTTACGTGATTAATATAATTATACAATTATACTACTATTACAATAATTAATCATTCGGCAATATTAAACATAAATATTCTTTAAAAACTCCTATATGTATTTTTCATATGACCATCGTAAAATTCAAAATTATTTGTTATTTTTTTTAGTGCCGTTGTAGAATTATAATAGCCACCTAATTCTATATCTTCTGTTTTTTGTTTATATTCATTTCATTTTTTCTTCTGTATATTCTACTACATCTTTAATTACTAATTTTTGAATTGCTGAAATAAACGCATTCATAATATTAAAATTAGGTTTACCATTCAAAACTGGCAATGAAATTTTATCATTTCTTATTTTAGCTTTACTAATACTATTTCCCCAACTATATTTATGACTCAAACTCTTAAACACACAAGTTGCAAGATAAAGTTGTTTTAATTTTGTTTTTTCTTCATTATTAAGATATAAGGCAAGATTATGACTATCATTTGAATAAAAATCATTTTTTTGGTATGTAACAACAAAAGTTTTACCACCTATAAAAATACAATTACCTTTATCTAAATATTTTTCATTATATGTTATATAAGAACTTACTGCATTATTTTCAGAACTAGCGCATAAATATGGTACATCGCCACTATTTTCTACTATATTTCTAGATAGTATATTACCAGTATTTTTAATATTAAAGACATCTGTAATATTAAACTCAGCAAATTCTATATTAGAATAATCAATAATCATTTTTTGTTCTTCTACTGTTAATTTATAATCCTTTAAACCGGTTGTTAATAGATAAGCTTCTAAGTCAACAACACGCTTAGTTTCTAATTCAGCGACAAACTCTTCCATAAAATCATAATCTATTTTTCCCTTTTTTGTAGGAAGAAATATTTTATCATTTTTTAAAGTCTCTATTCTAGGATAATTATTATATCCACCATAACCTAAATTATTAATAACTGTTCCTATAAAAATCTTTTGGTTTTTGCTTAAATTAGGCATCGGCATTGCTAATATATTATTAGCAAGTACAAATTTTCCAGTATGATATGTAACGGTTCCACTATATTGTCCACGGGTAGATATAGTCAAACAATCTGAAAAAATTTCGTTACTATCAGGGACGTCTTCAGTGTAATAATTTATACCATTATTAACTGTAATACCGCTTATTACAGGCAATCTATTTTTTATATTTACATCGAATCTAGTTTTCCATTGTTTATTTTTTCCATAAATCCATGTATTTTCAACTTTAAAAAGTTCTCCAAGCTTATATTCGCCCCACTCAACTGACCCCAGTTTTCTGTTGAGTGGGGCATCTATTTTCCCGAGTCATCATTCTCCTTATTAGTTTTTAGTAAATTGGAAACTTCCCATGCTAAATAATCGCTAACAGTCTTTTTGAAGTCATCAAGTGTTGGTTTAGTATCTATTGGTGCTGATTGATTCCAGTCTGCTCCATTTTCTGGATCTATTGTTCCTTCATAATATTCTTTTTCTGTAAATATTTTTAATTTTGATTTGCCAAATCTAACTAAATCTACTACCTCTTGATATCTTTCTTTAGCATTATTTGTATCCTGTAAGTTATTACTAGCTTTCTTTCTATTAGTTCTAGTATATCCGTCATTTGAGAAATCTATAAATTTAACAATATCATCCTTTTGATGTGCTTCTCCAACTCTAAATACATATATATTAGTCTGTACACTTGATTTTCCAATAAATAAATCTATTGGCATTTTTATACTAGCTAAAAGTGTGCTATGCTTTAATATTTTTTTATTATATTCTATAGCTTTTCCTGATCCCGCTGAATTTTGTATAATAATCGCTCCATAACCCTTATCCATCATTGATAAAGCTCGTTCTACAAATATCATACCATTACCTGATGCAGAATATGGTGGATTTAGAACAAACGCATCAGCTGGGAATTTTCTACTTTTATCTCCAAATCCATAATTACCTTCAAAATCTTTTAATGAGTCCATATTTAATATATTAGAACTTCCATCACCCATCATAATCATATTAAGTATAGCTAACATATAAATATTGGATAAAATTTCAAGACCTAATAATTGATTTGCTTTTATTTCAGCTGATTTTATAACAAATTCATCAGGGGATTTAATTCTATTTTTCGCATCAATTAGCATTTCATTCATTGCCGCAACTAGTAGTCCGGCTGATCCTGTTGCAAAATCCCAGACATAAGAATCCTTGTTAACACGAGCTAATTTTACTAATAGACTTCCAACATATGATGGTGTTAAAACTACATCATTTAATTTATCTTGAGTAAATCCTAACCAACTATACATTTCATTAAATAATTTCCCTGTAAAATCCGTTGTTAATCCTATTTTGTAATATATACCTAAATCATCAACTATTTTTGTAAATACTCTTTTTAATTGGCTTTCTCCATTTTCTACTTTATTTATATTATCCGTAGTTAATGTATTTTGTAATGTTCTTATAATTAAATCTTTTTTTTCTTTCGGAAGATTTTTATCATCAAGAAAGGCCTGTATTTTCCGAAGTAAAATATCTCCATCTCGATTTCCAAATTCGTTAGTAGATTTCAAATCCCCTTTTTCAAGCGGAGGCACTTTACCTGGTATGCCAATAGTGGCAATTATTGATGCAGCGACAAGGTAAACTCTATCATTTTCTCCAAGTCCTTTTTCATTTTGATAAATATCATTATTTAGTTTAGTAAGACTTGCTTCAATTTCTTTTTCTCTTTTTTCTTTTAATTCATCAAGTTCATTTTGAGATAAATGTAAGCTTTTAATTTTCTCTATAAACTTATTAAAATTCTCTTTTTTAAGAAATGAAAAATCTGTATATTCATCTATTTTTTGACCTATACCAAAATTATCCTTCGATACATAGTACACACCTATGCTATGTATTAATTCACCATTCTCATTCCTATATCCAGTCATACCTATAGAAATAATGTCAGTATAGCTTGTATAGTGAAGCAGTGCATTAGCATAATGAACAGCACCATTTACAGCATATGAATTTATATTTTTTAATATTGGCTCATTTTTAGATGTTCTATTTTCAACCTGTCCATTAGAGTCTAATTTAACTAACTTATCCCTATAGCCCTTATATTCAATTAATATAGGATACCAGTTTAAATTTTCATCTTGTAGAAGAAGTTTAGTATCTGGTCTATTTCCGCCACTTCCACCACTTTTAGAATAATATTCATTTAAAGCTGTATCTATTTCTGTATTTAATGTTTCTTGCTCTAATTTATAATCAAGTCCATATTCTTTCAACCATGTATTACCTATTTGCACAACATTCGGTTCAACTGATTGCGATTTATTATTTGCCATATTTATTTCTTACCTCCGTTTTTTGATTTACTTTCTACATTTGAAATTTTATCAGCACATAATTTTGTTAATGGTTCACCTATTGCTTGTTTATAATTAAATCCTAGTAATTGCATTGATTTTAGTGTATCTACTGATATAAGTTCCTTAAACTTCTCAAAAAATTCTATATCCATATCTGGTGACATCTCTTTTAGTATATCTAATACTGTTGATATGGTTTTATTTAAATGTTCAATATCTTTATCTGATATCTCGTATTTTTCCAATTCATGTTTATACGATTGAGCTATTCTAATAGCCTCGGCTCTTTCTTCTATAAGTTCATTTACAATTTCATCATAAGTTTCGATTGTCTTTTTATCATCTCGTCTACTCTTTGTTGCTGTTATCTTTTTTTGAATCGTTGATGCCGTTTCTTTCACTACTAATCCAGTTAAATTAACCCCTAATTCTATTAACTTTTCATTCGCATAATCCATAATATACCTCCTAAAATAATTCTTTAACAATTAAATCTTGTGAATGCAAATTATTATTTTTTCCTA
>CANOBK010000020.1 GCA_947564265.1 uncultured Caryophanales bacterium
ATCCTGTTTTTACTTCCTTCGTTCCATTTCCTACTACTGTCGCATTTTCATCTTCCGCCGTTGCATTAACCAAAATTGAACTCAAATCACTATCTACTGTTACTTGATATTCATTTACTAACTTGTTAAATGATGGCGTTAAGATAAGTTGTTCTTCGTTTCCTGTTACCACTAATGAAGATAAGTAATTATTTTCTGATTGCTTTCTTAGTACATTAATCTTATAAGTTCTTGTAATTCCAATCGATGATCTTACTTTGACTTCAATCACATTATTTCCAAGATTTAATGTATGTTCTCCTGTTCCAGAAGTAATTACAGCCGATTTATCTTCCGTAATAGCTGTAACGGTAATCTTTTCTACATCTTGATCTACTTCTACATTATAGATCAGTGTATTTTTACTAAAGTCAGGACTTAACTTTCCTTTATCTACAGTTAAAATACTTAAATAGTTATTCGTTGAAAATTGACGATTTACATAAAGAATATACTCTTCTGTTGTTACATGATCACTTGCAGTAACCTTAATACGAATTTCATTCATTCCAATTTCAAAGTTCTCATTTCCTGTTACGACTACGGTTGCATTCTGATCTTCTGGTGTATAACTTAATTCTAATTCTGTTACTTCATTTCCTACTGTGATATAGTACTCAAATAATTCTTTATTGAATTCAGTATCTAGTTCATATCCTGTTACCTGTAAATCACTTAAGTAAGCACTGACAACTGACTCACGAGTTACAATTAAACGGTATGTATTTATTTTTCCTGATTCACTCGTTACAGTAATATTGATGATATTTTCTCCTACATTTAACTTGTAATTTTCTTCATAAGACACAAAGGCAGCAGCATCTTCTTTTAAAGCTACTAAATCAATTGCGTCTACCTCATACGGAACTGTAATTCTATATTCATTGATTGTCTTATCAAATTCTTGATCCCATGTACCATGACTTACGACTAAAGAACTTAAATAATTATTATCACTTGAATCTTTTGTAATTAATATTGTATAGACTTTAGTGGTTCCTTCTTGACTCGTTACTTCCACTTCTATATAATTTTCTCCACCATGAATCGTATGTAATCCAGTACCATTAATTGTACTATTTTCATCCTCAGCTGTTGCATTTACAACTACACTGTTTACATCATTAGGAACTTCTAATGTATAGAAGGTAACAACCTTATGGAAGTTAGGAATCATTTGGTATCCTTCTACACTAAGAGAAGATAAATTATTATTCTTACTTCCTACTTTCATGACAGTTAGAGTATACGTTTTCTTTGTTTCACCATCTGGTGCGGTTACTTCGATTGTTACTGTATTTTCTCCTACTAAAAAGTTTTCATTTCCAAAAACCACATAAGTAGACTCACTCTCCGTCGGTTTAATTGTTGTAAAATCTAAAGAATTAGCACTCGTAGTCAAAGTATAATTTTCTGTATTTTTATTAAATGTAGGGCTTAGAGTATGAGATTTTACTACCAAAGCACTCAGTGTTGCATCCTGTGATTTCTTTCTAGTAACTACAATTTGATAATCCCTTTGTACACCATCAGTTCCAACTACAAAAACAGCAATTGCATTTTTCCCTACTCTTAAATCATAAGTTCCATTTCCTAATACTGTTACATCACTGCTCATACTAGTTGCTGTTATTGTAATATCCTTCACTTCATTTTCTACTTCTAATGTATAGTTCAAAGTATTTGGATCAAAAGGAGGATCTATTTCTCCTCGATTGGTTATTAAATCTTCAAGTGCTAAGTTTTCAGTCGTTGCTTCCTGTCTTACAATCGATAAAGTATACGTTTTTTGATTTCCTTTCGGTGCCGTCACCACTACTTGGATTTCTCTTGGTACTCCAACTTCCAATCCTGTTGTATCTCCAATCATTTCTACAGTTGCATTAGGATCTTCAGAGATCGCCTCAATATGAACATCTGTTTTCTCATTTGGAATTTTTACATCGTAGAAAATTGTCGTTTCTCTAAAATGCGGAGATAATCCTCCTTCCTCTACATAAAGGAAAGATAAATCATCATTTGTTGATAAATCTCTAATTACTCTTACAATATAATTCTTTACTGTTCCTTCTTCACTCGTCACACTTAAAGTAATGTCATTTACACCAACAGTTAAATTATAAGTTCCATTTCCCATCACTTTACTAGTTGATACATTGGGAATTCCAGTAATTTTTATTTGATTAATCTCATACTGTACATTGATTAAATAATCATATGGAAGCGTAGAATCTTCAATTTTTGTCACTGTACTTCCTTGATCGTTCACTACTTCTTTTAGAGTTACATCATCATTCTTTAATCTCTTAACTTCAATATGGTAGATTCTGTCCTCTCCAGCTTCACTAATAACCGTTAAATTGATATCATTAATTCCTGGGGCAAGCGCATATTTTCCATTCCACTGAACTGTTGCTTTTATATCTTCAGGTACACCTTTAATCTCAATACTTGAAACATCAGAAGCGACAGTCATTTTATATTCTTGTACTTCTTTATTAAATTCTGGGGTTAATTCTCCAACACTTGTTGTTAGAGATTTCAAGTAATTATTGTATGATACTGGTTTCGTTACATAAATTTTATACACTAAGTAACTTGCATCCTCAGCAACACTAGTGATTGTAATAGTATGTTCTTTTTTAATAAGGCCCGTATTACCACGAATTCTTGCAGTCGTAGTAGATACTTCTGGAACTACTTTTACATCAAGTGACATAACATCATTTGGTATCTCTAAGGTATATTCAAATGTATCTTTATTAAATTCTGGAGTATAGGTATAGTTCCCAATCGTAATACTTTGTAAATAAGCATTGCTATTTTTCTTTCGATTAATAGTTACATTATAAACTTCCTCTACACCATTATTGGTAACTGTAATTGGGATAATATTCGTTCCACTTTTTAATTCATGGTATCCATCCCCCGTTACTACTGCAGTATTGGATTCTGCAACGGCTTCAATATTTACCTCAGTTACCTCATTTTCTACTTCTAGTTGATAATCTGTAATAATTTTATTAAATTCTGGTGTATATTCTAGTGTATTATTATTGTTTTTAACAGTAAGAGAACTCAAAAATACGTTCTCGCTTAATTCACGATTTACAGTAATTAAATATACTTTTGTTTCTCCTCTCATAGAAGTGACACTTACGATTACATGATTAATTCCAACTTTTAGATTTGTATTTCCTGTAATTTCTACTTTGGCACCCGCAACTTCTGGAATTGCTTCTATTTCTACACTCTCATATTCGTTTGGTACTGTAACATAATATTGATAGAAATATGGCGAAAAGTTTTCAAGTTCTTGTTCAGGACTCGTTAATTTTAGACTTGCTAAATTATTATTACCTGCTTCATCCCTTACAAAATCAAAGGTGTATACATTGACTGCTGTTTCATCTTCACTTGTAATCTCTACTTGCATTGTAAATTTATTTCCTAAAAATTCTATTTTTCCATCAGATACAACAGTTACTGTATCTTCTTCTACTGTTTGAAAAACTAATCCCTGTTCATCACTTCTTAATTCTGGAATTACTTCTAATTGTTCAATTCCATAAGGAATGATAATCTGATAATAAGTTTGATCTTTATCATACGTATAATTACAATAGTCTTCATACTCATCACAGTATTTTTCAAGCATTCCGACAATTTTAATATCTTCTGCACTTGGATCATTACTTTTTGGTCGATGCAAATTAATTGTATAAATTCTTACACTATTATCTTCTGCCGTTACGATTATTTCATGTGTACTATTTCCAGATGGTACTTTAATGGTACCCGTTCCAATAATTGTGGCTCTTTCATCCTTTAGAACTGCCGAAACATCTATTTTGTAAGCATCACTTGGAAGTTCTAAATCATACTCAAGAACAGAGGTTTTAAATTCAGGAGAAAGAGTTCCCTGACTCACGGTTAAACTATCTAAATAGTTATCGGCAGATTTTGGCTCTGATAGTGAGATTTTAGCTTTTCCATCACCCGTATGACCTGTACCTACCGGATAAGTTTCACCGGTTGTAGGATTGGGCATCACACGTTGTTTTCCTTTTACATTTGTCCACTGATATCCAGCACCATCAATCATGATTGTATTTGTAAAATATTTCCCGCTATAATGAATACTTTGTTCTGTATGAACGATTTTAGAGGATGTAGAACTCTCATCAATGGCATCACATCCATTATGACCAGAAATGAAGGATGAACCTCCCCCACCTTGACCATCTATCCGAGAAGCTCGAACACCTCCGCCTCCACCATAGTAACCAGCACCTCCACCACTAGCATGAGAAACGCCAAGTCCACCATAGCCGAAACCACCTGAATATCCACTACCATAGGATTCATTAGAACTTCGTCCAGCACCACCAGATGTTTGTGTTCCACCATATCCACTACGATTGTCACCACCATCATATCCAATTAATCCACCAGCATATTTTCCACCATTGGTATATTCAGAAGTTCCTCCTCCTCCAGCAGCAACCATAATTCTGGATTTTAAAGAGTCAAAGTTATTCCATGTACCTGCAACTAAACGAACATCGGTAGCTCCTCCTCCACCAAATCTAGAAAGTACATTGGATTTATGGATTTGGGCATTTCCGCCACCATTATATCCACCACCAGTTCCACTGACACTTCCAACTTGGCCAGAACCACCCACATAGATAAAGAGTTTTGTACCCTCAGATAAGAAAATATCTCCAGCGGTATAACCACCATATCCACCAACTTTATTACCTAATTTTCCACCACCTTGGGCACCCCAAAGTTCTATATGGTAATATCCATCAATTGGTGCAATAAACTCTTGATAATCTCCTGTAGATTCATAGATTTGATCAAAAGTAATAGGACTTTTAAACTTTGTAATATCAACTGTATAAATCGTTGACTCTAATCCTTCTTTTGAAACCGTAATTGTAATAGTTCCTCCTGCTTCAGGAATATAATCATTTCCTTCAATTGTAACAGTAGCATCTTTATCATAAGGAACAGCAATCACTGGTACTTCAAAAGATTTCATATTGATGACTCCTTCATAAGAAGTTCTTAAAGTAGAAAATGGTAACATTCTCATTAATCCAAGAACAGATAAAGTTTTTAATTTCGTTGAAGACTCTCTATGAATTTGAATTGTATAAAGAATATTCTTACTTTTATCTTCTGAGATTGATAAAATTTCTACTTCCACATCATTTTCAATTAATTCAATTTTTTCTCCATCTGGATAACTAACCTCTGTTTCTGGATATTTTTTAATTCCTTCTAAGTTAATAAAAGTTGTATTGAATGGAACATTTACTGTATATTCCTGCTTCGTAGGTTCAAAATTTTTAAGAGAAATCCCATTAATTTTGATATCTTTTAAAGTAGGATCACTTGATTTTTCTCTTAAAGTAGTAATGGTATAAAGGTTTATTTCTCCGTTTGATGAAATTACTGTAATTAGATATTTATTTTCACCAGAAGGGACCTCAAAACTCCCAAGTCCTAAAACAGTGGCATCTAAATCCATTGGAGTTGCATCAATCGTAATGTTTGTATTGTCCTCATCTAGTATTAATGTATATTCAAAAGTATCTTTGTCAAATTCTTGATCAAGCGTACCACCAGTTACTGTTAAACTTGCTAGTCCACTTTCTACAGAAGAGTTTAATTCTAATCCTAAATAAGTGATTCTAAAAAAACCATCTTCTTCATTCCCAACTACTCTTTGATTAAGATTATCTTTAGAAGGCATATTAATCTGGTCTTTCTTTTCAGTCGTCCACTGATACCCAGCACCATCAATCATTAATGTGTTTGTAAAATATTTCCCGCTATAATGAATACTTTGTCCTGTATGAACGATTTTAGAGGAAGTAGAACTCTCATCAATGGCATCACATCCATTATGACCAGAAATGAAAGAGGATCCTCCTCCACCTTGTCCATCTATCTTAGAAGCTCGAACTCCTCCACCGCCACCATAGTAACCAGCACCTCCACCTCCAGCATGTGAAACACCAACTCCGCCATAACCGAAGCCACCTGGATAACCAGTTCCATAGGATGAATCAGAACTTCGTCCAGCACCACCAGATGTCTGTGTACCACCATATCCACTGCGATTGTCACCACCATCGTAACCAATTAATCCACCAGCATATTTTCCGCCATCAGTATATCCAGAAGTACCTCCACCTCCGGCAGCAACCATAATTCTTGATTTTAAAGAGTTAAAGTCATTCCAATTTCCTGAAGCTAAACGGACATCGGTAGCTCCTCCTCCTCCAAATCTACCAGTGGCATTCGCTTGGTAAACTTGGGAATTTCCACCACCATTATATCCGCCACCGGCACCACTTACACTTCCAACTCGGCCAACACCACCTACATAGATAAAAAGTTTCGTACCACTAGATAGGAAAATATCACCTGCCGTATAACCGCCATATCCACCGATTCTGCTGGTACTTCCGCCACCTTGGGCACCCCAAAGTTCTATATGGTAATATCCATCTTCTGGAATTTCATATTCTTGAGTATCACCTATATAACCAAGTTTTTCAAACCATGCTTCTCTTCTTTTAATTTTAAAAGTATAGGATTGATTTCTTTTTCCAGGTTCACTTACCGTTACTGTAATTGTATTTGTACCCACTCGTAAATGAGTACTCCCGTCTACTGTATAAGATTGATCTGATTTTGTAGTTACATTCACATGCGTAGTTTTTGTATTATAAGAAGTTTCAATTTCATAGTTATAAACATAGGGATTAAATGAAAAATCAAGTCCATCTAAAGAAATATTATCGACTGTAATACTGTTAATACAAACATGAAATTTATAGAGAATACAATTTCCAGTTTTTGTCATTACGATTAGAAAAAATTCATCATTGTCACTAACTGTTCTTTGTCCTTCACCAATAACAGCTACAGAATCAGTAGTAGTGGCTTGAATATTGATTTCAGTTGTACCTTCTGGTAAATGTATATAATATTCATATTGATTCTGTTTAAAAGAAGGAGATATATTCGCTCCCTCTATCTCTATATTTTGAACACCTTCTATTTCCTCCGCATAAGAAACAGTAGAAAAAAAACAAAATAATAAAAAAATAAACACAAAATATTTGAATATTTTAATACACTTCTTATTCATATTACAGAGCTCCCTATTATTTTCAATTATATCATACAGGGAGTAAAACAACTAGTATTTTGTCAAAATTTGTTGATATTATAGAAACTAATAAAAAAGCACCTAATTGGTACTTTTAAATAAATCTCTTACTTTCGAATAAACTTTTGAAAACTATTTACATTTTTATTTTTTAAGTCTTCTAAATCAGAATATCTTGCTAATATCTCAATTAATTTTTGACTTCCGAATGAAAGAAAGGAATCAACCCACCAAGAGGGTGAATTTTTCATAAAAAAGATATAAGATTCTTCATGATGACTTAGTACTTGAAAGATATCTTCAAACTGATCCCTTACTAATTCTTTCTTTTCTTCTAAATCTTCATTTAACAATTCAATTCCTGTAGGAATAAAACGATGTTCTATTTCGCAAAGTTTCACTTTTTCTTGTAGATGTTTTAAAGTAAAATTAACCGCTCCATTTAGGTTAGCAACCTTTACTGAATTTAAAAAGGAAATTTCAGTTTTCACTTCTTCTGGAATGGAATAATAATCAAAAATAGAACAATCTTTCCAAAATCCTCTATGAAAATTAATTCCAAACATAGGTACATACGACATTGGAATTTGCGTAGATAAATTTTTCACATACTGGAAAGTATCACTCTCAAAGGTTAAATCCCTTAAACGCTCTGTTAAGTATTCTATGGATTCTTTAGAATCATCATCTATAATTGAATCTAATATCTGAAGGGATTCTAAATCTAATTGATCAATATAATTTTTTTGTTTTACAGTCATAATTCCACTTCCTTGATGGCATATTATACCACACTTTCTAATTTAAGTAAATAAGTTTTTAGAATAGGAAAAACATGGTATAATAAGAATGGTGATAGAATGAACTTTATAGAAAACATTAAAAAAGAAAGATACGAAAAGTTTGTAATAGGACATAAAAAATCCCATTTTCTTCAAAGTTATGCATGGGGCCAATTCGCCAAAAAGGAAAAGAAACTAATTCCTCACTATGTCGGTTTAGAAAATGATAAAAAAGAATTAGTTGCAGCAGCCCTTTTATTAGAGAAAAAGCTTCCTTTTGGTTATAGTTATTTCTATGCTCCTAGAGGTTATGTAATGGATTTTGAGAATACAGAATTATTAGAAGAATTCACGGACGCTTTAAAAATATATGTTAAAAAAGAAAAAGCAATCTTTATTAAAATTGATCCAGATTTGGTTTATCATCAAGAGACTAATGATGGACAAGTTATCATTGAACAGGAAAAAGATATCATTCAAACACTAAAAAAATTAGGATATCGGCATTTAGGATTCACTAAAAACTTCGAAACAATGCAACCACGCTACACTTTTCGAATAGATTTTGGGAAAGAATGGGAAAAAATCGAAGCAGCATTTTCAAAAACAACAAAACAAAGAATCAAAAAAGCAGAAGATTTAGGAGTCGATGTGTCTTTAGGAACAAAAGAAGATATTGAAACATTTTATCAACTAATGATTTTAACAGAAAATAGAAAAGACTTTATTACCCATAACAAAGGATATTACGAAAGTCTATACGAGATTTGGAATCAAGATAATTCTTGTAACTTATTTTTAGGAAAAGTAAATCTAGATAAAATGATAAAACTAGAACAACAAACAATTGATCAATTAGAAAATAATTTAATCCCACTTCAAAAAGAATCTTTAAGTAAAAGTGAAAAGAGTAAAAAACAAGAAATGGAAAAACGAATTGAAAAACTGAAAAAAGATATTGAAAAATATAAACAAGATAAAAAAGAATATGGGAATAATATCACCTTAAGTGGCCATTTCATTATAGAATATGGAGATAAAGCATGGGTATTGTATGCGGGAAATCATAATATTTTATCAGAAACCTATACAAATTATAAAACTTATCAAGAACATATTAAATATTACTATGATAAAGGGATTAAAATTTATGATCAGTTTGGAACAATTGGTGATTTAAGAAAAGAAAACCCACGCTTAGGACTTCATGAGTTTAAAAAGAAATTTGGGGGAGACTATGTAGAATTTGGCGGAGAATTTGATTATATTTTAAATAAACCCATGTATTTCATTTTTACAAAACTAGTACCATTTTATCGAAATATCGTAAAAAATATCGCAAAGAAAACAGGAAGGAGATAAAATATGAAACTAGTTACACTAACACCAAAAAAATTTAAAGAATTTGCTAGTAAGCATCCCCAAGTAAATTTTCATCAAACCAAAGAATGGGGAGAATTAAAGGAAGAAAATGGTTGGAAATATCATCTCCTAGGATTAGTTGATGACAAGGAGAATGTGAAGGCAGGATGTCTACTATTATCAAAAATGACACCAATCAAACGAAATATGTTTTACTCTCCAAGAGGATTTTTAATCGATTATCAAGATTTCGAATTACTAAAAGAATTCACTGAAAAAATCAAAGAATATGTGAAAAGAGAAAAAGGGATTTTTATTAAGATTGATCCCTATGTATCCTACAAAGAACGTGATATTAACGGACAAATTGTAGAAGATGGAGAAAATAATCAAGAGTCATTTCATAATTTAATAAAATTAGGATATAAACATTTTGGTTTTAATTTAATGCAAGACACCCTACAACCTCGCTGGATGTTTACGACGACTACAAAGGGACGTACCATTGAAGATGTTATGAAAGAAATGGATCCAAAAACAAGGCAGATTTTAAGAAAAAACGAGCGGGAATGTATTAGAACTAGAGAAATTAAAGAAGACGAGCTTCCACTCTTCAAAGACATCATGGCACATACTGGAGAACGAAGAGAATTTATCGACAGGCCTCTTAGTTACTATCAACAAATGTATAAGCACTTAGGGGGAAAACACGAAATTCTAAAAATCCTAATCGCAGAGCTTCATACGAAGGAATTAATCAATGAATTAGAGAAAGAAATCGAAGAAAACAAAAAAGAAATGACTGAAAGAGAAAAGAAGTATCAAGAAAATCCTGCGAAAATGAATGAAAAAAAATATCAATCAAAACAAAAGGAAAATCAAAATAATATTGATCGATTACAGAAAAAAATTAAAAAAATTGAAAAATTAAAGGAGGAAAATGGTGACATTATCCCACTAGGCGGAATTCTTTTCCTGATTTATGGAAAAGAAGTATTATCTCTAGTCGGAGGATCTTATCAAAGGTTTATGGAATTTCAATCTGCCTATACCGTTCATTGGGAAGGCGTAAAATATGCAATTGAACATCAATATGAACGATATAATTTCTATGGAATTACAGGAGACTTTAGAGAAGAAAATCCACTGTTTGGCCTTTATTCCTTTAAAAGAGATTTTGGAGGACAAGTGGTCGAATTACTAGGTGAATTTGACTTAGTCGTAAATAAACCATTTTATTATTTATATAAAATATCCTATAAAATGTATCGCAGTTTAAAAAACTTAAAAAATCATATCAGAAAGTAAAAAAAGTTCACAACAAAAGTGAGCTTTTTTACTTTCCTAGATTCAAACAAAATAAAAAAATATAACATTACATAGAATTCCTTTAAACTATTATCCCTCACTAGTAATTTCTTCTGTCCTTAATCCTGTACATTGAAAAATAGTCTCCTCATCAATTCCTGTTTCTAACATTCTTTTGGCAATTTCCATTTGTTTATCTTTTTTACCTTGTCCAATCCCATGATCTAATCCTTCTTTATATGCTGAATTGACTAACTTCTCCTGCATTTTCTCCTTTTCATATTCCGTTAAAAATATTTCATCCATACTTAAATTCCTCAATTCCTTAATGATTTCTAAATCAGAAGGATTACTAGTAATACTTTCCATCTCTTCAAAACTAGAGGCATTAAATAATACCAGTCTTCTTCCAATTTCATTATATTCATCATAACATGTTTTCTTATAGTTTGGTAAATAGATTTCAAAACTTTCGATATCTTTAATTAATAAATCATGACTCCTATCATTAAAGGTAAAATGAGTATCTAATAGATTTGGACTTTCTTGATTCCGAAAGTGATTCATTAGAATTAAAATTGTTCTTTTTTTTGTATATTCTTCTCCTACCATGAACCTTCTAGACTGCGTCCTATAAAGATACTGATAATTCTTGACAGTATCTGCTTCCTTATCACTATTGGTCATTTCAACAATCACAATCGTATTCCCTTTTTCAAATACCAAATCCATTCGGTAATCCTTAATGTTATTTCCCGTATTTGATTCATGGTTAATCAATTGGAACTCATTTAAGTCAATTCCTGTTTTTCTTTCGATGATTTCTAAAATCCAATTTCTTGTTTCCTCTTTCTTTAATAAATACTTAAATGTAGTATCACTACACAAACTAATAAAATGATTTTTTTCGTTCACTATGAAACCTCCTGAAATTTCGTAAGGAAAAATCCTTCTAATTACATTATTTAAGAAAACCAGGCATTCGTACAATTTTTCTTTAAATATCTCACAAAAAAAAGACATAAAACATGCCTTTTTCGGTATAATCTAGTGAATTACAAAGTATAAAAGAATAGCACCAATTACTAATAAACTTGCGATGATTCCTATAAAAATCGCACTATTTCCGATTCCTTTATTCATCATATTTAATAAATTGACTTTAAACATATCCTTTTTCGGATTACTCTTAGAAATCATCACACCTTTATATGCAGTTAATTCTGAACGATGTCCTTCATCTAAAATACCATCTGGTGTAATATTGGTAAGTAAAATAATCTTTTTATCTGGATAAACGGTATAATGAAGTTTCATCACTCCATGAACCTTCTGAAACATTTCATCTGTTGGTAACATCAATTCATACATCAACGATTTATCTTCGTTTTCTTTTACTAATTTTCCTAAAAAATTTCCTTCTTTTAATTGTGGATAATATTCAAATGTAAGTTTTTTATATGCTAACATGTTATATTTTCGAACCGATCTTTCTCTGACCCGAAACTTATTTTCATCCATATATTCAAAACGATAATTATCCTTCACTTCAACCACCTACTTTTTTATTTTGTCACGCACTTTCTTAAGAATTTGAAAAATGGAATAAAATCTGGTAATCGGAAGTTCAAACTGACCTACTAATTCAATGACATTTCCATTGAATCCTTTTTTGAACTCATAGATTCCATAATATTTATTATTAGGATCAAAGTCTCCTGTAATTCCATAGAAATTACAATACTTAAATCCTTCCTTATAGGCTTCCTTAATATGATGCTCATACATTAGGTATTTTGGGGTAAAACTTTTATATTCTTCCAAAACTCCACTGGATAGAGTTAGATACTCAGAACCAGAACGAAGAGATAATAAACATCCAACATCTAAGCCATCTGGATGTTCTTTCTTAAACTTCTCTGCTTTCTCAAGTTCTAACCTATACTTATTAAGTAGTTTATCACTAGTTTCCTTCTTTTTCAACAGTTTATTTCCAACATTGTCAACCTTCATCTTCGCTTCAATCTCTTGATTATTCTTAATTTCTTCCTCTAAAAGTGACTTGGTATGTTCATAATAAACATCTGGTTTTAAATATGCGATATAGATAGTCATTAAGTCTTTCATATGTTTATACATCGTTTTATAATAATCTAAACTACGGGAAAAAAAATCTTTTCTCTTCGATGTCAAATCAAAGATTTCAGTCATCACTTCCAAGTCATCCATTGTTCCCTCGCGAACCAGAAGCCCTTTTTTAATACAAGAGTCAATATTCTTTCTGGTACTTTTTGAAAATTTACTTTTCTTTGTTTCGTAATCTTCATCTAGTGCCATACGATAAGCCCATCTAGCTTGCAATGGTTCTAAATAAATATTAAATCCAAAATGACGATATCCTAAACTTTTTAAATTATCAACCGTTTCATCATCTGCTTTTTCTTCTTCGAGAATCTCTCCATCACTACTACGAACACGATACACTACATTAGGATCAATAATAAGAATGAATCCCCCACAACTCTTGATATATTTTTTTAAATTTTCAGTAAAAAATGTCAGTAATTCCAAATTGTGATAATCCACCATTAATCCTCTCGGTGCATAAAATCTTTTTTGATTAAAAATGGCTTTATCTTCCAAAATCATTGCACCTGCAACAATTTTTTTCTTATCGCGAACGCCTACATAATGAAGCTTACTTTTTAAATAATCTTCCTTTAAATGGGCATTTTCCACTGTCTGCATAAACGAAGCCTGATCAGATGTCTTTGAAAACTCTTTAAATTCCTTTTCTTTTAACACTGTAAATTCCATAGAATCATCTCCTAATTTTTTTTATAATTCCCTTAATATTATCTTTTCCAAATATGTCATAAATTAATCTCGATTGGAAAGCGATAAAGAAATAAATCACACTTCCAAGAATCGCATAAATCGATACATAGAAAATCGAGAAGAATCGACTCGTAGAATCAAATGGGAATACTTTTTGTAATAGAAGTAAAGTAATTGCCATCACCATCGTTGTCATCACAACACTGATTACTTTTTTTACGGTATCCTCATAATTTACTTGATACTTTTTATGGATGTACCATAATGAAATCACAATACAAGAGGAGTATCCTAAAATCGTAGAAGTAGTAGATCCATAGTAAGCAGGAAGTCCCATTCTGTCAAATGCATACAAAAGAGGTACATTTAAAGAGGCATTGACAATTAATCCTGAAAATAAGGCAAGAAACACCATTTTATATTCTTTTAATAATTGTAAAATAGTAATAGATGCCGTAAATAAAGTCGTTACTAACGCTACAAAAACATAATATTGATAAACACTAGGACCAAATTCACTCACTCCATAAAAAATCGTCCAAACTGGCTTCGCCAAGATACTAAGTCCAATCGTCATTGGAATCGTAAAGAACAATAACCATTGTAAGGTATGATTAATCTTATCTCTTACATCATCCATATCTTTTTTTACAAAACTAGCTGTTAAGTTAGGAATGAGACTTACCATAAGCCCTGTCGCAATCGATGCGATAATCATATTAATCTTTAATCCCCAAGTAGAAATGACTCCCATAATTGCTTCTGCTTGGGCAGCGGTATAGCCAAGTCCATTTACTAGAACTGGTACTAAGGTAAAGACATCAACGGAGTTAATCAAAGACTTAAATACATCAATCATGATAAATGGAAATGCATAAAACAAAATCTTTTTAATAATTTCCTGATCTGAAATTTTAGGTTCGGAAACTTTTAGTGTTCTCTTATAAAGTTGTTTCTTATTTTTATTCGCTTTGACAAGCAAGTAAAAGTAAGAACATAAAGCCCCGACCGTCGCAGAGAAAACAGCGATTCCTACTGCTGTTCTCAAAGATAAATTGAAAACTTTCAAAGAAAGATAACTACCCGCAATAATAATAACGACACGTACGATTTGTTCTAAAATTTGAGAAACAGAAGTTGGTGTAATGTATTTATTTCCCTGTAAAAAGCCACGATAAATACTAAGAAGCGGAACAACTAAAACAGCAGTAGAAATCACTCGAATCACAAAAGTAACATCTTCTCTGGTATTTCCCCCCGTTACATTTCCAATAATGACATAGGATAACGGCTCTGCAAAAATAAACATAATCACAAAACAAAGAATTCCCATAATCATTAATGTTTTTCTACCCAGTTTAAAAGAACGTTCTTTGGCATTATAATATCCTAAAACATTGTACTCACTAATAATCTTACTAATGGCCATGGGAATTCCTGCTTGACTAATTCCTAAAAAAATCGAATAAATCGAATAAGCATATCCATAAAGAGCCCCACCTTGATCTCCAATGATGGAATAGAAAGGGATTACATAAAGCATTCCTAGAATCTTACTAAGAACAATCCCACAAGTTGCGATAAAGGCTCCCTGCATAAAAGAATTCTTCTTCATAAGTTCACTTCCTCTCTATGTTTCATCTCTTACTATATGATACCACAAAAAGCAAAAATTAACAAAATTTTACCATTCTACTTTTCTACCAATAAGGAAGTAATTGATATTTTATAATTTTTTCTAATTCTTGAGAAAGTGCTTCTCTTCCAAATTCAGAAAATTGCCAATTCTCTTTTGTAATATTTTTTGTATAGGCAGGATAAAAAGAATACGTAATAGAAACAGGAATTTCTTCTAACACTTTTTTTAAAGTAAGTGATACTCTTAGTAAATGATGAGAGCTAGAAATAAAAACAATTCGACTAAAGGACCATTTGTTCTCTATAATTTTTAAAGAATCAAGTAAATTTTCATAAGTATTGGTAGATTCCCCTTCCACAAAAAGATCAGAAGGAGAAACTCCATGTGATTCTGCATATCGAAAATACTTCTCCCACTCTCTTTGATCATTACTACTTAAATTTCCACCAGAAATTAAAATAGGGGCTTTTGCTTTTTGATAGAGTTCTACTGCTACTTCCATTCGATTTAAAAGGTCTCCTGCTAGTACAACGATTAAATCGAAATCCTGTAACTGATTATCTCCATAAGAAAAAAACAATTGGTTTACAAGTTCGATATCATGTAAAGACAACTGATTCTTTTTGATTTTATTGGATAAATTAAGTAATGATTGCTCTGTCAAAAAATTTCCTCCTATCGATAATTACAATTTTGATTGAATTTCTCTACAATATTCATAGCCTCTTCATTAAAAGAACGGATTTTATTAATCTTGAAGAAACGAATCCCCTTCTTATCATTTAACTCCATTTGTAATTTAAGAGTTTGATTCAGAAGAGAGATTAATCTTTGAAAACTATTAGGCATGCCTGTCATATGATCAAACCAATCAGAAATTCCCTCGATATTCCCTTGAAAACGCAAATTTTCCAATGTTGATATAAATGTTTTATTTTCCATTAAACTCTGACAAACCAAAGATTGAAGTAAATAGGCATTGGATTGGTAATTTCGATCAATCGAACTATGAATCGAATAAAGCGCATTCGTAATCGCTGGGTCTGTAAATTCATACTGATAAAAGGAATGAATGACGTCGATAATTAATTCTGTTTGTTTCGTATTAATAATTTCTTCTATGATAGAACTTTCCTCTTTTTTAATAGGTTTTAAAGTATTTCGATCATAAATAATATAGCTAAGTCCTGTACGAACTTTTATCTCTTTCTCGTCCCATAAAACCTCGTTATTGATAGAATTGATCGCATGATTGAATTCATGAACCAAATTATCCAGTAACTGCATGAGTTCAATGTTCTCATAGTGATTTAAAACAATCCCCTTTGTGGTGATAATTTTACCATCTACTTCTTTGGGAATCGCACTATAGTAAGCCTGATAAACAGGATCATTTCGATCATTAATTAAAATTGGAATTTGTTCAAAACTCCTCAAGATATATCGTTCATTTTGAACCCCATATTTTACGATAAAAGCAGGGACGATCAAATATAATAAATGACTGATATTACTCGGATAATGATATTCTTCAGTCAAGTGATCGACCGTACTTTTACAACGACTCATGAGTTCATTTAATATTTTGATATCCATATCTCTTCACCCTCTATTCTAATTATAGACAAATAAAAATGGGAAAACAATTATTTTTCTTTTAGACTGGCTGGAATAATCACACCATCTCCGTATTTTTCCGTAATCTGATCCAAAACTTCCTGAATTTGATTCGTATTGATATCTTTTTCTTGATCAAAGAAAGAAATTTGCTTACAGTTTTCCACTGTAAAATCAGATAATCGAATCCCAATTAATCGAAGAGGTTCCCCACGCCACCCATTTTTAAGAATGATAAGAGCATTTTTATAGATTTCTTCGGTTACATTGGTTGGATTTACTAATTTAATCTGATGGCTATAACTTACAAATTCTCCCGTTTTAAAGATTAAAGCAATCGTTTTCGCATATAACTTTTCTTTTCTTGCCTGTCTTCCAACATTATCTGCTTGACGCAGCAATATTTTTTTAAGAATTGGCGTACTATCAATATCTTTTTCTAAAGTTTCTGTGACACTAATACTCCTGTTTTTAGAAGATTCACTAGATACAGGACTGTAATCAATCCCATTCGCATAATTATGCATCATCTCTCCTTGACTTTTAAAACGACGAGCAAGAAGTTTTGGATCTGCATGAGCTAAATCACCTATCGTTTTAATTCCCATTTCCATCAGTTGCTTACTAGAAGATTTCCCAACCATAAATAATTCTGTCACAGGTAAAGGCCACATTTTCTTTTCGATTTCATCTGGAAATAGTGTATGAACTTTATTCGGTTTTTCAAAATCACTTGCCATTTTCGCACACAACTTATTACTAGCGACTCCTATATTAACAGTATACCCAAATTTTTGATAAATTTCATTTTTTATACGATTTGCGAGTGCTAAATAATCAGAGTATAGTAGATTGGTCCCTGTCATATCTAAAAAACACTCATCGATAGAGAAACGTTCAATCTTATCCGTAAACTGGCAAAAATAATCATATAACTGATTTGACTCTTTACGATAGAGTGCGTAGTCTCCCTTAAAAACCTGAAGTCCAGGACACTTTCTTCTAGCCATAAATAACGGTTCTGCCGTAACCACTCCCATTTTTTTCGCAACAGGACTTTTGGCAGTAACGATTCCTCTTCTTTTTTCTTCGTCCCCACCAATCACAGAAGGAATGGTTCGAATATCGACTGAATACCCCTTTCTCAATAAATCAACCGCAGTCCATGATAAAAAGGCATTATTTACATCAATATGAAAAATAATTCTTTCCTTCATGTTATCACCTAAATCTATTATAAAATAGAAAAAAAGAGGAAACAATCGAACAGACTCATTTTATACCAGAAAAAAAACTCTTCTCACCAGAGAAGAATCTTTTTCCTTTTTAAATACATTCGGCTTCAGAAAATGTTTCTTTTGAACCATTTTTTCTACTTAATAAATAGATTCCGAATCCAATTAATGCGACAGAAACACCACCGATAATCCAGAAATAAATATTATCAAAAATCTGAATCGTTTCTTTTTCCGTTTCTATTTCTTCCTCTTTAGAAGATGAATCCGAATCATTAGAAGTAGAATTTTGATCCTTATTAGATTCAATTGGTTGTGTGTTATCCTTATTCTCATAAGATAGAATATATTTCTTAAGTCCAGTAGTCTCTATCACAGCTTGATTATTACCTATTAAATGATAATTCAAAGATTTTAACACATTATTTTCTCCAACCTCATAAATCGCAAGTAATTTCTTACTAGAATCAATCTTAAGAATCATTTCAATGGAGGTAGAATTTAAGGTTTCCTTTCCTGTTTCCTTATTTTCAAAATAAACTTCAAAGTATTGACTTTCTTCTCCTACACGATTTTTAAGAGTTTCATTTAATACTAAGCGATTTTCTTTTAAGATATCCGTTTCTTTTATAGTACCTGTTGGTAATCTTAATGATACATTTGTAGTTGAATAAGTACGGTACTCAACTTGTGCATTTTGCTGATTATTGTCTGAAGATGAACTTGAACCAGAAATACCACTTGGAGTAGGTTTTACCACATTCATGGAAGAATGATTCTGTGTATTAGAAACAATCCAATTTACACTTGCCACTGTCTTATTTTTATTTCCGGCAGCATCTTGATAAATAAACTCAAAAGTTCCATTTTTAGTAAATGTATAAGTTTCTTGACCATTATTATTTACGATTGTAATTTCTTCTCCATTAGGGACAAGAGTCGCAACAACTGGTCCAGGTCCTTTTGAAGTTACATCGTATTGAATAGAAGCAGTAGGAGCCTCTTTATCGATCCAGGTAACGCTAGCATCTATTGTTTTATGACTTCCGTAAATATCCTCATATTCAAAAGTAAACGTTCCATTCTTAGCAAATTCATAACTAACTTTGCCACCATTATTTAATACCTTAATTGGTGAATTGGTAGAAACTATCTTCGCAGTTACATTTTGATTTGTTAAAGACGTAGTACTATACTCTATTTCAACGAATGGTTCCATTTTCTTAGTAGTATCCTGATAAAAATTGAAAGCTCTCGCGGTAAACCAATTTCCATTCGTACGGTCCGCTACAATCTTTATGTATTTTACTGGTTTTGGATCTGAAATTTCAAAGCTCTTGATATTATTTTTAGCTTGTTCCAGTGTATCTGCTTGGTTGGTATAACGTAAGTTTTTCTGACTGGTTAATACTTCAAAGTTTTCCCCATCGGTACTTCCATAGATAG
>CANOBK010000021.1 GCA_947564265.1 uncultured Caryophanales bacterium
TCGACTAATTTCCCTATGGTGCCGAAAGACAGAATTGAACTGTCCGCTGATCCTTACCAAGGACCTGTTTTACCACTAAACTATATCGGCAAATCTATTAAAATTATATCAAAACAAAAGAAAGAAGTAAACTACTTTTCTTCTTTCCGTGCAATAGATCCTGTAGAGAAAAATTTCTTTTTCTTTTTTAGTGCTTTATTATTATAAATAACCTTAGAAATTACCATACCATTCTTTTTATAAAACTCTTGATTTAGATATTCATAGTACGTTCCTGGTGTAATGATTCCTGTCATCTTTAAAAGATCACTCCCGCTTTTCCCAATAATATTATCGGCAAGTTTACAACAGTTCACTCCTAACACAAAGAATGTTTTAAAGGGACCAGAATGTACTTTATAAAATTTAGCTCCTGCTAAAATGACAAGTTTACTTGGATAATCCTCATAATCACTCTTTTTCACTCTTTTTTTATTTTTTAAATCTCTTTCATAGTTTGTCTCAAAAGGATGAACACAATTCATGATAGAGTCTATTTGTTTCTTAACATTTGCTTTTTGTCTTTCTGTTAATTTAAGACCAAAACAAAATAAAGTTTTATTACTATGATGAGTACAGAAATTAATATACTTTTGTCTATCTACTTCAAAAATCATTCCCTCCCCAATCATATTAAATAATTTGGAAGTGGTAAAGTCATAAGCACCATAGGAAATCACTACTCCATCCATACAGACATCAACATGACCAAACCGATTATATCCACTTGGCGCTACATGAATAAATACTTCTAAGTCAGGAATAGAATCTGTCTTTTTTTCTTCATAAACCATAGGAACATCAAACGTATCTTTATCCCAATAATAGTTAATTTCCCTTAATACCTGATACGGTAAAACTGCCTCTAATAAAACTGGTAACGTAATTCTAAATCTTCTACGAATTTTTGTTTTTATTTTCTTTGGAATTAATTCCACTATAAAGTCAACAAGGTACGTTGCTCCTAACATTATCGTATAACTACCAAGAAATATTAGCATGGTATCTACATTTTTTATTGGGGATATTAAAAGCGGGATTCCAATTAGAAAATAAATAATTGATAGAAGAAGCTGTCCTAATCTACCATTCGCTTTAGATGTTAAGAGAATTAAATAAGTCATCAACTTAATTACACCATTTAGTAACATGTAAATGGAAAAAAGTAATGGCATAATTGATTTAGGAATTTCTCTAATAGAGGAAAGAATTAAACAAAAAAGTAAATAAGCAAAACTTCTTGTAAAAGTTACTTTCTTCTCCTGCGGTTTTAATTTTAAAAAGAAATATCTTGCGAACTGCAATACTCCTAAAATCAACAGTGTAGATATAAACATGTCAATTACACTAAAATAAAGTTGATTTTTTCCTATCAATATTAAAATACCAAGAATAATTAGGGAAAGCGACGCTACTAATAAACTAGTTGCTTCAAATAATTTATCACTTTTTAAAATAGATTTCATTTTCATCCCGCCTACTACAGTTTTATTTTATCATAAAAAGTGAAAAAGAAAAAGCCGTAGGTCAAACCTAACAGGCATCATCACAGGTAATTACTTGATTCATTTTTCTCATAAGTTCTGTCTTTAAAATTTCTGCATCTTCTTCATCTAACTTTTTAGAATTGTCTATTTCTGAATCAGCTGTTCCAAGATATCTAGAAACAATTTCTCCATCTTTTACAAAGATAACTGTTGGTAAATAAATTCGTTTCATAGAGTCATCTTCTAATCCATCATAACTCTCTAAAACAGAATCTAATTTTTCTAATAATCGTTGGTAATCTTTGGTTCCTTCTTTACTTGTAGTAATTTTTTCCTCTTCTGTTAATTCTTTTTGATCGCGGTCTGAGTTTAGATTTAAATAATAGATTGTATCGATTCCAACCTCATCAGCAGCATCTAATAGAACGGGAACGAAGGCTCTACATGAAGAATATTCTGGTGTTCCAAAATAAATAACCCCTGTACCCCTTTCTAATAGGGAAAAAATTCTATTATAATCTGCATATTGAACTACATTATCTTCATGAATTGAAACTTTCAAATAGGAGTTCCCCTCACTATCCTTTTTTCCATTCAATTTTTCATATTCTTCTTTAAAATCTCTAGCTGTTTTTCCTGTAGAT
Organism: uncultured Caryophanales bacterium; assembly: GCA_947564265.1. Lineage (GTDB taxonomy): Bacteria > Bacillota_I > Bacilli_A > RF39 > UBA660 > Alloscybalousia. Next base: position 2,171 of record CANOBK010000021.1, read on the forward strand.
TCTAAATCCCCAGAGTCTAAATTCCAATGTAGAAAAAATAAAAGAATTAGTAAGAGAACCATTGTCATTAATAGAATAATAATTCCTGCATTTCTCTTAGAATCTGATTCTTCCAATTTTGTGTCTCCTTTTTTAGAAATTTGTGCTTCTTTAATTACTTCTCCCTTTTTTTTCTTCGTAATTTCTTTTTTATTTGCCACTTTCATTCCTCCTTATTTTTCTCTACTAAAATTTTATCTTAATCACCATCAAAAGTCAAATAAAAGAAAGCTCAAAATGAACTTCCCTATTTATTATTTGATTCCGTATTGCTCTTTCATTTGTTTTCTATTCTCTTTTGTATAACCAAGAATGATTGACTCATTTTTAGAAACAATGAAATTCATAATCTCTTCAAAGTCTTTTTTAGATCGTTTCATGAAATTATCCATATTAGCAATCGAAACTTTTTCTTTATTTTTTGTCGCAACTACAATATTTTTGTTGACAGTAATTCCATATTGATTCATTTGGAATTGGTACATCCAAACAATATCTTTATATTCTACAATTCTTAATCCATTACTTAAATCTACAATGTAGTTTTCTGTTAAGTACAAGTTTAGTCTTTTATAGAATTTAGTATCATCATTATCTAGCTCTGAAAAAATCTTTTTCCACTCTGATTCTGAGCGAGAACGGATTCCCTTTTTCGTTTTTCCTTGACGAATGAAGTAAACAATCAGCATAATCAAAGCTAACATTAAGAATATGATGCCACCAACGATTTGAATACCATTATCATAAGCTGGTGTAACAACATCGATATAATATAATCCAAGGTAATCAGAACAATTATCTCTTGTTAGAAGTGTCACTCCTAAAATTTCATTATAAGCCTCTATCGCAAGGTCTAAAACATCATCTGGTATCTTTTTGGTAATTCCTGTAATGGTAGGAGAATTTACCTCTGCTGTTTTTGTTCTTAAATCATCAAATGTAGAATAGTCTAAATAACCAATATGAGTAAACTCACCATTCCATAGAAAGTAAAATTTATCCGAAGTTAGACCATCGTCATATTCTGCAAATACAAAAGGTTCATCTGTTACTGTTAAACTTGCATACATTCCTTCTTTTGTATCTGAATTGGCAAGTAAGTCTGTAAAATTCTTTGGTTCTCCTAAATCCTTCGTTGCAATAAAGTAAGCCCAGACAAATAGAACTACTGCAATCACTAACATAGCAAGTCCAGCTAGTAAGCAACGAACATTTAATTGTAGTGCTCGATTTAATTTTGTATTTTTCTTTAACTCTTTTAAGTTCATATAAAATACCCTCCTATATCATTACTCTAAGTATAGCACATTTCAAAAGAAAGTGAAATGAAAAAATGAGAATCCAATTTAAAGAGGATTTCCCATTCTTCTAAAGAGCATCAAATTCTATAATCTTTTGATAAATATCTAAAATCTGATTTACAATTTTTTCATCTTCATAATAAGAGTTTAGTAATGATTCTGCTTGAATCTTTTTCAATTTTTTAGGAAGTTCTTCCTCTATCTTTTCTAGCCTTTTAATAGCTAATTTAATACTGGTCTTATCATCGATTTCAGTAGGAGAAGAAATTTGCATAATTCCCATCTTTTTACTCTTGCCAGTAAAACGATAAGTAATCGCATCTAGTTTTCTAAAAAATACTGGTCTTTTATAATTCTCATAAATCATCATGGCATAGAGTAATGGTAATAAACTTTTGTTCTTTACTTTGATATCCTTTTGATACATATTTTTAAATCTTGTGTATTGTACTACAATATATTCCTGTTTTCTTTCTCCAAAGGTAGAAATCTGTTCCTTATATTGGATATGAACATGTTTTTTTGCAGTAAAATAACAAAACAAAAGAATGAGTAACCAAATACCAACTTTCATTTCTTCCGCTGTTGGAAATACAGAGGCAACTTCTGAAATAAAGTATCGGTTCGTAAGATAACAGCCTACGATAGAAATCCCATAAATTTGGAGATAGAAAGAGGAATTCATCAAATCTTCTCTTTTTAAAATGTATTTTACATAATAAAGGCGAATCACCAATTCAATAATCACAATCAGAAAAAGATTTTGATGAAACGAAAAAGAATCTTCTCCTGTAAATATTCCTGCTAATAAGATTTCATAAACAATCGGAATTACCGCATGAATTAAATTATTTTCCTTTTCCGCACGATCAAAATAATTTAGAATAAAAAATAAAATAATCGCAAATAGGATATATGTTAAGATTGTGATTAAACTCATAAGAAATCCCCCTAAAATTATTCATTATTGTACTACAGAAAAATAGAAAATTCAAGCAGTTCGACGTTTTTCGTTATTTTAAAAATTATTTGAATAATAAAAGATAAAGTTTTAAGAAAATTTTTTGACTTATCGGTGCTCGGTAGAGAAAACAATTCGAAGTAGATTCAACAGAACGCACCATCTTCTTTACGATACTTCGATTCGATTTTTTAGAGATTAATTGAAATATCTTTAATTCTAGATTTCGAAATTTCTCACTTGAAAAGTATTTACTATTTTCTACTGTTGTAAACATAAATTCATTAAATCCTGTTTTATAAATTCCTGGTTCTATAATTTTAATCGAATATGGTAATGAGAAAATCTTCTGTTCATAGTAAAGAGTCGTCGCAAAAGAGATTAAAGAGGCTTTCGTTGCAGAGTAACTATCCATAAAAGGAACTGGCATTAATCCAGCCATAGAAGTCGTAATTACGACTCTTGCAAATTTTTCTTTTTGAAAACAGTCTTCTAAATAAGTTTTTACTAAAGTCAAATTAGAAAATACATTCACTTCAAAATTTTCTCGTATCTGACTCATAGATAAGTCGAATAAACTTCCACCAAGACCCATCGCTCCATTACAAAATAAACAGTCAATCTCTAAACTTTTTATTTTCTTTCTATCCTTCTCTTTCGTAATATCAAGAGGAAGGCAACGATAGTTATCGTTTTGATCCATTTCTTTCAACTTTTTTTCTACTCCTAATACTTCATCCTCTCGATGACTTGTAAAATAAACAAAATGTCCTCTTTTTAAAAGATTACACCCAAGTTCAAAACCAATTCCACTTGTTGCGCCTGTAATCAAGATATTCATGTCATTCACCCTTTTTAGGATGACACAAAACAAAAAAATAAATACACGAGGTATTTATTTAAACAACATTTTATGTAAGAAACCTTTTTTCTTTAATACAGAAGTTACTTTGGCTTCTGGTGAGATTAATTTTAATACAGTCCCTAATAAAGTATATAGATTTCCATACGTCATTACATAATCCTTTTTTCTATAAGAAGAATCAATGATGATTAAAGGAACCGTATTAGAGAAGTCTACTAATACTTCTTTCTGATTTTGAGATAAGATTTCCTTTTTCACTCCAAATAAAGAGGAAACTACTAAGGAGTATTTATCTAGACAAATTTCTTTTATCATATTTAAATTTTGATCAATTTGGGTTAATGCTTGTTTCATGGAAGCCTCATCATTGTATTGATCAATTCGATGATTAATCACGATTAGCTGATATTTTTCATTTTCAATCACGCTTTTCATCTGTTCTTGACTGAATAAAATACCAGAATCCGTTAACGCATAATCGACGGTTCCATCACCGTTCGGAGAAAGACCATTAATCATATAATTCGCAACATTCAGGTTTGCTTGATCAATGAGTACTAACCCTTTCGCACCAATCTGTTTTAAAGCACTGGACATAGAGTATTCTGAAGTTACATTTCCATAAAGATTTTGAACGCCTGCTGTATTTTGAAGTGGAAATAGTGAATAAAACGTAAGACTTCCCGGTGTTACTTGACTATTAAAGAAGGCTGGTGGATTGCTAATTAACTCAACAAATCGAGAACAGTTAATTTCTTCATAGTTATAAAATAAAATCATATCGTTCGATTTTAAGGCAAACTGATCCGTTACACAAAAAGCTTTCGCATCATGAGGTAAAATCTTAAATGTTTGAAGAGAATTTAATTTTTGATCTGTATCTGACCATTTTTCTCCATTCCCGCGAAAATACATTCTACCTAAATCGTTAAACTCATTCAGTCTAGACTCTTCTAATAATAAATTTTTTCCAAAAACCATTCCCAGTTTCATATTAGGTAAAGATTCATAATTTAACTTATATAAAACTTTTGCGATTGATTTATAACCATCCATTGTTGGATTTGTCATAATTGGATGAATAAAAATTGTTTTAGTAGTATTTAAAGAAGTCACAAATGATTTTAAATGATCCCCTATTCTAGGACTATCTAAGAAACAGAAAATATGAAGTGTTCCACGATTTGGATCTTGTAACGCGGTTGCTATAGATTGATATACCGTATTTTGATTCCAAGTGTTTTCATCTACGATTTGGTCAACAAAAGGAAATGCTAAAGCATCTGTATTTCCTGTACTAAACATCTGATAACCTGTCGAATAGTTAAAAGCTTTAGAATCTATGGTCGTAAAAAAATCAGATACGGCACATTGATCCATTACTGGCATTACTTCCTTACTATACATATCACATGATTCCTTATGTTCAATTCCTAAACCATTAATTAAAAATAAAACTGTTTTTTTCACTCGAATCACCCTTTCTATCATCTATCCTAATTTTACCTTTTTATGAGGGAAAAGTCAAAGAAAATAAAACCTCAAAATTTATACCTTTTTCCCAACTACTAATAAATAAGATCCTTTTGGATGATAATAACAGGTCTGTAAGATTAAAATTGAATCAAACGGATCTACTAAAACTCCCGTATCAATTTTAGAATTATTTTTTAACCACTGTAAATGTTCTTGATATTCCCCTGCTTTATATGCTAATTTCATATGCTGAAAATCATCTGTTACAATCATGACAGAAAAGATCTGATAGATGCTTTTTTCCTCCCATTCTAACGTGATAAAGGAATGATTTTTTAAAAAATTGAAATCCAAATAATTTTCTAAAAAATGAAATTCTGTAGAAATCGTTTCCGAATTATGACCGTAAACTAAAATTTTTTGATCACTTAACTGATTCCTATAATCTAAGAAAGGTGCACCTATCGAACTTTCTTCTCCTGTTAATAAGTGATTTAAATAATAAGAATTATCTTTTGATTGTCCGATTGAAATGGAAAAATCTAAATTAGAAAAAGAAAGTTGTGCAATCGAATTGATTGATTCATTTTCCTTTTTCTCTTCCGAGGTTTCTTGAATTACCTTATTGGGTAAAATGGACTTTATCATTACCTCTTGTTGAGAGATTTCTTGATGATTAGAAAGATAAAACAATAAAATATTTCCTAGTAAAACGAAAAGAAAGAAAAAACAAATATTTTTCAACTAGATTCACTCCTTATTTAAAATATACCAATTAAAAAGGATAACAAACAAAAAAACATTGAATTTTCATTCAATGTTATCCTCTACTTTCTGTCATAATCAATTTGGCATGTAAAACCATCTTCTCTGCATTATTATAACAAGTAGATAATGTTACAATCTTATCAGTAGGTCCAACTGAGGTAGGAAATGTATAAACACTTCGATTTCGAATTAAATCAATAAACTGTCTATATTGCTCTTCATTCAGGAAGTTCGTGTATAAATAATCATCTGTTGTTTTTATATGATAGATACTAAATACTTCAAATACGTAATTATAAAACGGAGTTGATATTTTTAATATGTGATTTTCTTGATTATCAAACCAGTCACGATTTAACGTGTTTTTTAAACTTCCAAACATGGTTCCATCTACACGTCCATGCGCATAAATAATCGTATTTTGATCCAATTCTGTCATAGAATTTCGATAATCTAAGAAGACCCATCCTGCACTGTTATAACTTCGATCAAAGGATTTCTTCAAGTAATAACTATTATCACTATGTTGAACGAATGGATAGTTAATATTCGTTCCTTTTACTTGAATCCATCCAACCACTTCAGAATTAATTTCCATTAAGGGAGCAAAATCAACCCCAATTAACTTTTCTTCTTTATGAACCGCATCTTCTACAATCACATCTGCAATTGCTGGCTCCTGTTCTTCAACAACTACTAATTCCTGAATCTCTTGGATTTGCTGACTTGTTTGCTCATTATCTTTCATCCATAATACAATATGGACGGAAGAGTAAATAATCCCTATTAAAAAAATAATCGCAACTAATATCAGTATTTTATTTTTCATTGTATCCTCCATAAAAAGAAAAAGATTTAAGAAATCCTTAAATCAGTTCCTCGACATTATCAATACTAGTATCCTCTAATCGTGTACCTCTTTTTATAATTTGACGTACGATAAAAAGGGTAATAGAGAAAATAATGATTCCCAAACTTAATCCAACATAAAGTATTAATTCAGAAGAATCCATTTTTCTAGAAACTTCTATCTTCTCTACTGTTTCTTCTGGCATCACTCTAGTTCCACGAACTAATAATCTATGGGTATTTACCGCATAAGGAGTACATGTTACTAAAGTTACATAATCCTTCCCCTCTTGAATTCTAAGGGGTTCTGTATTGGAAGGATCAATTACTAACACTTGATCAACTTGATAAGTATATACTTGATCTAGAATATAAATATAGAACATATCTCCCTTTTTCATTTGATCAAGATCAGTAAAAAGTTTCGAAGAAGGAAGTCCACGATGAGCAGATAACACAGCGTGGGTTCCACTTCCACCAACAGGGAGTGAACTACCTTCTAAGTGCCCCACTCCTTTTTGAAGAACTTTTGTACTTGTTCCATGATAAATTGGAATCTTTACATCGATTTTTGGGATTGAAATATATCCCATCGTTCCATTCTGATCGACATTTAAAATATCTAAATATTCACTAGAATTTTCAACCTCTGGATCAGAGAAGGCATCTAGGATACTAGAAGAATTCAAATTCTTATTATAATTTGAAGCCTCCTTCAACATGTTAGCAAATTTGGTACTTTGATTACTTTTTACTACTGTTTGATAGTCCTTGATTACATTATCGTATTGTTTTACACTAATCGCATTACTGATTACTGGATATAACATTACACTTAATCCTACAATAAATACAACTAGAAATAAAGCAAGTGGAAAATATTTAATTATTTTCTTTTTCATATTGATAATCTTTATACTTCCTGATTACTATTTTTCTTTCTATATACAAAGATAAACCAAATTGCACCTAGCATAAGAATTGCACCAGAAACTGTAAATATAATGGTACCCATACCACCAGTAATAGGTAATGATCCAACTTTTTTGTTATCGATATTTACTTTAACAATACCAGTATCTCCTTCATCCTCTGTATCATTAACCGTTACTTCAATCGCATCCTCTTTTAATGAGTATCCAGCTGGAGCTTCAATTTCTTTTAGATAATACGTACCAGCTTTTATTCCTTCTAGAGTACCAGTACCATCTGATTCAGTAGTAATGGTACCAACTAAACTATCTCCAGATAAGTTAGAATTTGAATAAACTTCAAATTTAGCCCCTGCTAGTGTAACACTTGTTTTTCCTGTTTCAAATTTTAAAATAGAAATTCCATAAGTACGTACTACTGTTTCAGATGGAGTATCTGTTTCATTTGTTCCTGTACCATAAGGATCATTAGAATAAACTAAAGAAGCTCCATTCTTATTACCTGCAAGACCTAAAGTAGCATTTTCATTTAAAGTTGCTGTATAAGAAATTGTAATAGTCGTACTATTTATATAATCTACGTTAAAATCAAATTCAATTGACTGACCATCTACTGTAATTACAGCTACTTGATTACCCGTAGCATCTGTTACTTTTCCATCTGAAGCTACTGTTAGAGAAGTTTCTCCATCTTTAATAGCAACAGAAGTAATTCCTTTAAATGTTAATCCATCACTCATTGTATCTTTTACTGTATATTTTTTATTGGTAGCATTTGCTGGATATCTAGGAACATTTCCTGCTATTTGGTAAGTAATTTCATCTCCGAAACTGTAAGTATCTTCTGTTTTTGTTCCATCTCCTACTGTTTTAGAAATGCTAGCGTCATTTACCTTTGCTACGATATTGACGTCTTTAGAAACCCATTCCCCTGACTCTGCCGTTAATCCTAAATTTCCAACCATTACAGCGTAAACTCTAGAAGTAGAAGTTGGTAAAACTAAATAAGAACCAGAATCAGCATTTGACAATGTTGCTGTTGTACCACTAGTACTAAGAGGTGTTGCAGTAACACTAGAATGTGTTTTGATGTATCCTGCATAAGCACTAGCCAAAGCATCTAATTCACTTTGTACATTGGTAGATCCACTTGTAAGTGAACCCCCTGTATATTGTGTATATTGTTCTACTGTTAAATCTTTATAAGTATCTGATTGACTTAAGAAACTCTTGAAATCTGTTGTAAATTCATAGGTCACAATTTTTGTTGTATCGTTATAGAATGTATCAAGAATTTTATAAGCACTTAGGCTATCTCCCGTAGTCACTCCACTAACAACTAAACTAGCCTTATTGGTTACATAATAACTACCAGTATCTGTTGTCCCAGGTCGAGTATTATCAACCGTAATTGTTTCGGCTTGTACTGAGAATGTCATTCCAAAGAGTGCTACCATCACCATTACAAGCATTTTTTTCAAATTATTCTTCATTTTGATTACTTCCTTTCGTTTTTTTATTTTTTCTATATATATAATAAACGACAATTCCAACTCCGATTAGGGAAACAGCCAAGATACTTACATAAACTATAATTGAGTCATAAGTACTTGGTGACATCGTCGTATTATTATCAGGTGTTGGGGTCGGAGTTGGTGTAGGCGTAGGTGTAGGAGTTGGGGTTGGCTTTACAATCTCTACTGACTCCACTTTTACGTCTACAGGGACTTCGTAAATATAGACCTGATTCTCATCCATTTGAGGAAGTGCTACAAAGAATGGTAATGTTACGTATTTTTGTGTTTCTTCTTCTAATTCTTCGGTTAGAATCAGATAGACACCTGTGGAAAGGTTCTCTAATTTTACCTTTCCAAGAGTATCTGTTTTTTCTTCATAGGTGGCTTCAATTTTGTTTTGTTCAATCATGGTTGCTAGGTTTTTCGCAAGTGTTCTTGTTGCAGAAGCAGAAAGTCCATTTAAATTTTCTGTACGACTTGCAAATGCTCCGATAAAACTGTATGTTCCATCTATATCCACATCAGCAACTTTATAGACCGAAACGTCAACGCCTGCAATTACTGTTTGGTCATACTGATAACTTAATTCGATACTGCTAACTCTCGTCGTATCAATTTCTTCTGCCAATACGTTCCAAGAGAATCCTAATAGAATTAAAACCCCAAGGAAAATACTATTTCTTATTCTTTTTAACATTGCGACCACCTCCGTTTTTCTTTTTCACAAAGTAGATACAACCAATTGCGGCACCAAGCATAATGATGAGTCCACCAATTACAAATGGTGTTGTTCCAATTCCACCAGTATTTGGTAGAATATTAATTTTTTGGTTATAGATTACTACACTATATTTTCCATCTGTTCCATCGATTGTATAGTTAGGAATACTAACAACGCCAGAGGCATCTACTGTTACTTCAAGATATCCTTGTAATTGAACATATCCATTTGGTGCTTTTGTTTCTTTTAAGTAATATGTTTTATTTGGTAATAATCGATCGAATAATAATCCTTTTTTCACTACCTGTGTACATGCTGCATCTTCACATAAAGTAAATTCTGCACCCTCTAGATTTACATTCTTTGGATCCTTCTTAATCACTTCTAATGATATATTAGAAACCTTAAATGTTACAGATGCTTCATAAGTTTTTGAACGATTTAGTAGATAATTGTTATCTGCCAAAGCACCTGTTAAGGAAACTTTCTTAGTGATTTCTGCTTGATGTTGAGTTCCTACTGTATATTCTGCTTGCACATTAATACTAGAATTAGCTGGAATATTATCAATTCTTACATGACTACTATTTAATACGGTATATCCAGTTCCTGCTACAAAGGTAACATCTGAATCCGCTTGTTGAAGCATTACATCCGTAATTGGGAATGCTGCTGTATTAGTAACTGTAATTGTGAATTGAACTTTATCTCCTGAATGGTAATATCCGGTTGCACTAGGATTTGCAATTGCTTTCGTAATTGTTGGTGTAAATGAACCTGCATTTTGCATCCATTCACCATAGATTACAACATCTTCTTCTGGCATTTCGAAGGAAGAAGTTTTATACCATCCTAGGAATTCATATCCTGTTGCGACTGGGTCTGGTTCTACAGTAACCATCTGTCCTGGTGAATAACTCTTCACTGCTGGCAATAATGCTGACGCATTCGCTGGAATTGTTGATCCTTTGAATTGATATGTTACTTTGTAAGTTACTTGTTCAAATTGACCAACTAATTGAACAGCTTGCGTTGGCATTGTAAAGATGCCATCTTCATTGATTGTTACTGTTTCTGCTTTCCAACCTAAGAAACGGTATCCAGAAATAACATCTCCTGCTTTTAAGGAATCTACTCGAACTTCCTCTCCCGCACTATATTCTTTTTCTTTTGGTAATGTATATTCTTCTGGCTGAACTCCATCACTTAAAGAGTAAGAAACTGAATAAACTTGATTCTTTGTAAATTGTCCTTTTATTACTACCTCTTTTGCTGGCATTGTAAATGAAGAATTTGTAATGGTAACTTCATCTGATTGCCATCCACTAAAGGTATATCCAGGAACTGAAATATCATTAATTGTACCTACTCTTGCTCCTTCTGCATAAGATGATTCTTCTGGTAATCCAGGTGCATTCTCTGGAACATCTCCTACATAACTATAAGATACTTTATATAATGGTTCATTTTCTCTTCCCATGAATACATGAACAGTATTAGAATTTGTTAATACTGAATTTTCTCTACCAAATGCTGTATTATAAAAATCCATTCTCTTACTAGATCCAAGGAAAGGTGTTTTTGTAATAATTCCGACTGTAATTTTACATCCTGCCTGTAAGTTTTTAATTTGGAAGGAAACGGTTCTCGTATCTTCGTTATATTTTAATCCAGACACACCGTCTACAATATATCCACCACAAGTCGTTGTATTATCACTTCTTCTTACCGCTCCAATACTACCATCAGAACTGTTTACAAAGCCAATAAATATAAGACCATCTGGGATTTTATCTTCGATATAAATTGAATCACTTCGAACATCTGCAACAGCGTCATCACTAGACATTACTAAGTTCTTATCTTTCCCATCGTAAATGATATCTAAATAATAAGTTAACTCACTATCTTCATTTACTCGAACATGGTTATCCAAAAGGGAATAGGTTGATTTCGATAAGAAAACCAGAGATATCAGCAATACTACTGACAAACACACAATTCCTACAGAGGCTCCCACAAGTAATTTCTTTTTCTTTTGCATTGAACACCCACTCTCCCTACTATTGCTATATTAAGTATAACAGATTTTTTGAAAAAGCAAACCCCAAAACATGGAATTTCTTATTTTTTTATTAATTTTTTAAGTTTTCTAGATTTAAAAATCCTTTAATTTTACATCCAATTCACATTTTTTAATAAGATGCAGATTCCATAAAATTATCCACAGCCTCTGCAGGTTACTTGGAAAGTGCAATTATCATTATTATCAATATTATTATTATAATATGTGAAATAATAGTACGGTATATGACCACCATACAAATATTTATCTAAAGTAACACTACCTCCGTTAGTACATTGAACAGAGCCAATTATATAGTTTTGAGTTGTAGAAGTACCGCGAACACTCCATACATCTACTTTTTGACTTCCCCCATAAGATACTGTAAGTGCATAACTAGATTGTTGATTGAGCCAGCTAAAACCAGGCATACTAGTACTATCAAAATAACTACCCAAAAATTTAGGGTTCAGTGTAACAACGTATGTCTTTACCTGCCAATTCGCAGTATAATTCTTCTCTCCAAAACTTCCTGTAGGAATAGTTACACTTGTTTGTGCAGTTGTTCCATTACTTCCTGTCCATCCAGTAAAGTTATAACCTGTTCTTGTTGGCGACAATAATATAATTGGCGCACTCTCTGTTGTATAAGTTGTTGGATTTGTTCCACTTAAAGTTCCTCCATTCAAATTGTATCCTATGGTATAAGTAGTTGGCTTAAATGATGCTGTACAGGTACCTTCTTTATTTAAGTTATTATGAGATACTGTTACTGTTTGTGCTCCTGTTTGCGTCGTTCCAACTTCCGCATTCGTCGTATATCCATCTGTACATACTAGATTAGATAAATAATATCCATTATTTGGTGTTACTGTAAAGGTATTGGTCTTTCCAAAATCAATAGGAAGAGTTACTGGAGTAATACTTCCTCCTGTATTAGCAATTAATGTTACTGAATAAGTCTTCTTAATTGGTATTTCTGTTAAGTTACCACATCCATCGAAGATTCCTGATGTATCGGTTCCATCTGGTATTGATAAGTCTTTTGGATTTACTTCTGTTAGATTCGTACATCCATTAAACATATTACTCATATCTTCTACTTTTGAAGTATCAAAATTACTCACATCTAACTCTGTTAAACTACTACAATCTTTAAACATGTTGTTCATGTCTGTTACTTTTGAGGTATCGAAGTTACTTACGTCTAATTCTGTAATATTTGTACATCCTTCAAACATTCCACTCATATCAGTAACATTCGATGTATCAAAATGACTGACATCTAGTTCTGTTAAACTACTACAGTCTTTAAACATGTTGTTCATATCTGTTACCTTTGAGGTGTCAAAGTTACTTACATCTAAGTTTTTGATATTGGTACATCCTTCAAACATTCCACTCATATCGGTAACATTCGATGTATCAAAGTTACTGACATCTAACTCTGTTAGACTACTACAACCCTTGAGCATGTCACTCATGTCTGTTACTTTTGAGGTATCAAAACTACTGACATCTAATTCTTTTAAATTATTACATCCACTAAACATATTACTCATATTCGTGGTGTTACTGGTATCTAAGTTTTCTAAGCCTTCGATGGTTTCTAGATTGGTAAATCCTGAGAATAGATAACTACTATCCGCATTGGTTTCTATCTTTCCTTCTCCTTGAATATAGACAGTATAACCACCATTTTCTTCTACAACATAAGCGAGTACTCCCCCATTCTTCGCTTCCGAAATGTCGAATACTTCGATTGCATTTGGGATTTGTTTCATGTAATCCTGAATGACAACTTTCTTTACTTGATCTTTATGTGCCCAGAACTCTCCATCATAGTTTGGCCCTACACTTTGTAGTACTGGTTTCGCATAAGTTGCGATTCTTCCTTCCAAAGTCTTCGCGATTGATAATGTTGTCCAAGTTGCTCGTAAGGTTACATTCTTTTCTGGCATTAAAAATTCTGTTTCAGATACTTGTTCTACTCCTTCTGTTACCTGTCTCCATCCTTGGAACTGATATCCTTCACAAATTGGTATTCTACTTGATACTTCTACTTTGTCATAAACTCTTACTTTTTCTGTTTCTGGTACATTTCGGACACTACATCCTGTTGGTGCATTCGCTTCATATACTACTTCGTAATGTGTTCCTACAACTGGTGTTTTGGTACTTTCTACTTTTTCATTTATTTTTCCGATTTTATAAGTTACTTCTTCCCTTTCATTGGTTGGAAACGTTCCTTCTTTTCCTTTATAGTCTGCTTTTAAGGTAACATCAAAAGTTAGACTTGCTTTCTTTCCACTATGAAATCCATCTAAATTCCACGTAATTTCATTTCCTTTGGTAGAAGCTTGTCCTTCTGTTACTTGAAGATTTTTGATTGTCGTTTCATCAAAGTAAATTGTGTTTATTTCATCTTTTAATATAAAATTCTGATACTGTTCTGAAAAACTAGAGGTCGTAAGAAACAAATTACTTAAATTACTACTCGTTGATAGATAATGATAATCACTAATCTTTCCAATTGGTTCTAGAAAATCTTCTCCCATTTCATATTGAATTCCATAAATCGTTAAATTGGGATACTGTTCTTTTAAATATTGATACTCGCTTTCTTCATTCGGTGTTTGTATATTTGGGTATCCCCCTGTTAGGAAGAACACAATCGTATCTTGTTTTGACTGATTTAAAACTGTATCTATATTTACTAAAGCTTGATAATAATTTCTACTTTCTGTATTTACTGACAATTTGTCTATTTCTTTTACTAAGGAATCTTGATCATTCGTTAGATTAAATCGAATTGTTGCGTTTTCATTAAATTCTATTAAAGCGACTTTATGTTTCGAATCTGAAAGAAACGTATTGACTAAAGCCTTTGAGCTTTCTTTTACTTGATCTAATTTATTTTGATCCATCGCATTTGAAGTATCTAATACTAAGATGATATTCTTTTCCTTTTCACTAGAAAGAGGAATCGTATCTAAATCAAAGGTAATTCTTACCTTATCTTTCGATATCCATTTTCCACTCTTGGTTACTTCAAAACTTCCTGGTTCTTTTGAAGTATAACTTAGTTCATTGGATGAAAAAGTAATACTTTTGATTGGTTCCATGGCTGAATAAGAATTCAAAAGAATGGCTACAACTCCAAGGATAATTCCTAAACTAATTCCTCCTATTACTAGATTTCTACTCCCTATTTTTTTTAATTTTTCTCTCATAAGTTACGGCTCCTATCCTATCTATAATCCAATT
>CANOBK010000022.1 GCA_947564265.1 uncultured Caryophanales bacterium
AATTTACTCATATAAAAACCTCGTTTCTATGTCCAAGAAACGGGGTTCATATCAATCAAAACTATCTTTTATTTTGTAGTGAATTTTTTATTTTCTTATAATCTAGTAACCAAATTACCAAACTCATTCCATCCAACAATTCCATCCCTTTGGAGTCTTCCAATCACAACTCCTGTAGAAACATTATTTTTAGATGAAAAATCTTCAATTATTTGATCTGTATATGTAGTATTGTTTTTTACAAACTCATCGTATATATTGTCTTCTATTAAAACATTTCTCGCATAATGATCAGCTTCTAACTCAATATCATTTTTTAAATCGTCTTCTTGATCGATAAACATTTCTTTTTTACTGTGTTTGATTAAATGTGCAATTTCATGGAACAAAGTAAACCATAAAATATCATCTCTTTTTCCCCGATCACTAATCATGATGATCGCTCTATCACAACTAACCTTATAAGATACACCATTCACATAAGTGTGAGGTAAGTGTGGTTCATAGACAAGAGAAACTCCACATTCACTTAATAATCTTTTAATTTCTTCATATTGTGACAGAAATGGTTGATTGGCAAGTTTTCTAATTTCTTTTACTTTGTCTTTTAATTTTTCTATATCGAATTTTGCACATTCTATCTTACCCGATTGAATTTCTCCATATCTTAGCCAACAATATAAAGACTCTAAGGAAAAGTTTTCGTTTTCTTTTTTTCTAAAAGCTAATTTTCTTTTTAGTTCTGTATTAAATGCAAGAGAGGCAACCGAGAAAAATTTTCTTAGGTTGATCACCCTTTCTTTTGCATTCTTCGTTTTATCAATCCAATCCCAATTACGTTTTGACATTTCTAAATAAGGAATATTTTCTAGATGAATGAGATCACTTTCTATTGATTCTAAATCTTTTTGTCTTTCTAATGACTCCCTATAGTTGCTTTCCAAATTATTCCAAAAACTGGCAGGGATATTAAAGACATATTCTAGTTTTAATGCCGTTGCGGTGGTAATTGGTGCTTTTCCTTTAATAATCTCATTAATTGTTTTTTTACTCATTCCCGTTTTATCAGAAAGATCTAACTGTGTCATACAATTAGCTTCTAATAATTCTAGAATTGTTTCACCAGGTGCAATTACATATTCATCAAATTCACTCAATTTACTCATAATGTTTCGACACCTCCGTTATTTCTATTTCTTTTATCTCCTTTAAATTATCTATTATTATTGTATTCACTTTTGGTTTAAAAATTAATCGATATTGACTATTGATATTAATAGCATAGTATCCACTTAAATTACCATTTAATTTATGTCTTCTATGGGGAAGATTTGATGGAACATCATAAAGGGAATTAAATGCTTTTAATTCTTTCATTCTTCGTGGAAGTTTTTTTGCTACTTCAGTTCCATATTTCTTAACCAATTCTTTGTTATATTTTGGATCTTCACATAATTTGCGAAGTTTTTCATTCTTATACGTTAGTTCCATCAAACTCTCCTTTCCTTTTTATTAACGTAATTGGTTAATAAAAATTATATCACATTTTGGGGTTATGTCAATATTTTGATTTACTAAATTCGTTAATTGTTTTAAAAAAGAGATCTTTTGATCTCTAATCAATTTCATTGATTTTATTCTATTGTCTTTTGAAATTCTTTTCCCTTTATTTCATCGATGATTGTATTAAAATCAATCCCTGGGTAATACTCTATGTTAGCGTCTAAACGCTGTTTGAATACATTTGGTTCGAGTGTGATTAAACCCTCTTCGATTTGCTCTTCTGTCATATACCTAATATTATAGAATTCTATAGATGAATCTTCAGGAAGTTTGAAAGTGGTATCTGGCGTGATATAAGTAATTGAATTGAGATGTCCTAACCATCCAGGATTACTAGAAATCTTTAATAAGAAATTAGGACAAGCAGCATCTACTTGAATCTCTCCTATTCTATAGGAATATTTTGCATCTCCGTCGTAATTTGGAAATGATAATTCTAAACACTTTGTATTTTCATTTACTACTAATGCATAATTTAAGTTTTCAGTGGTTTCTGGACGAATCACTACATTTTTCGCATTGATCTGTGAGATTCGGTTTAGTATTTCGCCCTCTGATTTTACGTTTATATTTATTGTACCAAGTATTTTCTTTTCCTCTATAAAAAAGTCTAAGTAATCAGGTGTAAAATCTCCACAAATATTGACTCTAATATTAGATAAATCTAGGTCAGTAAGCCACTCTTTCACGGAACTAAACATATAATTATTAGATATATCAATGGATGAGGAATGAAAGTTACTTAATGCCTTGTAATTAAAATCACTTCTACAATTACTAATTACTAACTCAATGAACCTATTATCTGTATTTGTAAGTTTAATTCTTGATAAATCAATACTACTATCAAGATTTTCTAGTCTTAAAGATTCGAATTCGTATCCTGATAGAAATCCATTGATTTTTTCATATAATTCATCAGAAATATCAATTTCACCTATTTTTTTTGTAATCACAAGTTGTGGACTAGCGTAGTTAAAAGGTGGTAGCCATGCTTCATTATCAATATCAAATCTTAAATATCCATCAAAATATTCATTTAGTTCTTCAATTGAATTAATTTTAGCGATTCTTTTTTGATTTTCCAATTCTTCCTGTGTCTTTTCTAGTTCCTGTTCTAGGAGTATTCTAGTCTCCACTTCATCTTTTTCTTTCTTTAATAGATAAACATTACAGGCAATCGATAAGGTCGTAACGATACCTAATGTATAAAATTTTAATTTACTTATTTTCACTCATTTCTCACTCCATATTCTTTTTATTATAATCAAATAGAGACTTTCGTCAATACATTATTGTTCTAAGAAAAAGATAGTTAATTTTTCTTCAAATTAACTATCACTTCCTTCTTTAGATAAATTTTCACATACAATATGAAGATCTAACTTATAAGAATCTTTTTGATATGGGGACTGTGGATAGATTTGGAATCCAGTCTCTTCAAAACTACATTGATAATTTTTTAATACTTTATTAATCTCTGACTCCGTTTTATAATGAACTTCTATTAATTGATTTAGAGAAATGGGAATTCCCCTTTGTTCAAAGTTACTCAAGAAAGTTGGAATATCCTCTATTAATTCATTTTCTTTCATATCATTCAGCTGTGGGTAATAGTAATCTTCATAAAAGTCTTTTGCTAACTTTTCGATGTATTCTGTAACCCTTTCTTGATTTGTCTTTCTTGCTTCAAGGAATGCTTTCGATACAAAGTAAATCAGAATAACCATAATTAAAACAATTATGATAGATAGATAAATCATTTTTTTCTTTTTTTGATTCGTAAAGCCAATTTCATGCTTATTTATTTGATGTTCTCTTTCTGCTTTTTTTTCTTTTCCGATTCTTAAAGAATTTTTCATATCATTTTCCGTCCTTTTTTATATTATTCATTATACTTTTTTTTATAGGAAATTACAATTGTTTCATCCTAATTTTGATTATAGACGATTAACTGATGTTGTGCTCTAGTACAAGCGACATAATAGAGATACTTTTCTTTTTCTTGATATTTGTTCTCCTCCGTTGTATAGAGAATGACTGAATCAAATTCTAAACCCTTCGCAATATAGGATGGAACTAAAACTAAATTTCGATTGAATTTCTCTACTTTGGTTTCTAGTAAACTGATTTCTGGTAGAGGATTTTTTAAGTTTTCAAATAGTTTTTTTGCCTCCTCATCTGTTTTTGTTATGATAGCAATCGACTTACTACTTAGTCTGAGTCTTTCAATATCTTCTACTAGTTGTTCTATAATTTTTCCTTGTTCTTCTTTCTTTTGTATAACAGGATGGTGATTTTTCTTTCGAATCGCTTGGATATGTTCTAGTCCAAGGATTTTATTTGTATATTCAATGATTTCTTCGCTAGAACGATATGTTTTCTTTAGTTCTAGATATAGACTATCCTGATTGAAAATGTCTTCTAATTCCGATAAACTATTGTATTTATAATAAGGATTTACCGTTTGATTGATATCCCCTAAAATGGTAAATCCACTCTTTGGAAAGATATTTTTTATAATTTGATATTGAAGTTTATTATAGTCTTGTGCTTCGTCAATTACCACTTGCTTAATGAATCCTCGATATTCAAACCCCTCTAGTTTTCCTTTTAAATAGGCAAAAAGACAGGCGTCTTCATAAGAAAGTTCTTTTCTGTTTTTACAAATAGAATCGATTTCACTAGATAAAATGGTTCCTTTATAATGATTCTTGAAAATATCTGTTTGAAAGAAGTCAGTATAGATTTGTTTGTAATCTCGAGAAACAGAAAATATTTGATATAATTTTGAAATTAATTGTCTTACTTTTCCATATCTTCCTTCATACCAGTAATCGCATATTTTATGTGCTACTGCAGGAATTTTTTCAAATAGACGGAAATGTTCATATCTTTTTAGAAATTGATTAAGTTCTTTTTTCGTTAGAAATTTTCGATCAAAGGATAAGTCATCAATAAAGGTTGCTTTTTTTTCTAAAGATTCTATATAGGTATCTAAATCTTTCATTACTTGATCACTTTGTTTATAAATAATCCAATCTTCATTTTGATTTTTCTTTTTATAGTACCTTTCAATAAATTTTGAAAATTCTTCTACATGACGGAATTCTGTAATATTTCCCTCTAAGAAACTATCAAAGGTACATTGTAGTGTATTCTCTTCCCCTAGTTCTGGTAAAACGTTTGATATGTATTCGGAAAATATTTGATTTGGGGAAAAGATCAGAATGTTGTTGGAACTTAGGTTTTTAATTTTGTATAACAGGAAGGCAATTCTGTGAAGCGCAACTGAGGTTTTTCCGCTTCCTGCAATTCCTTGAACAATCATTACGTTGTTTTCCGTGTTTCGAATGACTTCATTCTGTTCTTGCTGAATGGTATTTACGATATTTTTCATTTTATCATCAGCTTCTGTTGAAAGAACTTCCTGTAATACTTCGTCGTTAATATTTAAGTTATTATCAAAGATATGAATTAATTCTTTATGTTCTATTTTATATTGTCTTTTTCTTTTTAACGCACCTGATATTTGTTTTTCTGGTGCTTGATAGGAAGCTTTCCCTACTCCATAATCGTAAAACATACTACAAATAGGTGCTCTCCAATCGTAAACATAGTGTTCTAAATCTTCATCCACATGGGTAATTCCAATATAAATTTTTTCTGTCTTTTCTTCACCTTCTTCTTGAAATAGAATCGATCCAAAATATGGATTTTCTTGAATACGAAATAGCTTTTTAAAGTAGGAAGCATGCATTTCTGCTAGTTGAATTTCTAAGTCATTTGCACTTAACATCGTTTTCATTTCCCAAGCATCCATGTCCTGTTTAGAATTCCAAATAAATGCTTTAAATTCATGAATTTTTTCTTCTTTGTCGTAGAGTTGTTGACCTAACTCTGAGATATTTTTTTCAATAATTTGTAGAGTTCTTTGTAAATATTTTTCTTCTTCGTTTCTTTCTTTGCTATTGATTTCCACTTTATCCCTCCTTTTTTCAATCAATGCCAAAAAACGCTCTCTGCTTCTGTTAGAGATCGTTCATTTTTTTCTCTGAGTTTTCAACGTCTATTAAGATATTATCAAAAAAAAACGGGTTTGTAAACCGTTTTTATTTTCTTAGATTAGTTCTCTTTTAGATAATCTTTAATTCTCTCAAGGCCTTTTTCTGGTAGTTCAATCATTGGGGTTATTTCTAATGTATCATTGGTTCCTGTATTGATAAAACAAGTTTCCATATTAGTAATCGTTCTTACTCTTAAAAGTAATTCTATGTCTCTACTTATAAATAAGGATTCCTCTGTATAAATATTTTCTG
Organism: uncultured Caryophanales bacterium; assembly: GCA_947564265.1. Classification (GTDB taxonomy): domain Bacteria; phylum Bacillota_I; class Bacilli_A; order RF39; family UBA660; genus Alloscybalousia. The sequence goes on from CANOBK010000022.1 coordinate 5,883, forward strand.
ACTTCTTTAAAAAGTCTTTTTTTACTAATTTTACTCTACCTTTTGAGATTAAAGAAATAAGAAAAGTCACACCTTTCGGATTCTTTTTCTTTAATTGATCGAAAGTTTGATTATCTATATATAAGTTTTTATATTGTTTTCTTGTTGTTTTATTCGTTTTCATTTTTTTCCTTTCTATTGTAATTGATCGCTTGATTTACTATTTAAGGTTAGGTCTGCCACTCTACCCTGTTGATAAGCAAAATAACCACTTGCTGCAATCATGGCGGCGTTATCAGTACAGTATTTCAACACAGGAACAGTATAATGAATATTTTTTTCTTCACATAGTTCCCTAAATCGATCTCTAATTAATTTATTTGCAGCCACTCCTCCTGCAATAATGAAATTTTTTACATTCTTGTCCTCTAATGCTCTCATTGTTTTTTTCGTAAGAGTTTCAATCACTCTATTTTGAAAAGAGGTTGCCAAATCCTTTTTTCGAATTTCATTTCCGCGTTGCTCTTCGTTATGTACTAGATTAATAACTGCACTTTTTAATCCACTAAAGCTAAAATTGTAACTATTGTCGTTCAGTGGAATGGGAAGTTGATAGGTATCCTTTCCCTCTTGTGACCACCGATCAAGCGTGGGACCTCCTGGGTAAGGAACTTCGATTACGCGCGCTACTTTATCGTAACATTCTCCTACGGCATCATCTAGGGTACCTCCTAGTTTTTCAAAAGAATAGTGGTCTTTCATATATACAAGTTCGGTATGACCACCGCTAATGATTAGCGCAATGAGTGGAAATTGCATTTCTTCTACTAGGTTATTTGCATAAATATGTCCTGAAATATGATGTACTGGAATTAATGGTTTTTGATAGATCCAAGAAAGTGTCTTCGCTGCCTCTACTCCGACTAGTAAAGATCCGATTAAGCCGGGACCATAAGTTACCGCAATCGCATCCATCTCTTCCATTGTCATCCCTGCTTTTTCTAAGCATTCATCGATTACCATCGTAATATTTTTTACATGGTGCCTACTGGCAATTTCTGGTACTACTCCTCCAAAACTTTTATGAATATCAATTTGAGAGGAGATTACCGTAGCAATTTCTTCTTTTCCATTTTTCACAATAGAACAGCTAGTTTCATCACAACTACTTTCAATTCCAAAAATATATACATCTTTCATTCTATCAACTCTTTTTCCATTAAAATACCATCAATTCCTTGGTAATATTTCTTTCTTGTCGCAACTTTTTTAAATCCAAATTTTTGATACAGTCCAATTGCTTTTTGATTTTCTACACTTACTTCTAACGTAATATTTTCTAATTGCTGCTTTTCACAATCATCAATCATATACGATAGTAGTTTACTTCCAATTCCTTCTTTTTGATGTTCTTCTAATACCGCGATATAAATGAGTTCTGATCGCTCATAGAGAATATCATAGTTAATAAATCCTACCACTTTATCTTCCTTCAAATAGATATAATATTGCGTAAAAGGATTGTCGATAAAATCTTTTTGAATTTGATTTTTCAACAAAAACTGTGGAAAACTCTTTTCTATTTCTAAGATTTTACTGTTTCCTGCTTCTATTTTCTCTATCATACTATTCTGCGTTCTGTTTTTCCTCAGCTTCTGTTAATTTTAAGTAGTTCGGATTTACTGCATGAGGATTTTCCACTTCTTTGTCTTGATAGGTATCGATGATTTTCTGGAAGTTTGGCGTGTATTCTTCTATATGATCAATTTCTATTTCGTCGTTTGTAATGACGCTATATTCTCCTGGTAGATTATCAATTGCACACAATAACGCTTGCCTACTTAAATATTGATCCCTTAAAACTGGAAGGTTGTTGTTATCATAAATAGCTGCATAGACATAATCTCTTCTTGCATCAATTATTGGAATTTTATATTCTGTTTCTTTTTTAGAAGATAAAGCCATCGCTTGAAGACTTGAAATGGTTGAAATTTCCTTCTTTAGGCTATAGGCATAAGTCTTAGCAATTGTTACACCAATACGAATTCCTGTAAAAGAGCCTGGTCCATTTACAACGATGATTTTATCGATTTCTTTTGGATTCATTTTGGCATGTTCAAACATCTCAGAAATCTTTTGTAAAGTAAAAACGGACAAGTCTTTGCCCAGTTTTATGTTTACTGATTCTTCCACTTTGTTATCGATCCAAAGCGCTCCATATAGATAAGAAGTTGTCGTATCTATATACAAAATTTTCATAGTACAGCCTCGCATAATTCTTCATACTCTCTACCATAAGGAGTAATACTAATAATTCTTACATCTTCAGATTCTTCTGAGATTCGAATTTTAATTTCTAGACGATCTTCAGGTAAATAGTCTTTAATCATATCTGCCCATTCGATAATAACAACACCATCTTTTTTATAGTATTCTTCAATTCCAAGTTCCTCTACTTTTCCATCTAATCGATAGACATCCATATGATATAAATCCATTTCTCCCGTTGTATATTCTTTTATAATATTAAAAGTGGGCGAAGTAATTGCTTCTTCAATTCCTAAAGAAGAGGCAAATCCTTTCGTAAATACCGTTTTTCCACTTCCTAAATCCCCAATTAAACAGATTACCATATTAGGAAATTTTTCAGATTCAATATTTTCTGCTAACTCAACAGTATCCTTTTCACTTCTACTTGTAATTTTATATGTCATTTGTATCACCTAATTCATTATAGCAAAAAAAAAATAGGTTCGACAACCTATTTTATATCTTTTTTTATATTATTGTTCTTGAGGTTCTAAATATTCTGCTAACATGCGAATCGTTTCGGCATCTCTTACTGTGGAAAGATAAGTTTCTCCTCCTTCAGTCTGTTCTTCTACGATTCTATATTCGCCAGTAATATCAGATTCATCTTCGGTAACCTGGGCAACAAAGTAGTAGTTTTTTCCACGGAAGATTACTTGATTGATTACTAAGAATTTTAATCCATCCTCTAAAGTTAAAATATGATTGATTTTATTATTCATTTTATTTTCCCCTTCCTAGACTTTCTTCAGCAGGATATTCTGCACCATTTAGAATTTGTTCTACTTCATCTGATGTTTGTAATTGTCCTGTGTGTAAATAGTTAGTAACATCTTCATTTGCTATTTCTCTTACAGGTGATTGATTTTCTCCAACACCAGTAGTGTAACCGATTCTATCTTCATCTACCATTGCCTTGATAATGTCTTCTTGTGAATTTAATCTCTCCCATTGTCCCATTTCCTGATTTCCTCTATAGAACTGAACATCTTCTTGAGATCGATTACCTCTAGCTTGACTTTCTGCTTCCATGATTCTTTGTACAACTTCTTCAGAGTCTTGTACGTTATCATCTATTGTGCTTTCTTCACTCACCGGTTCATTGTCAAATGTCTCATCATAATCTTCATCATCGTAGTAGGTTTCTTCTTCATTTACAAAATCATTGTCTTCGTCGTAATAAACTTCATCTTCGAACTCAGTTTCCTCGCCATCGTAGTCATCTTGCCAGCTTCCTAAGTCACTATTTTCGTAATCTATATCTTCATAATCATCTTCGAATACTGGTTTACTCTTTTTCTTTTTGACTTTTCTTACTTTTTTAACCTTTTTCTTTTTCTCTTTCTTTTCTACTTGTTCTTTTCCTTCTTCTTTATTTTTGTCCTCTTTCTTATTTGGATCGATAAAGATTTTCTTTCCTGCATAAAGCGCTACCATTAATACTGGTGCAAAATAAATTCCTGCTCCTATTACAGCTACTTTGGCTACTTTCTTTAATGACATATCCTTTAGAGCTTTTTTTGCTCCCGCAACTGCTTTTTTGAAAAGATTTGGATTATGATTTGTTGTTTCTTTGATTACTTTAGCTGGTGGTTCTAAATCTTTTTCTTTTTGCTGTTTTTCTAATGCTTGTTGTTTTTCTAAGTCTTCTTTTTGTTTCTTTTTATTTTCAGCAAATTGATTTAGAGAATTTTCTCTTTTCGCGATTTTACTCTCTACATCTTTATATTCTTCAATGAGAGAAGTAGCTTTTGCCTTTAATGCTTCTTTTTCTTGTGTATTTTCTTGTACTTCTTCCTCGATTTCTTCAATTACAGGCTCATACTTACCTACAAGAAGTAATTGGGCATTTAAAGCATCTAGTAATGGTTTCTTCATAGGATGATAATCTGGAAGACGATTTACATTTTGAATAGCTTCCATGATATCTGCTTCATCTTTTGTTTGTACTGCTTTATAGAAAGATGACATAGCATCATTTTCTTTCGCATCTGCTGGAATTTCCGTGTTGTTAGGTGCTGTCATATCTTTTACTTTGTTTAATGCTACACTATAATTTCTAAATTGTTGCGTTAAGGTTTCAGCATCTACTCCGTAATAATTACGTGACATTTTGTTTAATGCACCAACTAATTCATAACCATTTTCTAGTTCTTTTGCCATATTTAAGGCAACAATGATATCTGCTTTGGTATGACTTTGCACTGCTTGATTAAATCTTTGCATTGCTTCTGTGTTGTTGATACTAGAAGAATTCTCTTTTACATTGTCAATTGCATTTCTCATATCTTGCCATCTTAATTCGTTTAAAGTAGTATCTAAATGAGTTACTGCCAATCTATTTAAGGCATTGTTTAGAGCAACAGCACTTGGTGATTTTGGATCTAATTTTTGTGCGTAATTAAGAGCTACTAAAATATTCTCTTTTGAATGATTCATAACAGCTTTGTTTAAAGCTTCTTTTACATAATGTAAGTCTAATTCTGATTGTGTAATATTTCCATAATTTTCTTTTGATCTGAGGGCTGTTCTTTCTATCTCTTCTTGTGCTTCGTTACAAGCCTTACTGCAACCTATAATTTGATTTTTAATTTGACTTGCTGTTTTTCCATGATAAATAGTAGCAATCTGGTCTAGCGTTTTTGTTAATGTTTTACTATACGGATGCGTTTCTCCTAATGCTTGAACTTCAATCATTGCTGCAAAAATCTTTTCTTTGGAACGATCTGTTGCCATTTGATTGAATGCTGCTTTTACAGATTCTAGTTGATTACTATAAACTGTTTCATCTGGATTATTTACTAGTAATTGTTGTGCCTCATTGAATTGTTTCGTACTTTCAACTAGTTGTTCTTGTAACTCTTCTGGTGTCTTTCCATAATATGTATTAGCAATCTCATTTAATGCCTTTGTTAAAGTATTTGTAAATGTGTGATTTGGTCCTAATGCTTTTGCTCCATTGGTAGCACGCACAATATCAATAATCTTATGTGTTTCTGCTGCTTTGTAGAAGTCTGGCATTGCCGCATTATTACGCATTACTGCAGTACTAAGACGCGCTTTTTCTTTTACTTCTTGAATAGCTAAGTCACTATTTCTCTTATTCGCAATATTGACTGGTTCGTTACTTCTTGTTGGTTTTGACTCTTTTAATTTTGTTTGTACATCTAAAAGTTCTTCCTTGATTTCTTGTTTTCTTTCTCTTAGAGTTTCAAGATCATTTTCTATTTTATGAACGATTTCCATCTCTTTTTCATTTGCTGTTGGACCATATTTTGCTTGGAATGCTTCTAATGGATTGGATTCCATTTGTGAATTAGTTAAATCATTTTCATTGTCTCTTTCTAAAGAGGCTTTAACAAAATTAATTTGATCTCTATAATATTCTGTAATCTGACTTTCTGGCAAAGCACTTAAAGCAATTTCTGCTTGTGCAATGTCCTCTGCTTTTCTAGTTGATAGTGCCCAACTAATCGCAGCTAAATTTTCTTGAATATCTTCTGATGGAACATTAAATTCATGACGGATTGTATTCATTCGATTGTCAATCTCTGAATCTTTATCTTTTTTAACAAAGAATCCTTGTTCAGAATCAGTTCCTGCAGATTTTTCTTTTTTGGTAAAGAAGTCTTGATCTGAACCAGTTCTTACAGGTTTTTCTTTTTTTGTAAAGAAATCTAATTCTGTGTCATTTCCCATAGATTTTTCCCTTTTTGTGAAGAAACTTTGTTCAGGAGTAACTTCTGGAGTCTGATCTTGTTCAATAAAGGATTCTTTTTCTGAGTCACTCGTAATTGAAGATTCCTCTGAAAATTCATCTTCACCCTTTTCCAAAGCATCTTCATCCATTAAATCTTCTTCATCGTAATCATCCTCTGTAGCCTCAGGAATAGTACCATCTTGAGAGAAAAATTGATATTCATCATCTTGTAAAGCTGAATCAATTTCGCCTAGCGGGGATACATTTTGAGAATTCATTGAATCTTTTACACTAGAATTTTCAAAATCAGTAGTAGCTGATTGGAAACTATCGATTGGGTTTTTATCTTTTTTCACAAAGAAGGATGATTCGAAATCAGATGAATCTTGAGGCTGCTCTTGGACAGTTGCTGTTGGTGTTGCTTGATTTTCTACTTCATATTCATGCATTGGTACTTCTCCATTAAAAAAATCAGTCATTAAAAATCCATGGTTCTCTAAATCACTTATCTTAGCATTGATTGCTTTTTCTGCCTCACTAAGATTTTCAGAAACTTGTCCATATCCATGTTCCTTTAATCTCTCAACCATGATTTCAGCAGGAGTTTTTCCATCCTCATAGACAGTTCTCGCTAATTCTGGATCATTTAATCGGTCAGATGATGCCTCCATCCAATCTAAAACATCTGCTGGATCGTCCCAATTTGCACTTGGTGCAATAGACTCATCTAACATCATTACCATAGCATCGAATTGTCTTTTGGTAGGTTGTTCATTTCTTTCCCCATTCATGATATAGTTGTGCATTTCTCCAGCCAATTTATTCTGTAATTGTGATCTGGTAGTGCAACCTTCTGTGGAAAAGGGAAACCCATTAATATTTCCAACTACATCACTTTGTGATTGGTTTTTAGCATCCAACATCTGATCCAAAAATTCATTTACTGTGAAGTCCTCATTCATTACTAATTCATCCATCGCTAGTCCTCCTATTATCATTATTTTTATTATACTAAAATGCGAGTTATAATTCAATTATTTTTTAGAATATTTCTACTTAAAACTGCAATTTCTAGTGATTGAATGTGACATATTATATCACTTTTTTGTTCCAAAGTAAATAAGAAAAAGAAAAAAAGAACCAAAAAGGTTCTAGAAAACAAAAAAATTCTTGGCAACGTCTTATCTTCGCATACACTATTGTCAGCGCTGAAGG
>CANOBK010000023.1 GCA_947564265.1 uncultured Caryophanales bacterium
GATATTCATAACATTTTATAATAATTCACGACCAAGTATGTATATCTAAAATTTGCCCATATTGTGGTCTTTTTATCACTTTCACTTTCCAATCCAATAATAGCCATGTCAAATGAGTTGTGTCTGAAGTATGAATGCCATATCCTACACTGTCTGAATGATAAGCTGCAATATCTTCTAAATATTCTAATATGGCTTTATTACTTACTTCCTTCCCTTTCCAAACATCTTTCAATCCTACTTTAAATTTTTCTTGGTAAATCATTTCGTCTCCTTCTCTTTTTACATCCCCACTGGTTCCGGGATAAAATGGGGACATTGGTCGATTGCGTAAGTTATCCGTAACTCACTTCGTTCGAACGACAAATTTCTCCTTCTTTTAGTTCTTCTACATGTTATCCGTAACTCACTTCGTTCGAACGGATAACTTAGTACCCAGGTTTTTTTAATAACTTAAACATGTTCTTTTTGTATTCTTCTACCCCAGGTTGATTAAATGGATTCACCCCTAATAGCATTCCTGACATAGCACATGCTTTTTCAAAAAAGTAAATTAATTCTCCTAAATTAGTCTCATCCAATTTGTCCATTTTAATTTGTATATTTGGTACATTTCCTGTTACATGAGCCTCTATGGTTCCTTCCATTGCCTTTTTATTGACATAGTCCAATCCTTTTCCAGCTAAGTAGTTTAAGCCATCTAAATTGTCATCATCTGGATGAATTTTTAGATCTGTATTTGGGTTTTCGATGGAAATTACGGTTTCAAATAAATCTCTTTTTCCTTCTTGGATATATTGTCCCATTGAATGTAGATCCGTTGTAAAATCAACTCCTGCTGGGAAGATTCCCTTTCTCTTTTTTCCTTCACTTTCTCCAAAGAGTTGTTTCCACCATTCTGTAAAATAATGCATTTTTGGTTCATAATTGACTAATATTTCAATACTCTTACGTGATTTATATAAAATATTTCTTGCCACTGCATATTGATAACATTCATTATATTTCAAATTAGAATCATTGTATCTTTCTTGTCCAATACGTGCTCCTTCCATTAATTTGTCAATATCAACTCCTGCAACAGCTATGGGAAGTAATCCAACAGCTGTTAAAACAGAATATCTGCCACCAACATTGTCAGGCACTACAAATTTCTCATATCCTTCATTATCTGCTAAGGTTTTAAGGGCTCCTTTTTCTTGATCTGTTGTTGCATAAATTCTACTTCTTGCCTCATCAATTCCATATTTATTTTCTAAGATTTCTCTGAAAATTCGGAAAGCAATGGCAGGTTCTGTCGTTGTTCCTGATTTTGATATAACATTCACAGAAAAATCCTGATTGCCAATATATTCAATTAATTCATTCATATAATTAGGGCTTAAATTGTTTCCTACATATAAAATTTGTGGGAATTTTCTTTGCTTATCTGGAAGCATATTATAAAAGGAACTTGTTAAACTTTCAATAACAGCTCTAGCACCTAAATAAGATCCTCCAATTCCAATCACAACTAAAATATCAGATTCTTTTTTGATTTTTTTGGCTGCTTTTTTGATTCTTGCAAATTCTTTTTTATCATAATTAGTTGGTAATTCAAGCCATCCTACAAAGTCCTTTTCATCATTTGCTCTTCTATGCAAATCTTTATGGATATTTTCCACTTGTTCTTTGTATTCTAAAATGCTCTTTTGTGTGATGTCACTTTTTTTCAAATTCAACTTTATTTCTGCCATAGCACATTCCTCTTTTCTTTTTATATTTCTGAAGTTATTATATAGAAACATTGAAAAAAATTCAAGTAAAAAATAAGAAAAATCTTTGATTTTTCTTTCTAAGAGTTGCTAATGCAACTCTTTTTCTGTTACAATAAGTTTAGAGGTAAAATGGAAAATATTGAAACCATTAAGGAATGTGAATTTTTAGATTTTTATAATAGTAGAACATACACCGCTAATTGCTTTAATGACGATGGTTCTTTAAATAAGAATTATAATTCTTTTAAGTCTACTGGTGTTATCTCTACTATTTTTGAAGAACATTGGACTAAAACTTATTTTGATAATAAAGAACTTATTAATAAGTTTCGTCCAAATGCTTCCTTGGAAATTCAAAAAATTATTGATTGTCATAATAAAAACTTGGGGTGTTCTCTTTATGAATGTCCTACCTGTCACGATATTGTTTTTATTGGTCATACTTGTAAATCTCGCTTTTGCTCTTCTTGTGGCTATAAATACAAAAATGATAGAGTTGAAAACATCCTTCAAACTGCTTATAACTGCCAACATAGACAAATTGTTTTTACTATTCCTGAGCAACTTAGAAAATATTTTTTCTTTCCCTTTGAGAATAGAATTAACTTGCTTTTCAAAGCTATTAGAGATACTATTTATTCTATTTTAAATGAATCTTTTAAAAAAAATAAAAAAGGTATTTTGAAAAAATATACTTCTAAAATTAAATATTCCCCTGGTTTCTTCGCTTTCCTTCATACTTTTGGTAGAGATTTAAAGTGGAATCCTCATATTCATATTCTTATTGCTGAAATTAAATTAAGTAACAATAATTCCTGTATTCCTTGGAAATATTTTGATTATGATGCTCTTTCTCTTCGTTTTCAGAAAATTATCTTGGACTTACTTTCAAAAGAATTGGGTACTTCTTTTGATAAACACAAAAAATTTCTTTATCTTTTATATTCAAATGGCTTTTACGTTTATGCTGAACCTAAAAACTTTAAAGACTTTAAATCTGGCGTTGAATATGTTACTAGATATTGTGGAAGAGTTCCTATTAGCGAAAATAGAATTGTTAATTATGATGGCTCTAATGTTACTTTTTCCTATATTGACCATAAAGATAATAAATATCATGAAGTTACTATTCCAGCTTCTCAATTTATCATGATTTTATTAAGACACCTTTTGCCTACCCAATTTAAAATAATTAGATATTATGGCTTTTATAGAAAAAAACATTCTATACATTCTAAAATGATTCCTTTAGTTAAACAACATTGTCGTGATTTTAGAAAAAAACTTCTTAAATACGAAGTTAGTATTTCTATGGCTTTCCATAGAAACCCTTTTCATTGTCCTAAATGTGATACCAAAATGAATTTTGTCCTCTGTATTAATTAGAAATGAGGTTTTATATTATGTTTGATTTTAACTCTTTTCCATTTGCTTTAAGTGGAAAAACAGTTCATTACATTTGTCCAAAATGTAAATATAAATTTGAAGCACCTATTGAAGCTGTTTTAGAATTTGAACAAGAAGATGAATGGAATGGTTTACCTATTTCTACACCTCCTTATACTATTTGTGCTAAATGTAACTTTGATAAATGCGTTCCTATTGACTATCACTCTAGAAGAGGTTTTCATCACATTTACAAGGATAATTAATTTTTACTTCTTTCCCATATATTTCCATTCTTCAATTATATATAATTGAGGCTATTTTTCTTGCCTTTCTTTATTTTCCTCTTTTAGTTTTTTTGTATGACTTTCCTAATACACAAAAAAAGATAGAAAATGTTGGTTTTTTACATTTTCTATCTTTGGGATAATTTCGATGATTTTTTCCTCCGTCCCCAAAATCATTTGACAAATTTTTCTACAATTGCTTTGGCAGTCAAGCCAAAATACGCCATCAATTCTTCTGCCTTACCAGACTTGCCAAAAGTATCTTTCATTCCCATTCTCTCTAACTTAGCTGGATATTTTTCTGACAAAACCTCACTAATTGCTGACCCCAATCCGCCAATCACACTATGATCTTCAATAGACACTAGCCTTTTGGTTTCTTTGGCACATTTCACAATGATATCTTGATCGATTGGTTTAATCGTATGAACATCTACCACTCTAATATCGATTCCTTGTGCTTTCAATTCCTCTTGTGCTTGAATCGCTTCTGCTACGGTCACCCCTGTTGCAAAAACAGTTCCATCGGTTCCATTTCCTATTTGAATCGCTTTTCCAATTTCAAACTTTTGATTTTCTTCATAAATAACGGGAGTCGCTAATCTTGCTAATCTAACATAAAATGACCCCTCCAACTTACTAATTTCTTTGATTACCCATTTCGTTTGCGTATCATCTGATGGTGAAATCACTGTCATATTAGGCAAAGTTCTCATTAATGAAAGATCTTCTAACATCTGATGTGTAGCTCCATCTTCTCCTACGGTAACTCCCGCATGAGTAGCACATATCTTAACATTCAAATTAGGATAACAAATACTATTTCTAATTTGGTCATATCCTCTGCCTGCTGCAAACACAGCAAACGTACTAGCATACGGAATTTTTCCACAAGTTGCCAATCCCGCAGCTGTTCCTAACATATTAGCCTCAGCAATTCCCATATCCAAAAATCGTTCTGGATATTCTTTGGCAAATAAATTCGTTTTCGTAGCACCTGCTAAATCTGCGTCTAATACCACAATATTTTCATTTTCTTTTCCTAATTCTACTAATGTTTTACCATAACTCTCTCGAGTTGCTATTCTTTCTTCTCTCATCTACGTCTCCTCTCAATCATGTGGAATGTGCAATAGGGACGTTTCTTTTTGCACATCAGGTATAATTGTTATCC
>CANOBK010000024.1 GCA_947564265.1 uncultured Caryophanales bacterium
TTGACTCCTGTGTGTTTTTCTCCTCGTTCTAATTTAAATCCTTTCTTGGTTAATCGTTCATGATATTTATCTTGTAATTCGGTTAAATGAACATCACTTTTGACATATGATCGTTTAGAAATAGTGTATTTTGTAGTACCTGTTCGTTTATCAAATTTCTTAACAAGTGGTACAACAACACAATGTAAATGAGGCACTTTTTCATCCATATGAATAACGGCATGTAAGACTTGTTCTTTCACATAACCTAAATCTTCATAAACAAAATTCATAGTTTCAGTTGCCCAATTGATTAATTCTTCTTTACTCATATTTTTAAAGAAATCTAAATCACTTGTGAATATCATTTCATCAGCAACAACACTTTTAGAATCGTTTACCATATCATGAAAAGACTTTTTTCTATCAGATCTCATATTCTTCATTCTATCTAAATGTTCTTTTTGATACTCTCTTGTTATTTCATAAAATTTGTCTACATACTTATTGCATTTTACTATTTCAATATTATTTTTACTATCTTCGACTCTAATATTAGGATTTGATTTATATTTTTCTTTTGCCCTCTCATTATGACTACCTTTTTGTGATAATTCTTGTAATGTTTTAATACCTTCACCTCTAAAAATTGCATAGCTCATTTTTTATTTCCTTTCTGATTATTTTTATTTTCTTCTTTTGATAATTCTAAAATCTTCTCAATTTGTTCTTGATATTGTTTATCTTTTCTTAAAACTTCAAGTGTTAGATAGTTAGGAATTACTTCTTTATTTTCCTTAAAATAATCAAGAATTTGGGGTACGACTACTTGAAAAAAGTAGTTAATAATTTTGCCTCCTTTCTAAATTTAGACAACAAAAAAGAGCAATTTCTTGCTCAAATAATTTAAAATAAATCATATTATTTTTTTGAACCTATATATAATGCATGTCCACAAGTTTCTATTAATTCCTTTGATTCTGATGTTTCTTCTATAAGTTCAATTATTGTATTAAACATTTTTTCATCTTGAATATTATATAAATTATCTTCTTTTTCATAAGCAAATCCTCTTATTGAAGAAATATTAATCTTTTCAAAATTATTTTTATTAAACATTTCATCTATTTCAATAGAAGTAGGATAGTATCCTTCTTGGAATCCTTTAAGTGAAATATTATTAAATTTTCCAGAGTTGAATACTTCCTTAAGATTTTCTTTATCTACTTGTTCTGGGTGTCTAAAATACCTGTCTATTATTGCAATACTACCTGCAAGATATGGAATAAAACTAGCAAAAACTAATCCTCCTTTTTTAAGAACTCTATTTACTTCCTTTAAACATTTATTTCTTTCCTGTTCATCTAATAAGTGATATAAAGGACCGAAAAGTAAAACAACATCAAATTGTTCTTCACTATATATACTTAAATCTATAGCGTTTACAACATCACATGAAATTATATTTTCATTAGGTTTGCTCAATAATTTATCTTTCGCTTTTGAAATTAAAGTTTCTGATAAATCTGCCAAATAGATTTTGTATCCCATTTCAGCCAATGGAAAAGTATATACACCTGTTGCTCCTCCTAAATCAAGTATTGTAGCAGATTCAGGTAAATACTTTAGTAATTTTTTCATTGTCATTTCAAATTCAAGTTTTCCACTATTATCATTTATAAGCCTTTCATCTTCATTAAAAACATCATAATATGATTTTATTCTTTCAAAATTTGTCATTTCTAATTCTCCTCTTATTAATATAATTATACTATAGTTAAGCACTTATTTGAAGTAATGTATACCTATCTTTTTCAAATTTATTTTCCTTTTTATTAGGAATAATTTGTAAAAGAGAACTGTTAGATAAACTATCAATATTCAATTTTTCTTTTTCAATAGTAATAGGAGCTATCTTATAAAATTTACTTAATGATTCAATATATTTTGTAATATCTTCTTTAGTTCTTTCGTTAGATAAAATTACATCTCTGTCATTGATATTAACCACCATATCAAAACAATCATTTCTAAACATATAACCAATATTTTGAATTTCTTTTTTGTTAATATTGATTTTCTTAATAATGATTTCATATTTCTTTTTCTCGATTTCAATAGAATCAATATATTTAGTTATTAATTCTGATTTTTGCTCTTTAGTAAGTTTATTCCATAATCCATTTTTTCTAACATAGTAAGATTTATATTTCATTTTCTCAAGTTGAAATAGGTTATTATAAAGCCTTAAATCATCTTTGTGATTAAGATTTCCATCAGCATTATTCAAATTATTTAACTTACTTTTTGTTTCTTCGATTTGTCTTTTAATACTATTTTCTTCATTAATAAACTCATCTCGCTCAATATTACTATCTAAATAGGCATTTTTAATCCGTTGTAGCTTTGTATTTAATTCTTTTAGTATCTTCTCATATCTTTTTATTTCAATAGTTAAATCTTCGTTAAAAAACGATTTATAGTTGTTATCAATAAGCAAGTAATAATCTAACATATCATTTAAGAATAACATTAAAGGTTGTTCAATTTTCTTTTCGTTAATTCTCGTATTGCAACAATTACATTTGTAATAGATTTGAGTAGGCTTATTCTTAGATGTAGTAGAAGAACCACCCATGATTTTATTACATTTAGTGCATACGATTTTCTGCATATAAACATAGGTGTGTTTTCGAGTATAGTTTTTCAAATTCTTTTCTTTTTGTTTTTGAACTAACTCAAAGTCATGTTTATCAATAATAGCAGGGCATACACCTTCAAGGAGAATAGTTTCTTCATTTTGGATTCGTTTTCTATGTTGGTAATTACCTGCATAAATGTAATTAGATAACATTCTATCAATAGTAGTTGTTCTCCAATTACGATTTAAAGCATTCTTTTCATTAAGTTGTTTTGTAATAGTACATACTGATAAACCATTTAAATAAGACTTAAAAATATCTTTTACAACTTCACTTTCAATCTCATCAATAGCAAGTTCCTTATTGATTTTACGATAACCAATAGGAGCTTTTCCACTAAAATGTCCTTTCTTGGCTGCACCCATTAAACCAAATTTGGTTCTTTCTGAAGTTCTTTCAATTTCTAATTGAGCAAGTATAGTAGTCATTCTCATAAAGAATACACCAGTAGGAGTAGAAGTATTAATCTCTTCACATTCACTTTCTAAATCACATTTGTATTCTTCTAATAATTTACAAATAGTTTCTAAGTCTTGAATTGAACGAGTTAATCTATCTAACTTATAAACAAGTATTTTGTTTATTTTACCATCTTTCATATCTTGAATCATTTCTTTAAATTTAGGTCGATTCATACTTTTAGCAGAAACTCCTTCTTCACGATAGACTTTATAAATCTTATATCCTTTCCACTCGCACAATCTTTTAAGGCTTTCTTCTTGCTCATCTAAACTAAAACCAAACCTAGACTGATCCTCTGTACTGACACGAGGATAAATCCCTACAACAAAGTTCTTCTTTTCTCCGTTCATATTTTTTCTTCTCCTTTCTTTGAACGACAAAAAAACACAAGAGAATTTCCTTGTGT
>CANOBK010000025.1 GCA_947564265.1 uncultured Caryophanales bacterium
TTTGTCTAAAGTTACATTCCGTGTGGTACACCTCGGAGTATGGAGATTTTTTATGGTTTCCGATGAGCTATATGATGAATATATCCAAAATCAGGCTGCATACGATCGATATTATAAACAAATGCTGGATGAACGTTCGAGAATGGGAGAAAGAACTCAAGAAATTCAAAACATTCTTGATCAGGGGCACGAACACGTAAAGAAGATCAAGGAATGCAATGACATTATCAAAGACAAAGCGGTTTCCAAAAAGTTGGATCATATGGAGAGCGTGGTTTCCATGATTTTTTACGAAGTGGATGTCAATCCGCAGTATGCCAATCAATTGAGGAAGTTCATGAATTATTACTTGCCGACTACAGAAAAACTACTCGAAACCTATATTGAAATCGGAGGAAAAAAGATTAGAGGAAAAAGTCTGAACAGAACAAAAAAGGATATTGAAACCGCTTTGGATAAGATCAATGAATCATTTGATAATCTGCTGGACCAGTTTTATGAAGATAGGGAACTGGATATCCGATCTGATATTTCAACAATGGAGGTCCTGATGAAGCAGGATGGGTTGTCGAATGAAAAATAATAACAATGAGCAAAGCAATAACTTTTACTTAAATATCGATATAGAGGGATCAGGAAAGAAAGAGATTAAAGAAGATGAAATTTAATGTTGGAGCTGTAAAAGAAAAAGAATGTGTTAGATTACAACATGATTCATGGAATGACTGGTTTCAATATGAAACTACATATAATGTGTATTATTATGATAAAGATGAAAATGAATATAGATTAGGAAGAATAAAAATAGGGAAAAAGGATCTGAAAGATGGGATTCCTGAGTTGCCTTCATCATTTGAGGCACTTTCTGAAGAGTACTTTTCGATTGGATTCAGTATTGTTTTTTATATGGAATTTAATACATTCATCAATGAAACAGAAATAAATGGCTTTAGAGAAGCTTTTTTTAAAGGCTTGAATGATATGGCTTATAATACTGATATATTTGATACATATAAATCTGAGGAGGTAACTAATATATCTTTATTACGAGAATATTCTGTTCGTTCAATTAAAGGACAAATTAATAGAATTGCACGCGGAGGGGCTCCGTTATCTTCTTATGAATTTGAATATCCATTGACTATAGATGGAGATTCTTTAACTTTTAAAGTTAAACCTAAATCAAATCCGTCAACTAATGTTCATGTGTTGATTGGAAAGAATGGGGTAGGAAAAACCACTTTATTAATGAATATGATTAAGTGGTTTTTTTCAAAAGATACAGAAAATAATGGTGAATTTAAAAAAGAAATA
Organism: uncultured Caryophanales bacterium; assembly: GCA_947564265.1. GTDB lineage: Bacteria > Bacillota_I > Bacilli_A > RF39 > UBA660 > Alloscybalousia. Next base: position 1,315 of record CANOBK010000025.1, read on the forward strand.
GTTAATTTAGTTTATATATCATTTAGTGTATTTGATGATTTTTCAACCTTTGATAATTTAGTAAAAAAAGAGTCCGGAGATTTGCCATTTGAACGGATCGGAGTTTTAACTAATGATGGAAAGATCAAAACAAACAAAGATTTTGCGAAAGAATTCTACATAAGTTTTCGAAAATTTGAAAATACTGATAAACATACGCTTTGGCAACAGATGATTGATATTTTGACTTGTGGAGATTATTCATTTCAAGATTTAGATGTTCGTAATTGGAAAACAGAAACTACTTTGAATGCGGAAGCTCAAGAAGATCCACTACTGTCTTCTTTTAGTTCTTTAAGTTCAGGTCATAAGATTGTTCTACTTACAATTACTAAACTTATAGAACTAGTATCAGAAAAAACATTAATAATCATGGATGAACCAGAACAATATCTTCATCCTCCTCTTTTGTCTAGCTTTATCCGATGCTTATCAGAATTATTAATTTTTAAAAATGGATTAGCGATTATTGCTACACATTCGCCAATAGTATTACAAGAAGTTCCAAAACAATGTGTTTGGATGTTAAGACGCTATGGGGATAATGATATTTGTGCTGTGCGTTTAAAAAACGAAACATTTGGTGAAAATATTGGCACTCTAATAAGCGAAGTATTCGGTTATGAAGTTACACGTTCGGGCTTTTATACTGTTTTAAAAGACGTAGCGGATAAATATAAAAATTATGATAAAGCCATTGAACAATTTGATAATCAATTAGGGTTTGAAGCCAAATCAATACTAAAAGGCTACATTTATGCTAAGGAGCAAGAGGATGATCAAACTTGAAAAGCCTCAGCTAGAAGTTAGCGAAGTAGTAGATGTCTTAATTAATTCTATGAGGAATAGCAATAATCGAAAAGAATCCATTAAAAAATATAGAAATGAATTAATAGAGTTCGAAAATAAATATGATGAGTTAGGGTCTAAGCAACAATTATATATCTTGAATTCAAATGATTTAAACAAAAATGAAGAGAAAAAAAACGATTTAATATATTTATATGAAGAAAAATTGGTTAAGAGCAAAGAAGGAAGAAAGTACTATAATCAGATAAAGGCAAATACTAAATTTGATAAATGCCCTTATTGCGGACATGAAAGAGTAGAGACGTTAGATCACTATCTTCCTAAAAGTAATTATCCTATTTTTTCTATCACACCTTTAAATTTGATACCCGCTTGTTTTAACTGTAATCATAATAAACTTGATGAAGATATTAATCGATATGACGAAATGATTATACATCCTTATTATGACGATTTTTCAAAAATAGAATGGTTAAAAGCTGAAGTGATTCCTAATGAAGAACCCTCTTTTTTCTTTTCGGTCGCAAAAACTGAGAAGTTAATTACAGAAGATTATAATCGCTTAGTTCATCATTTTGAAGTTTTTAAATTAGCAGAATTGTATTCTGCAAATGCATCAAGAGAGTTTCAAAATAAGAAAAAATACTTTAAAGAAAAGCTTTTATTTTATGGAAATGAAGAGTTTATCAAGGATATAAAGAGCGAAATAGAGAGTAGAAAAGAGAAAGAGACAAATACATGGGAAATTGCTATGTTAGAAGCCATTATAAATTCTCAATGGCTTTTAGAAGAATATTTAAAAAGTTAGAATTTTCGGAAATAATCAAATTCTAAACCAAATTAATAAAGGAAAGAAGTTAGGAGAAAAATTCGATGAAGCTGTTTATGACCAGATGATCAAAGACAGAAAGATTTCAA